>NZ_JAMQOP010000002.1:0-336081 GCF_031624495.1 Halogeometricum sp. S1BR25-6 | reverse complement strand
CCCTCGTTCACCGAGGACGTCGCCGCCGACCCGAACGCGGCGGTCCACCCCGACCGCTCGGCCGGGAGCGTGCAGGGGTCGCTCGAACTCCTCTGCGACCTGCAGGACTACCTCGCGCGTATCGGCGGGATGGACGCTGTGACGCTGCAACCGCCCGCGGGCGCCGCTGGGGAGTTCGCGGGTATCCTCGTCGCGAAGGCGTACCACGAGGCCAACGGCAACGATCGGCACGAAGTCGTCGTCCCCGCCTCCGCGCACGGGACGAACTTCGCGTCGGCCGCGATGGCAGGCTACGACGTGGTGGAACTCCCGAGCGACGAGGACGGCCGCGTCGACGTGGACGCCCTCGACGCCGCCCTCTCTGAGGACACCGCGGCGCTGATGCTCACCAATCCGAACACGGTGGGCCTGTTCGAACGCGACATCGTCGACATCGCGGAGATGGTACACGACGTGGGCGGTCTGCTCTACTACGACGGCGCGAACCTCAACGCCCTGCTCGGCCGGGCCCGTCCGGGCGACATGGGCTTCGACATCATGCACTACAACGTGCACAAGACGTTCGCCACGCCGCACGGCGGCGGCGGCCCAGGCGCCGGCCCCGTCGGCGTCGTCGAGGAACTCGCCCCCTACCTGCCGAGTCCGCGCGTCCGCGAGACGGGCGGCAACTACGAACTGTTCGACCCCGAGGAGTCAATTGGCAAGGTCCACGGCTACCAAGGCAACTGGTTCGTCCTCGTCAAGGCGTACGCCTACATCGCCCGCCTCGGCGATACGGGACTGGCGGACGCCTCCGCGAAGGCCGTGCTGAACGCGAACTACCTCGCCTCGCAGATAGACTACGAGGTGCCGTACGAACCGTTCCACCACGAGTTCGCCGCCACCGCCGGCGACAGAGACGCCGCCGACGTAGCCAAACGGATGCTCGACTACGGCGTCCACCCGCCGACGACGAAGTGGCCCGAGTTCGTCCCCGAGGCGATGCTTACCGAACCCACTGAGATAGAGAACCGCGACTCGCTCGACGACTTAGCGCACGCGTTCAACGCCGCGATGGCCGACTCCGACGAGGAGTTGGAGAACGCGCCCTCGAAGACGACGGCGCGACGTATCGACCAGGTGACCGCCGCGCGCGAACCCCGCCTATCGTGGCGGGCGCTGGACTCTGACGAAAGCGAGGAGTAGCGACCGCGCGACGGCTCTTTTTGGCCGCCGCTCGAACGAAGCGCGAAGAGAGAGAGAGAGAACAGTGCGAGCCTACGCCGTGCTGATGTCGCCGTCTATCTGGATGAAGCCGAACCCGCAGTCGCTACAGCGCCACTTCGTCTTCTTCCCGAGGTGAATCTCCATGTACGCCGTCTTCCAGAACTCGGTGCTGTCGCACTCGGGGCAGTCGCGTTCCATCTCCAGACTCATACTCGCTGTTCTGCGTCGATGGCAGTTGAAGATACTGGTTCTCCCACTCGCGGGCCCCGTCGGAACTCGTCGAACCGGCCGACAGGCCTCGTATATCGCATACCGCGATACGTAATTCGGAATCAGCGGCGCCCGACCACCTATTCCGTCACCCGGTCCGACTGCTCTCGGTACCGCTCGAATAACTCCGCCGCCCACGCGCGAACCCGGGCGTCGTCGGACTCGACGAGCGCTCGCAACCGTTTCTCCCTGTCGTAGGCGGCCAGCAGCACCCGGTCGTCGCCGAGGACGAGTCCGACCGAGAAGAAATCTCGACAGCGGTACAGCGAGAGCACGTCCAGACGGACGACCGTCGCGAACTCCGTCGGGTTGCGCTCTCTGGCCCGTCGGACCATCGGCGCTGGCATCACGAGGTCCGTGTGTACGCCGCGCATCGCCAGCGACGCGTGCGCGTCGTGGAACAGGCGGCTCAGCACCGGCGAGAGCATCCTGACACGGTCGGTGTCGAGGCGCTTCACGCTCTGGACGTAGCGGTGGACCGGAGCCTGCGGGTCGTCGTCGGTCGCGGCGGTCAGTTCGGCGCCGGCCAGCCACGCCGGGTCCGGCGCGTGGTCGCGGTCCGGCAGGTGGCGGAACAGCGGCGCGAACTCGCCGATTCGGTCGAGGGCGTCGACGTACGCCGCGTGCTCCTCGGCGACGAGGGTGCCGGTCACGGTCGCTCGGTAGGTCCCCCCGCCGCTCTCGGCCCACCCCCGGTCGACGAACGCCGCGAGGTTCCGCTGGACGCTCCGCCGCGAGAACGGGAGGTCGTCGGCGAGTTCGCTCGGCGACGCGCCGCCCTCGGAGAGGCGCCGAAGCAGGGTCAGACGGTCCGGCGAATCCGCGAGGAACCGCGCGGGGTCGTCGGTCACGCCTCCCCCTATCGGAACGGACGAGAAAAACCCTGCCGTCGGCCGCGAGACGCACCGACCACCGGGCGACGACAACCCGCGACGCGGACGACGCGGGCCGTCACACGCGCCGGGCGGTGACGTAAACTCGTCCGCCCGCGTCGGGTCCGATATGGACGCACTGCCCGTCGACGGCGCCGAACTCGTCGACACCACTCACGGGTCGCCTCCGGCGGCGCGGACGATACCGAGTCGTCGACCGACGCCTGCGGACCCGTGTTAGACGTTCGTCGACGCGCGTTCGTCCGGGACGTCGCCGTCTGCGTCGCCGTGGTCGTCGCGCTGTACGCCCTGATGCGCGTCCCGTTTCAGCCCCTCCAGATACCGGGCTACCTCCTCGTCGTCGGCTTCGACTGGCTGGAGTTCGCGCTCGGGTCGACGGGGGAACGGTACCCGTTCTGGTTCGGCGCGTACCTCCTCGGTCTCGGCGTCGTCGGCGGCCTCGTCGCCCGCCTGTTCCGGACGCTGACGGTGCGAACGGAACGTTCGGGTTGGCGGTTCGGCGCCGCCGGCGCGTGCGTCGTCGTCGGCCTCGGAGCGCTCGCGTTCACGCTGTTCGTCTCCGTTCACGCCGGCATCACGTCGGTCCTCATCACCGGCGGGACGGCGCTGGCGCTGTTCGCCGCGGCGGGTCTGCTCCTCCGCATCGGTGCCTGACCCGGAGCGCCGTCACCGACCGTCCAGTCCGACGGCCTCCGCCAGCAGTTCGTGCGACTCCAGCGCGTGGTCGTGCTCGGTGACCACCTGCTGTATCATCATCTCGTCGGCGCCGACGCGCTCCGCGAGTTGGTCGAGGGGTCCGGAGAGCGTCTCCGGACTCCCCGAAATGGCCCGCGGCCACTCGTCTTCGTCCAGCGTCTCGGGCGTAGGGTCGGGGACGCCGCCGAGTTCGTCGATGGACTCCTCGATAGAGGGTCGGGTGCCCACCTCGCCGCGCCGCATCCGCTTGTACGACGCCTCGGCCACCGCGCGGCGGCGGGCCGCCTCCTCGTCGGTCTCCGCGCAGACGGCGTTCAGCGCCACCATCACGTGCGGTTCGTCGAGGCCGCCCGCCGATTCGGAGGGTTCGAACCGTTCGCGGTACTCCGCGACGGCGTGGGCGGCGAACTGCGGGCGGATGAACGCCGCGAAGCAGTAGGGGAGGCCGAGTTCGCCCGCGATGGCAGCGCTGGAGGGACTCGACCCCAGCGCCCACGGCGCCGGGGGTTCGGCGTCCGAGCGCGGAATCTCCAAGTCGGCGTAGGCGTGCGTCTCGGGGTACTCGTCGTAGAGGTGGCTGACGACGGCCTCTATCTTCTCGCGGTGGTCGCCGTCGGGGTCCTCGACGTGCCGTTCGGTGCCGAGGGCGCTGTCGGACGCCGGCGACCCGTTCGCCCGCCCGAGGCCGGCGTCGACGCGGCCGGGGGCGAGGCCGTCCAGCGCGCCGAACGCCTCGGCGACTTTGAACGGACTGTAGTGGTTCAGGAGGACGGCGCCGGTGCCGAGGCGAATCGCGTCCGTCTCGCCGGCGAGGCGGCCGAGCAGCACTTCGGGCGTCGTCCCCGCGAGCGTGCTCGCCATCCCGTGGTGCTCGGCCACCCAGAACCGCGAGTAGCCCAGTTTCTCGGCCCGTTTCGCCGTCTCGACGGTGTTCGCGTAGGCGTCGGCGGCGGTGCCGCCGTCGGGGACCGGAGAGAGGTCGACGAGAGAGAGGTCCATATCCGGAATCGGAGACTGCGACCCAAAACGGTTCGGCTACCAGCAGTCCGCCGGTATCGGTCGGTCGGTTCCGGCGGGACGAACGCCGCCGTTCAGCGGCTCACGAGTTCGTAGGGGTCCGCGCCCTCTGGGAGCGGACTCTCGTACTCGTGGCCGGCCGAGCGGTCCTCGAACTCCGCCCGGGCCCGCGCGCGGAGTTCGTCGTCCGCCAGCAGGTCGGCGAGCGTCGCCGCGATGGTCTTCGCGGCGAACGTCATGCCGACGGTGCCGAGGTCCTTCCCGGCCGCGACGGCCTGCCAGGAGTGTGCGGGCGTGCCGACGACCCACGTCGCCGCCGTGAACCGCCCGAGCGGAACGTTCCACGACACGTCGCCCGAGTCCGTCGAGTACGACCCGACCTGCCCCTCGTCGGGCGCCTCAATGGGGTCCGAGAACATCGCCGACCCGCGGGCCGCCTCCCGGTCGGACTCGGGCAGTTGTCGGAGGGCGCCCTCGACGTCCCCGAGCGTCTCGCGGAGGTCCTCGGCGAACGCGGCCTGCTCGTCGCCCAACTCGAAATCGATCGAGTTCATGTTCTCGCGGACGGCGTCGGCGATGGGATGGTTCGGGAGAACGCCGTACATCCCCGCGGTCTTCGTCGCGTCGAGGTCCGTGCGGGTCATCGTCGCCGCCGCGCCGGCGATATCGCGCACCCACTCGGAGATGCGTTCGACCTCCGCGCGTTCGGGCGCGCGGACGAGGTACTCGACGCTGGCTTCGCCGGGGACGACGTTGGCCGCCGACCCGCCGTTCCGGACGACGTAGTGGACGCGCGCGGCGTCGGGGACGTGTTCGCGCATGTACTCGACGCCGGTGTTCAGCAGTTGGACCGCGTCGAGCGCCGACCGCCCGGACTCGGGCGCGGCCGCCGCGTGCGACGTCTCGCCGCGGAAGGTGAAGTCGAAGCCGTCGTTTGCGAGACAGGAGCCCTTGCCCGGCGCGTTGTACCAACCGGGGTGCCACGAGACGACGGCGTCCACGTCGTCGAAGGCGCCGTCGCGAACCATGTACACCTTGCCGCCGCCGGCCTCCTCGGCGGGCGTGCCGAAGAAGACGACCGACCCCGAGAGGTCGCCGCGCTGGATTGCGCGCTTGACCGCGAGGGCGCCGCCGAGGCTCCCGACGCCGAAGAGGTTGTGCCCGCAGCCGTGACCGGGCGCGCCGGATTCGACGGGGTCGCGTTCGGCCGTCGCGCGCTGGCTCATCCCCGGCAGCGCGTCGTACTCGCCCATCGTGCCGACGACGGGGTCTTCCTCCCCGTACCGCGCCACGAACGCCGTGTCGATGCCGCCCGCGCCCGTCTCCACCTCGAACCCCTCCTCGCGTAGCACCGACTGGAGCCGTTCGCTCGACTCGGATTCCCGGAGCGCCACCTCCGGGTTCTCCCAGATGTCGCGGGCGAGCGTCCGCAACCGCTCGCCTTCGGCGTCGATGTCCTCGAACAGCGCCCGCTTCACCGTCTCGACGTCGCTCGTTGTCATGAGTCAACACCACAGACTGGCGCTAAAGCGTTCGCCCCCCGGCAGTCGGCGGGTCGCGGGTCGCGGACCGCGGGCGGGCGCCGGCGCAGAGTAGAAACCGCTCGCCTACGAAGACCCAATATGGCAGACACCGTCCGCTGTTGGTTCGTCGAGCGCGACTACAACGACCGCGACCTGATCATCCTCACGTACGCGACGCCGGAGGGCGACCGGGCGTACCGCCGAGAACTCGCGGCGCAGGTGGTCGACTCCTCGACGGTCACCGCCGCCCGCGACGTGGACCCCGACAACCTCGAATCGGTCGGCGACCCCGAGACGCGCGAGCGCTACGCGGCGGAGGCCGAGCGAGTGGCGAGCGAGCACGACCCGGACGACGAGATATAGGCTAGCTCCGGTAGGTGAGCCACAGCGTCGCGCCGCCGCCCACCGGGAGCACGAACCAGAAACTGGCGACGCGGTAGAGGAGCGCGATGGCCGCCGCCGTCGGCGTCGGCACGCCCGCCAGCGTCACGAGAAGGCCCGTCACGGCCGCCTCGACGCCGCCGAGACCGCCGGGGGTGGGGACGAGACTCGCCATCGAACTCGCCGGGACGATGAACGCGACCAGTTGGAGCGGCAGGGCGACGCCCATCGCCTGCCCGGCCAGCCACAAGGGAAGGGCGAAGAACACCCACCCGACGTAGGCGAGCGCGACCGTTTCGAGCACCCACGACCGGCGCTGCCCGAGGTCGCCGACGAGCGAGAAGAACCGCGCCACCCGTTCCTCGATACCTTCGGCGTCGAGAAACCCCACCCGAGACGCGAGGGGGTCCAGCACGCGGGTTATCAGCCGCGTCGCCCGCCCTCGGACCCGCCAGACGAGGTAGGCGAGCAGGGGGACGCACACCGCGACGGCGCCGAGCGCGTACACCAGCGGACGCACGTTCGTCGGGACGCTACCGGTGACGCCGAGCACCACGACGCCCGCGCCCGCGAAGGTGAAGAACGGGAGGAGATTCAGCGAGTCGGTGGTGACGACGCTGGCCAGCGACTCCTCGTAGCTCACCGCGTGGTCCGCCGACAGCACGGCGGCGACGAACGGACCGCCGCCGGCCTTGCCGAACGGCGTGACGTAGTCGGCGAACGTCGCGGCGTAGTACGTCGGGACGAGGTCGCGGTACGGAATCTCCACCGAGAGCGACGAGAGAACTACGTCCCACCCCCTCGCCCAAGCGGTGAGCGCGACCAGCGAACTCCCGCAGGCGAGGGCGACGGGGACGGGGTCCGCCTTCGACAGCGCGGAGATGATGGAGTCCCAGCCGAGGACCCGACCGAAGAGGTACAACAGGACCGCCGCGACGCCGAACCCGGCGAGCGACTTCAGCGCCGTGCGACGGTCGAACGTCGACTCGCTCATCTGGTGGCGGGTAGTCGGAGCGGACGGTTAAGCGAGGTGGCGGGCCGCGGTTCGAGAACCGACTGCGAGCCGTCGGTCGGGGGACGCACGTTATCGCGTCGAGGCGGCCGGCGCCTCCAAACGGTCGCTCTCGCCTCCCTCCTCGTCCCCGCCCGCTTCGATGTCGTCGCCCTCCTCGCCGCCTTCGCCGCCTTCCCCGCCCTCGCCGCCTTCTTCGCCTTCGCCGCCCTCTCCGCCTTCCTCGCCTTCGCCGCCCTCTCCGCCTTCTTCACCTTCTTCACCTTCGCCGCCAGGGGCCGCACAACCCGCGAGTCCGATTCCGAGCGCGCCGGCCCCGATGCCGCGGAGGAGCGTCCGCCGGTCGTAGTCGTCGGTGTCAGTCATGGACTGCGACTCGGCACCCGCGCGGGTATACGTTCGGGCCGCCGCGTCCGCCCTCCTCGGCGTCGCCGACGTTCGGGGGGTTCCACGGCGGCGACTCGGAAGAAAGCGGGTTCGTTCGAATTCTAACTCGGGATAGTGTTTATGAAGCTTCACCCCGGAATTACCATACTATTCGAGCAAACTCCTCGCATATTCACGGACAGAAAATCGAGAGAGTACCTCGAAGTTAGAAAAACGTTTATCTCGACTCGAACTGTCAGCCAGCGTGGAGATACGTTCGATGCCAGAAGTAAAATTCGAGGTCGACGTCGACAGTCCGCCCGACGAGCAACCCGGCGCGAACCCGTTCAATCGCTGGCACCCGGACATTCCGGCGGCCGTCGAGGCCGAACCCGGCGAGACGATGCGGTTGGAGGCGCTCGATTGGACCGGCGGCCAGATAGCCGACGACGACAACGCCAACGACGTCCGGGACGTGGACCTGAGCCAGGTCCACTACCTCGCCGGCCCGGTACACGTCGAGGGCGCCGAACCCGGCGACCTACTGAAGGTCGAGTTCCTCGACATGGGGCCGCTGAACGACCGGTGCGAGTTCGGCTTTACCGGCACGTTCTCCCGGCAGAACGGCGGCGGCTTCCTGACGGACCACTTCCCCGACGCCGCCAAGTCCGTCTGGGACATCGACGGCTACACCGTCTCCTCGCGGCACGTGCCCGACGTGCGCTACGAGGGGAAGATTCACCCCGGACTGGCCGGGTGTGCGCCGAGCGAGGAACTGTTGGAGGAGTGGAACGAGCGCGAACGGGCGCTGGCGGAGAAACACGAGGCGGACCCCGAGTCGATTCACAACCACCCCACCGGCGAGGAGGAACCCGGCGTGGCGAACCTCCCGACGACCGAGGGCGCCCAGATGGGCGAGATGGACCCCGAGGCGGCCGAGGAGGCGGCCGAGACGGCCGCGCGGACGGTGCCGCCGCGCGAACACGGCGGCAATCACGACATCAAGGACCTCTCCATCGGGTCGACGGTGTACTTCCCCGTCTACGTCGAGGGGGCGAAGTTCGGCGTCGGCGACTTCCACGCCTCGCAGGGCGACGGCGAGATAACGTTCTGCGGCGCCATCGAGATGCCGGGCTACGTCGACGTGGAGTTCGACCTCGTGAAGGGCGGCATGGAGGCGCACGGCGTCGACCACCCCATCTTCGAACCCGGCCACCGCGGCCCGCATTTCGAGGACTACGTGACCTTCTGCGGCTACTCGGTCACCGAGGACGGCGAGCAGCACTACATCGACTCGCACGTCGCCTACCGTCGCGCCTGCCTGCAGGCCATCGACTACCTGAAGAAGTTCGGCTACACGGGCCAGCAGGCCTACCACCTGCTCGGGACGGTGCCCGTCGAGGGGCGGCAGAGCGGCGTCGTCGACGTGCCGAACGCGTGTTCGACGCTCGCGCTCCCGAAGGGCGTCTTCGAGTTCGACGTCTCGCCGGGCGGACTGGAGGAGTCGAAGACCGACCGCGGCGACCTGGTCGTCACGGACGACCCGCTCGGGTGACCCGACGGATGCGAGCGGCAACTCCGGACGCGAACGCGGGCGCGACCCCGAACCGTCTCCGTCCGGCGCTCCGATGTCGGACGTAGCGCGGCCGCCTCTGGCGGAGACCGGGGACGGGCGAGACGGAGAGGTACCGACACCGGCCGAATCCGCGCGGGCGCTGGCGGGCACCGTCCGGTCGACGTTCGGGCCGAACGGCCGCGACAAGATGCTCGTCGGTTCCGACGGCACCGTCGTCGTCACGAACGACGGCGCGAGTATCCTCGACCGACTCGACGTCGAGGACCCCGTCGCTCGGGTGCTGTCGCGGGCCGTCCGGACCCAGCGAGCGCGCGTCGGCGACGGCGCGACGGGGACCCTGCTCCTCGTCGACGAACTGCTCTCGGCGGCGTCGTCGCTCGTCGCGGACGGCTACCACCCGACGACGGTCGTCGAGGGGTACGCGCTGGCGGCGACCCGCGCCCGCGAACGGCTTCCCGCCTACGAACTTCCGGTCGAGGAGGGCGACGAGGAGCGCCTGCGAAGCGTGGCGAAGACGGCCGTCACGGGTCGGTGGGACGACGCGGCCGCCGAGCGGTTCGCCGGCCTCGCCGTCTCCGGCCTCCGCGCCGTCGGCTTCGACGACGCCCGTCTCGACCTGTGCGCCTACCCGGGTGGCGAACTCCGGGAGTCGACGCTCCTCGACGGCGTCCTCGTCGACACCGACACCTCCTCGACGGGCGTCGAGGACGGCGCCGTCGAGGGACCGCGGACGCTCGCCGACGCGCGAGTGGCGATGCTCGACGCCGAACTCGCCGTCGAGACGCCCCGCGGGGCCGGGTCGCTCGGTCTCGACGGACCCGAGGAACTCGACGCCCTGCGCGAACACGAGCGGTCGGTCCGCGCCGACGCCGTCCGGGCGGTCTCGGGGTCGGGCGCCGACGCGCTGTTCTGTCAGAAGTCCGTCGACGGGGCGGTGCGGTCGGAACTCGCCCGCGCGGGCGTGTTGGTCGTCGAGCGCACGCGGCGAGACGAGTTCGACGCTCTCGCCCGCGCGACGGACGCGGACCCGACGATGGCCGTCGCGGACCTCTCCCCCGAGCGCCTGGGACGCGCGGGCGAGGTCCGTCGGCGGACCGTCGGGACGGCCGATACGCTCGTCGTGACGGGCGGTCGCGGGGAGTCGCGGGCGACGCTGCTGCTCCGCGGCGGGACGCCGCACGTCGCCGAGGAGACGGAGCGCATCGTCGAGGACTGCCGGACGCTCGTCCGGCGCGCCCTCCGAGACGAGGGCGTCCTCCCCGGCGGCGGCGCGGCGGCGACGGCCCTCGCGCGGGACCTCGGCGCGTGGTCCGAGGGCGTCGGCGGGCGAGAGGCGGCGGCCGTCGAGGCGTTCGCCGACTCGCTGGAGGCGATACCTCGCCAATTGGCGACGAACGCCGGTCTCGACCCCGTCGACTCGCTGGTCGAACTCAGGACCCGGCACAGTGAGGGCGACTCGACCGTCGGTATCGGCCGGTCGGGGGCGCTCCGTGAGATGGTCGAGGCCGGGGTGCTGGAGCCGTCGGCCGTCCTCGACCGGACGCTCACGACGGCGTTCGAGGCCGTTTCGGCGGTGCTCCGCGTCGACGACGTGCTCGCGGTCGACGCGGCCGACGCTCCCGGTTCGGACGAGGGCGGGCCCGGCGGGAGCGGAAACGGCGCCCCCCGCCGGAGTCGGGCGACCGGCGGCTACCCGTGGGCCATCGGACACTGAGTCGGACGACCCCTTCGGTCTCAGACCACCTGGTTCGCCAGCGATTCGCCGGATTCGAGGCGGCGAACGTTCTCGCCGACGATGTCCGCGACCCGTTCGGGGAACGCCTCGTCGGCGGCCGAGGCGTGCGGCGTGACGACGACGTTCTCCATCCCCCACAGCGGCGACTCTTGTGGGAGCGGTTCGGGGTCGGTCACGTCCAGAGCGGCGCCGGCGATGGACTCGGATTTGAGGGCGTCGACGACGGCCGATTGGTCCGCGACGGGGCCGCGCGCGACGTTCACGAGGTAGGCGTCTTCGCGCATCGCCGCCAGTTCCTCGGCGCCGAACAACCCTTCCGTCGCCGGGTTCAGGGGAACCGCGAGCACGACGAACCGCGCGTCCGAGACCGCCTCCCGGAGGTTCTCGGGCGAGTACCGCTCCGCGACGTGGTCGACGGGCGCGGGCGTCCGGCGCACGCCGGTCACCGACATCCCGATGGCGTCCGCGCGGCGAGCGATACCGCGTCCGAGGGTACCCAGTCCCACGACGCAGACGCGTTCGCCCTCCAGTGTGAACGACTCGCCCCACGGCCGCGGGTTCCACTCGCGGTCGAGTTGGTCGTCGCGGTAGCGGTGCAGGCCGTGGGCGAACTGGAGCATGTAGCCCAGTACCGTTTCGCCGACGGGCGCGCCGTGGATGCCGGAACTGTTCGTCAGCGCGATTCCCCGGTCGCGGAGGGCCTCGACCGGGAACTCGTCGTGACCGGCGCGGACGACGTGGACCCACTCGAGACCGGCGTCGAGGAACCATTCCTCGAAGCCGAACGAGGCGACGACGTCTATCGAGTCGCCGACGGAAGCCGGGTCGACGGTCACGTCCCTGCCGCCCCTGCCGTCGCCGTGACCGTCGAGGACGCGAACGGTCGCCTCGGGGGCGGCGTCAGTCAGTTCCGATTCGAGGCGTTCGGGCGGCACGATGCGGGCGACGGACGGGTGGATTCCGATGGTGAGGGGCACGTACCCGCGTCCGGCGTCGACCGCAAAAGTCGTTCGCGAGGTGGCAAACGCTGGCGGAGAACCGGGCGCTCGCGTCGCAGCGTTCGCGAGGGCGTCGAGCGTCCCCGGACGGTCGGCTCAGTCGCCGGTCGGCGCGGGGGCGTCGGTCGTCGCGGGGTACTCCGCGCGGAGGCGTTCGAGAACGGTCTCGACCGTCTCGGTCTCGTACGTCCAGAACCCGGAGAACTCTCCCGCGCCGGCGTCCGTCTCGACGGCGACGAGGGCGCGCGCGTCGCCCGGGCCGTCGCCCTCGTAGACGACGAACCACGAGCCCAGAATCTCCGCGTCCTCGGAAGGGTGCGCGACCACGGGTTCGGGGGCGTTCGCGTCGGGGGCGCCGTAGGCGTGCACGTCGACGCCCGCCTCGTCGATTCGCTCGTATATCCGCGTCTGTGGACGCAGAATCGAGAAACGTTGGAAGCCGGCGTGAATCTCACCTCCGCCGGCGTGGTAGGCGTAGGACTCTATCTCACGGGAGGCGAGCGTCATCCGGCGGCGGTCGTAACTCGTGAAGGTTCGGTCGTCGACGTGCCGGAGGATGGCGGGTCGTTCGGCGAATCCGAAGCCGCCGTCTTCGAGGTAGCTCTCCCCGGAGAGGTGGCAGTCGATATCGGCCACCGCGGCGGCGGCGACGAACGAGTCGCCGTCGTGCAACACGGCGAAGTCGGCGGGGAGCGACGGCGCCGACACGCCGTCTCTCACCGCCACGTGTTGGGGTTCGAAGTACGATACGATGCGGTCTGTCGCCGCCTCGGAGCCGCCGTAGTTGACGATGGAGAGCGTCTGCGAGGACGCTTCGACTTCCTCGACGAGCGTGCTGAGTGGTCCGGTCACGGGTTTCCTCTTCGAATTCGACTTGTCACTGTAGAACATAAACGGTGCGCCGCAGTTATCGAACACGAGATTCGAGGTGCGGCGGGGCGTGCTCTCCTCGCTCTCCGCTACTCGTCGTGTCCGTTCGACTCCTTTTCGCCTTCGAGGGCGGTTTCGACGAGTTCGCGACCGTACTCGGTGTTCGTCTCCAGTTCGGGCACCTCCGTCGGGTCGCCGTCCTCGTCGACGGCGACGTAGACGAAGTACGATTCGGTGGTGAGTTCCGTGTCGCCGGTAAGGGGGTCCTCCCGGAAGACGCGGAGGCGGACCTTCACACTGGTCTGTCCGGCCTCGTAGACGTACGACTCGATGAGGGCGGCGTCGCCGCGCGGAATGGGACGGTGGAAGTTCACGCTCTCCATCCGCGCCGTGACGCACGTCTCGCCCGCAAAGCGCATCGCGGACATCGCCCCCACCTCGTCCATCCACTTCATCACGTTGCCGCCGTGGGCCATGTCGTAGTTGTTCGTGTCGTTCGGGTGGACCAGGACGCGGTTCTCGATGTAGGTCTCCTCGACGTCGATCATACACGTCCTACTCGAACGCCCCGATTAACGCTTCTGACACGCGAGAGCGTTCGTTCCGGTCGTTCGTGAGGTTTCGGGGGCGTTCCGAGGTGTCGGCGGGGAACGCGGACGGGCGCTGCCGGCGGCCAAATCTCTTTGCGCGCGGAGTCCGAACGTCTCCCCATGAGCATCACGCTGTACGCTCTGGACGGCTGTCCGTACTGTGAGAAAGTCCACGACGCCCTCGAAGAGGAGGGCGTCGAGTACGAGACCGAGTGGGTCGGTGCGCTCCACTCCGAACGCGACGAGGTCAAGCGCGTGAGCGGCCAGCGCGCCGTTCCGGTCCTCATCGACCACGACCGCGGGGTGACGATGGGCGAATCCGAGAACATCCTCCAGTACGTCGAGAAGACGCTCGCGGCATGACCATCTACACGGGTCGGGGTGACGAGGGGAAGACCGACCTGCGCGATATGTCGCGGGTGTCGAAGACGAACACCCGCATCGAGGCGTACGGCACCGTCGACGAGGCGAACGCGCTGGTGGGGAGCGTCCGCCCCACCGGCTACGACGACGTGGACGAGCAACTGGAGCGGATACAGAACCACCTCCACGTCGTGCAGGCCGACTTCGCCAACCCGGACCCCGACGATGACGCCCCCGTCGTGCGCGCCGACCACGTCGAACAGGTGGAGGCGTACATCGACGAGGCCGAGGAGGAACTCGAACCGCTCCGGTCGTTCATCCTTCCCGGCGGCGGCGACGCCGGGGCGAAACTCCACCACGCGCGGGCGGTGACGCGCCGGGCGGAGCGCCGCGCCGTCGCCCTCGCGGACGAGGAACCGGTGAACGCGGAGGCGATTCGCTACCTCAACCGCCTGTCGGACGCGCTGTTCGTGTTCGCGCGGCTGGTAAACAAGCGGGACGAGGTACCCGAGGAGTCGCCGACGTACGACTGAGTGATATAGTAGCGTCCGCAAGTCTTCACTCACTCGACCGCACGACACCGTGCGGTCAGATGGATAATCAGTTGCGAACGCTACTATAGGGTGTGGACCGACGGTGATGATGCCCACGGCCGGCCACGTTGGGACAGACTCTCGATGGACACCGGCGAACCGGCGTCGCATCAGTTTTAGGCATGCCTAACAACCACTAAAGCGCTTCGGTTTTGGTTGGCCTAAAACACGGTGGTAACGACCCGCATAATCCTTTTATTCGCAGACGGTCTACCGACGCGTATGAACCGACACTTCGAAGACGCCTGGTACTACCTCCGACGGGCCGGCGACCACCTCGCAGTCGGGTTACGCGAAGAGGCCGCCCCGTTCGAACGGCGCGTTCGCCGGGCGGTCGGACGGGAACGACCGGTCGAATCCGAACCGACCGGACGCGAGCGCCTGGAGACGGAACTCCGAAACGTTCCGCACCGCGCCGAACGCGGCGGTAAGAAGGCTATCAAGCGAGCGCGCGGGCGTGTGAAGCGGTACCGCGGCGGCGCCGCCGAGTGAGACCGAAGCAGAACGGTTAAGTCTCACCCGGAGCTAGATTTTTTTGCCTGGGTTGGTGGTCTAGCCAGGTTATGACGGCTCCTTCACACGGAGCAGGCCGGCGGTTCGAATCCGCCCCAACCCACTTCTTTCTTGCCTGAAGGTAATTTACCGTTATCGGAGCTCATGAGTCCTCTATCCCCGGGATCCGATTTAGTTCCGGTCATGACGCTTGTGACATTCGAGCAAGACTACTGTTGGCATTGACGCCATCTGCTGGTCTGTGCCAAAGGAACATGGGTAGAATATTAAATCTATTGCAGACTGGCATATCCCTGGTTACGACAACGATAGACATGATTACTGACGAAGGTACGACCCTTGGTATCTCCCTGCATTGAGTCGCCTCGCCTCTCGAAGCGTAAGATCTCCGTAGGTATCACCGGAGCTCTTGCGCACTGCATCCCACTTCGGGATTTCTTGACCTCGGCAGCCGTAGAAATCGCTCTGACGGAAGCACTCGTCCATCAGCGACTCATCTCCTTTGCACCAGAACGCGAGCTTGGTAGCGAGAGCCATGTCTGCATTTGACTGAGTCTCATACCCAGACGTCTGACCGCGCCAGAGGGAGTCAAATCCATGGTCGTACTCTCTGGCTGTGGCTACAACCTCGTCCGCAGTTGGTCGGTCAGTGCTCGATCGGGTTGAACCCTGAGCATACCACCGAGCAGACCGCTTCCCGATGTCGGTGATTGAGCTCGTTTGCTTCGGACCGCCCCTCGTAGGGGAGGAGTGAGTTCTTCTTCGGCTCTGGTTTTTCGCCGTTAGTTCGTCGACGAGTGCATCCATCTCTTCCTGACCATCGCCGATGGGTAAGGCCGAGCGAACTACGTCACCGGTGAAGACGAGATAGCGGTTCCGGTCGTACAGCTCCACTGTAGCACCATCCACATCCGACAGTGAATACTTACCACCAGTCACTTCGGGGATTGAGGCTCTCACGATGATGTGAGCGTTCTCTGAGACGGACTTCTCGATGTATCCGGTGGAAAACTTCTCGATCAGACCGGAAACGAGAGTGATGTCCTCGATATCGTCGATGTCGATTCCAGTATACGGGTCACCGGCAGTGAGCCGGTATGCAAGTGCTACCCGTTCACCAGCATCAGTATCAATCCGCCCGGACTGCGCGATCTCGCAGGTCAGTTCATATGCGTCGTCGAACTCTAAGAGCGATTGAGACGTGTCGTTCCACGAATCACCGCCGTTTGGGGCGAGTGGTGGCTTCCCGTTCTCGGTGACTCGCGCGACGAGCCACTCTTTCCTCTCACGCAACTCTACGGGGATGCGATCAGGATTTGTGACGACGTAACGGTCAGCTGGTTCTGCTGGGGCACTCATTCCTCGTCACCCCACACCTCGAAAGCGAACTCCGCCAGATCCTCGAGCTCTGGAATGTACTTTTTCCTCTCGTCATTTTCATCGCGCTCCGGCTGGTAGACGTCCCAGTATTCTCTTGCGCGATCGTGTAGATCCGACTCAGCGTTCAGGAACGACTCCAGATCGTCGTACATCTCGATGATGGCAGCACCGATGAAGGCACCTTCGTTGCCCCCGTAGTGAGCGCTGAAACGACGTAGATTTGCCCGCTGAAACCGACGGATAACGGCGTACCGTCGGCACTGCGGTACCAAGTCCAGTAGAGGCCGGATGCGGAGATATTTCTCCTCCTCTGTTGAATCGACCATGAGCCCCTTTTCCACCTCGCTGGAGATCTTGAACCTCGGGGTAGCGAGGCGACCGTGCTGATGCTTCCAGAGACGATTATACAGATCTTCGAGGTCCTCTGGAGCGTCTCTCGCATACAGCGTTGTCGCAGGCTCGCGAAAGGCTATCCTCGGCAGAAATTCGACTCCGTCTGGATATCCTTCGAGACTCTCAGTGGTCGCCCCAAACCCGGGGTTCGACATGGAAGCAGCGTACTTGCTCTCCAGTGGCAGATACCGAGTTTTCTCGACCGGTTTTCGTTCTGCTTGGTTGCTCGCACGTCGGTACTTCCGCATGTCGGGAAAGTAATTTATTGCTTTCATTTGGCATTCTTTGCCTCTGGTGACACCGCTTGACAGCGCATCCGCTGGAGGTCATAAGGGATCTCAGTGGAATCGCCGAGTTGGAGGGCGTCGGACCCGAGGGCTTTTGATAGTCGTGCTGGGAATCATTCCCAGTGACTCATCCAGATCCAGGAACGAGGACGTATTAAGATTTTAGTACAAATCTTGTATGAGGGTGAATTAACTCCGTTCATTCAGTTAGACTATTGCCATTACTAAATGAAATCTCCCAAATAAATTGCCCGATCCACCACTTTCTCACAGATCGTCTACTCGGCCTCCACTACCCGTGAATAGAAGGAGACGCTCGTGAGTAGCCTACTCAGTAAAGATGGGTGTACTGAACATCTCTGAGTTGCGTTGGCTAATCGAGCTCTTGCTTGGTTAATTTATCCGCTCGGCAGTTTTCGTCCCGGTAAAGGTGTTCTATCGTAAACTCGTCAAACTCAGGGATGAGCTCCTTTGCTCGTTCGTACAGGGGGCGAATATTCTCATGTTTCGCTGCGTATTCGCCTGTTACCTGTTTTACAATTAGTTCAGAATCTCCGAAGGCATGTATTTTGGTGACGCCCATCTCACGTGCCTTGCTGAGTCCTGCTACGAGTCCCGCATACTCCGCCTGGTTGTTCGTTCCGTGACCGATGTGTTCTGATTCCTCAACTAATGTCGAACCGATCTCTAACACAAATCCGTACGCAGCGGATGTAGAATTTAACCGCGATCCACCATCGAAATGGAGGGTACCTGTGGTGTTTTCGTTGCTCTGCTTCTCGGTTTCCGATTGTTTTGTTGGGATTTTCTTCATCATAGACGGTTATGCCCTCGAGCCAACGCGGTCTCCTACCCGACATAGCCTCGGCTAGTCGTGTACACGACTGACCAGGCGAAGTATCGGAAGGGGATCGTCGAACCTGAGGGCTGTATTAGTCGTCCCCGGAGAACATTCCCCGGACACGACTCATCCAATCGTTGGTGAGATGGAGAGATAATATTTTAGATGACTGGCGCACGAGTGCTATTCACACGCTTGCTACTGCACCTGAACTCAGTCCTCTATTGATCTAGAATCCTCGGTCATCCACTCCTTGAGATTCTCCGTCCCATATCGACGATTGAGACGCTCAGTGGTCTTGTGGAGGTAATACGCGTTACTGAGTCGATCGGTATCATCCGTGAGCGCCCAATACGGTTCCTTGTACCTGACTAAATCTCGCTCCTTCAGGCGCCACAGAATCGTCCTCACGGAGTCGGGATCGAGCTCGGTACGCGATGCGAGCTCGCTCGCTGTCCATGCCCGATCGCGATGCTCATTTAGAAATGTGATCACATCTTCAGTACCTGACGCTGACCGGAATTCGTCCTCGCTAGCGGATTCAAACTCGCCGATATCGATGCTTCCCGAACCCATAGATGAGACTGTACTCGTCGTGCCTTAGTGTTCCTGTGCCCCGCAGACCACGCGATGGTGGCCGTTGCCGGCGATACTTCCATGGTCGCGGGCACCGAATGGAGACACCATGAGCGACGAGGAGAACTACCCTGGCTGCGCATCGTCGCGTATTCGAGGCATACTGAGCCACGTCAACGAGTCAAGCGTAGAGCTACAACACCAAGTTGGGCAGATGCGCTACGACGCCTGCCTCAACGATCAGTATTAGATTGGGCCCGCGTTAGTTAACGTGAGCACGTTTCTCTCCCTCTGCGTTAACCGAGTATATATGCGACTTTACAGAGGTTCTCCGTGGAAACCCATGGGCAAAATCGTAGCAGCAGATACTCATATTTTCTCGGAGAGGTACTACCGGGACATTCGTCCCTGAAAAAGTTGCTGTATAAAAAAAGAGACTCAGCACGATTACTCATCAAATCAAGCAGAGGATGGGAGTGACGAATCTGACTACACAGAAGACAGATAGCGTCCAGTTGATTCAGAAACACTGCAGGTCAACATCATTTCCCCGCCAATACTCCCGAACAGAAGAATTGTGACTCTATCTATCCGAAGCAAGGAGTTAATTGTGTCATTTAGAAGTGATCGTCTAGCGCATCTTCGGCTAGTCTCGTCGCCTCCCTGTTGAGATGAGCAGGAACGCAGGTGATCTCAACGTCGTCGAGCTGTCGAATGAGCCAGTTCGCGCAGTAGTAATCTCTCCAGAGAGGACCGTCTGGCATCTGGTACTCTCCCTGGAGTGGCCTCAGAACAACCTCGGAGCTGCCTCGCACCTGGAGATGTGATGCACCCCCGACGAGCACCTTCTTCAATCCGAAAATCAGTGCTCGGAACTCTGCCCCGCTACTCGTTGAGACTCCGAGCTCACCAGAATACGTAGTTCTCTCCCCCGAGCGTTGGAGTACGAGTCCATACGAGCTGGGGCCCGAATTATCCCGGCAGGCTCCAGCGAAGTTGAGAGTGACATCGTACGCCGGTTCCTCTGCCGTGGACCAGAATTTACTCCACATGTTCGGCGAGGAGGTGCTGGACGATCACGCGGTACGGGATATCAGTGGTCCCGAACTCCCTCTTGGCGTAGTCATCGAGATCCTGAAGATCTGTTCGTTGGATATGGATGGTGCTAAATTTCGGATCAGACATATTGACTGTGGGAGCGCAGGTACTGCTCGGTGTGGCCGTACCGACTCCCACTACTCAATTAGTAGTCACGGCGCTGTACTTAACCAGGAACCAACGGATGTCCGTTGGATGGCACTGTTGGCTGTGGCAAGACGAGCATTCTCTGTGGGTTTTCCGCTGGAGTTGTGTCACGGGTGAGGGTGGAGCCCCGTAACCCGAAGAGCCCGTTCGCTCAGTGGAGGTTAATGCCTTGTCGGTGCTACTCGCAGATGTCTCCTCCCGACAGTTCATTGATCACTGCGAGGAGGTCCGAAAGAGGTGGAGTCTCTTCTTCTTTCCCCAACCAGATACCCCGTTTTCGGGTTTCGGTCTTCGTGACGTTCCCCTTGGTATCCCGCTCAATTAACGTCGTCTCCGTTATGTTGCCCCCACCCACGTTTTTCAGGAGTAGGGAGAAAATAAGAATGGCAATCGGACCAGTCAGGGCACCACAATCGATGAAATTTGGCTTGTTGAGATACTGGAGGCTCATGGAAGCAGAAGTAGCGAAACTCTCGGGTCGGCCTCTGAATGCATCAATGACACCCCACTCATGGAGTTTCTCTTCAAAGTCATCCGGCACTTGAAATTCTGTAATCTCCCCTGGCGTAATCTGCTGGAGAACCTCAAATACATACGATTCCATCTCTTCATTCCCTGAGAGCATCTCGTCCGCTGCACCGACGAGGCCGGCATATTTGAAAAAGAACAACCCGAGATCTCCCATTCTCACTGCTGGCTTCGTGTCTCCCGTTTCGGGGAGTTCAACCTCGTAATCGTCTTCGATTGTAAACCAGAGCGTTATTTCCTCGTAGGGATCCATACAGAACTCTCAGGAGGTGTGAAATATTCAATCTTTTTAACGATATCAAATATTGTCTGAGGAATGGGAAGTGTTTCGAAAGGCGGTCGCTGCGACGTGTAGATAAGGACTGGAAACCTTATACTGACATACTATCAGTGGTGTCCAGATGACGGTACGAGAGGTGAGATAAATCAGCCACTCAAGGCGTACGACTCTACTGAAGAGTTGTTTCGTGCCCACATCCACTGAACTAATCGGAACACACGGAGCTTGGTGGACTCCCACCACCGAGAAATCTGGTGTTCTGTGAGCCGATCGTTGAGTGTTCAGTTCCATCAGTCTCAGGATTCACCTGTGCGCACACATCCTATTGTTGGAACACCAAAGTTAATCAGATGACACTTCTTCGGTTCATGAATGCGACGTCGAAGCTATCTGGCTCTAACTGTGGGTATTATTAGCATATCAGGATGCGCGGGTGGCACGAACAACTCGGATGGTGCCACCGAGGGTAATGAGAACACGGAGACGACCCAGGAAGAGTCTACCTCGACCCAGGCATCAGAAGGAGGATCTGCGTCATTCGAGGTCATCGGTGTCGATGCTCCCGACCAGGTCCAAGCGGGTGAGGAACACAACTTCACCGTTCGCATCCGAAACACAGGCGATCAAGCAGGAACCTTCGAGACGACCGTTGAGCTCAGCACCGCCGACGCGACTCGCTGGGAGGAAATCGGCTCCTTCCAGATCGAAGACGTCGCCCCCGGTGAGACAGGAAAGTTCACGTCGGACGACGTCAGCTTCGATCAAGCGTATCAGCTCCAATTCCGATTAGTCGACTACGACACTGAATGGTCGTACGACGTCGTCGTCCCCCAGCCAGACATTACAATCGGTGAGACGAGTCTAGTCGAGGTCGACACGGGATATGAGACGAGACCGATGGCCGGCGTGCTCGTGACGAACGACGGCGAATCTCCCACCAAACGACTCCCGGTCACTGTGGACTGGCTCAACGATGCCGGCGAATACCTTGCTTCCAGTGAGGGCTACGTCCAGACTCTCGGTGTGGGCGAGACATGGTCTGCGCGTATCGACCCATCGATTGATGTCGACGACTACAGCGTGATCGACGACTTCGAGGTGAGCGTTGGAAACGTGGCTCTGGCCACTACGTTGGACCCGGACGGAGTAACATTGTCCGGTGTTGAACTTCGGTCGTCAGAGTCCCAAGTACTCGTTCGAGGGCAGGTTCAGAACCAGCGAGACGGATCGCTTGACTATGTCGAAGTGGTCGCGAAGGTCTATAATCCAGCTGGAGAGGTGATTGGGTGGGAACGAACAAACGAGACTGATATCGGAGCTGGCAACGTTGTTCGATTCGAGCTCGAACCAGATACGAAGGGGCGCGACGGTGACGTCGAAACGAGCGAAGTGGTCGTCTCCGACTCGACTCTATCACTGTAGAAGCCGGCCCTGTCTGCGCCGACTGATGCGGATCTGTTGGCGCCGAGTCACTGGTTGTCTGATAGTTCATCCTCTCGACTTGGGAGGTTTCCCATTGGAGACAACTGGGACAGCGAAGTACTGTCTGTAACATCAGAGGAAAGTTATCACAGAAGAGGGGGGAGTGAGAACACGCAAGACATCCGCTCAGGAAACCAGTTAGTATCCATCACCTCTACCACGGAGAATAGAGACACAACTCGAACCATCTCCTTCGGCAGCAACCCCACATGAGCAACTCCGTCGTAGACAACTCCTCTGATAGAGTATATGGAGCGGGTAAAATTCCACAGCTACGAGCCTGCTATCGCCCGATCAACAACTCGACATCGGGAAAATAGCGCGCGCGAGAATTCACACGGAGCAGTGCTGATCTCAACCGACGAGAGATTCGTCGGATTGCACTGGGAGCAAGTCCCCCATTTAATCCACAATCAGGAAGACGATATCGTTCGGGTTGATCTCGTAGACTCAAAAACCGCGTCGCCGATTCTATTTTGGTATACCATCACAATTTATCCACTACCATGGGGACGAATAGGATCGAGCTCGATGACGAGGCGTACGACCTCCTCAAAGCGGAGAGGCGAGACGATGAGAGCTTCAGCGACGCCGTCAAGCGAATTATAGCGGAGGTGACATCGGACTGGCGACACAGTATCGGTACCTACGAGGGCGACATCGACGAGTTCGTGAATGCTGCCCAGCGGAGTCGCGAAGCCACGAGCTACGGCCTCGCCCGTCGCCAAGAGGAAGCCAACAAACTGTTCGAGGAGCTCTCAGACATAAACGAGTCCCGGGAAGACGATACAGAGAGCTGAATTCACCCCCATGATCACCTCACTACTCCTCATACCGTTCGCTGATTCAGTAATCCTGAATAGTGATTGAGCGGGCTTTTCATTGACCACTCTCGGCGAAACGTCTTCCGATAATAACCAGATCTCGGCCGACGAGAGTTTCGTCGAATTGCACTGAGAGCAAGTCCTCAGTGACCCCGTGCTTCAAGTCAACGTCTCTCCTCTTCGCCACATGAGCATCGTACAGGACCCAGAACACAGCAATGGCGCACCGACAATGGAAGGCACGGGGGTGCGAGTGAAGGACATCGCGATCGCCCACGTGCATTGTGGCTACGATCCCGACGAAATCACGCAGTTGTACCCCTACCTCAGTCTTGGTGATATCCACACCGCTCTCGCGTACTACTACGACCATATCGACGAGTTCCGGTCGACTTCTTCCGAGTGCTGAGCGATCTGATAACTTCGATTTCAATTAGCTATCGACTGTACGTCCGAGGGATTACGAGTGAGCCTCGACAGTAGTTTCCTCAGTCTCGGGGTGCATGCGACATTTCCCCGAGAGGTGTCTCCCGGATACGGATCAGTGATGTCGAACCAGAGTTCCTCGTCGGCGCCCATTGAGCATCTTCGAGACAGCCGTCACGAGAATTCCTCCTCTGCGCAGACCAATCTGTGGTGGGATTAGTACGGGATGCGTTCCACATCATCTCTGTCGAATCAGCTGTTCAGTAGCGCGTACGAATTGATTAGAGGTTCGGTCTATCATGACACATTGAGCAGAACTCGTCACCCTTTGGAACTGTGACAGCTCTATTCTCTATACCGATCGAAGTAACTCAGCCAAACCGTTATCCGGCTCTGTTACGAAGATCTGAGTAACGGAACTACCGCACTCTGTGTTCGCGTCCCTAAGATGAAGGGGCCGTTGAGCCGGGATACCCGGTCAAGGAGGCAGTCTCCTCGTTCTCCTCGCGTGGCAGTCACGCGGAACATATCATTCAGCATGTTAGTTCCGCACCATCATCAGTCACGTATGACAGTACCCACGTATCCAACTCAGAGAACAAACAGTATCTCTCGATCGTCGGACAGCCTGTCCGTCCATCACCCATTCACTGCCCGGAGGAAAAGCCCCAATGAGCGTCGTACTTGAGTTTACGCTTCCCTCGAATTCGTTCCCGTTCGGACGGGCAACGAGCGGGGACCCGAACGTCCGGGTCCAACTCGAACGTCTCGTCCCCCTCAGAGAATCCCGTATCCCCTTCCTGTGGGCGACGGGAGAGGAGTTCGAGCAGTTCGAACAACACCTTCGAGACAGCGAGGTGGTCAAACACCTCGAGGCCGTCACGCGACTCGGCGGGAGCGTCCTCTACTACGTCGAGTGGGAGACGGACAAGGAAACGTTCCTGAACGGTCTCAGCGAGCACAACGGGGCGATCATGGACGCCCACGGTAATTCCGAGTGGTCGTTCACCGTTCGCTTCCGGAGCCACGCCGACCTGACGCGGTTCCACCAGTTCTATCAGGCCCACAACTACCCCGTTCACATCGACCGCGTGTACGCCCCCGACGAAGCCTCCCGAACCGAATACGGCTTCGGTCTCACGCCCGAACAGCGAGAGGCGTTGACGATGGCCGTCCAAGAGGGCTACTTCTCGGTCCCCCGAGAAATAAAACTCGACGAGATCGCCGATCAATTGGGCATCAGCAGGCAAGCCACCTCCGAGCGTGTCCGGCGTGGAGCCGAGACAGTCCTCCGAAAGTCGTTGATTGGTCTCGTCGCTGAGAATTTCGAGTCGACCAACGAGTCGTGATATCAGTTCTACTTAAAATGGCTTTCCATATCCGGTAGGGAGAGGCAGAGAAGATATGTCAAGCAGGTAGTTGAACCGGACGAGTGAACCAGAGATGAACGATGCGGATGGAAGATCCCACCTCTGATTCGGTGTTCCGGTGCCTCGCAGACGAACGTCGACGGCACATCCTCGGCTACTTTCGGAACAGCGACGACGATACTGCATCGTTCGACGACCTCGTCGACTACGTAACCGAACGGGAGGGACAGTCGTCGGCACCGGACAGAGAGGCCGTCGCCATCGACCTGCACCACCGTCACCTTCCGATACTGGCTGACTACGGTGTTATCGACTTCGATGATCGAGCCGAGAGCGTCCAGTACAACGGCGACGAGAAGATAGACGCGGTATTTGATTACGAATCCAGTCGGTCAGTTCGTGCTCCAGAGGCCGTGGATGATTGATGCACCGTATCCAGCGTATGGCGTTCGTGTCTCTCCCAACGATCGCTTCTGATGGTCAACCGCTCAGCAGTAACCCCGCATAAAGATGTCAAAAGAAAACCTCGAATGGTCGGAACGGGATGGAATGGTACTCAGACACTGCTCGAACTGCGGAGGGGAACGCGAGCACGAGATATCGCTGACGATTACGCCGGTGATACGGCGAGACAACGTGAAGCCGGAAAACGAGAAGTGCGCCAGAAAACCGCACCGAGTCTACGAGTGTGCATACTGCAGTCACGCACACCCCGAACGAGTATAGCAGTTACAGTCTACTGCGATACCCCACCGTCGGAAATAAATAATCAGGTAGTCGGAGCTAATAGCCCCTTTCTCTCGGATGATGGTCGGTACTACAGACTGAATGGCCCGTCTCTACGAAGTGCTCTATCGACCGCCTGTTGAACTCACAGGGCGTCAGATCGCCCGAATCACTCACTGACCAGCTACACTGCTGGCACACGATTTCCACAGTGGACGTTAACAGGGAACATGTATGAACTCTCCGCTCGTCGCTGTTGCAGTGAGATGCGTAGTCGGAATAGACGTAAGCGACGGCAGACTAACTGTCGTCGCAGGATGAACGTCGCCTCGGGGGAGGCGACGTGGTCTGGTTGACAGCTGACCAGTTGGGATTGGGGGGGCAACAGACCAGTGTCCATCAGCGGAGTATCCAGAGTGAGTGATTCGTTGTGGATACACGGATAGCCGATTCAGCTCCCGTCTGATGGACAATTTCAGATTAGAAAGTTAGACCACTGAGTACCGGGGTTGTTACTACGCGTCATTCAAGTATGGAGGGTTAAACGTCATAGCCGTCGTCCAGAACGTTGAGAACCTGAGGACAATGATCGTGGCGGTCATCACTGATGACTTCGCTCGGGCCACATTTTGGTCGGGATCGAGGGGGGAGAGTACGTTTCAAGTGTTCTCGATCGCTCGCGAATCGCATATTAGAGACCGAAGACGAAATCGTATCTCGTGACCGCTTCATCATTCCTTGAACGATGTTGACCCCGAGATCGGGCGAGTTGTTCGTTGACTACTATCGCCAGGACTGCTCCTCTCCCCTTCTGTGTTAACTTCCTCCAGAACAACCATCATTACTAGAGTATATGGGGTTTGTAGAATATTGGGGATAAAACGCTTCTGTCGTCCGTCCAGAACACCAGTTGAGCAAAAAACCCGCGCGCGAGAATACCTTTGTCCCATCCGATAGTACGAAGAGTACGCGTTATGCAGAATGAGGATTCATCCCATGAGCCACCGGGCGAATACGTACCGTCTCATCCTCATTCGTATTTCCGCCCCGAGCCCCTCTCCGTAGAATCTGGGCTCGAGATCACCGACGAGGTACACGAACTCGCCATCGAAGCTGCACATCAACTCGGTCGTGTCGACGGAGCTCTCTCCGCGAGCGATTTCTCTGACTCAATATGCACGAGATTGCGTCGGATAGAAGCAGTCGAATCAGCCCGTATCGAGGGCGCGGACGTAACCCTCACCGATGTCGAAGCGTACCGTACTCGCTATGCTGACGATACGGACCCCCCTGCGGTGCCGAAGGATACCCGAGAGGCAGTCAACTGCGAGGAGGCAATCTCATTGGCTACCGGCAACACAGGGAGACACGAAGCGATCACACCGGATCTGATCAAACGACTCCACGAGGTTCTTTTAGACGGTGTCAGCAGCGACGGTGACGTCGTCGGTAACTTCCGAGACCACATGGTCCACCTACCAAGTCCAGATCTCGGCCAACGCTCGTTTGTTCCACCTACGCCAGAGAGCGTTGAACCATTAGTAGAGTCACTGACGTCCTACGCACAGGCCGGTGGGGCACACCACGCGATCATCGATGCAGCAGTTATCCACTACTTCTTCGAGACAGTCCACCCCTTCTCGGATGGAAACGGTCGTCTCGGTCGACTGCTCACCATCCTGTATCTGATGCAAGAAGGCTACCCAGAGAGTGTCTACATCTGCCAGAGTGAGTATCTCAATCAGAACAAATACGACTATGTCCAGAGAATGCGCGCTGTCAGCGATGAGGGAGCGTGGAACGAATGGTTCGAGTTCTTCGTTGAGGGGATTCGGTCCCAAGCGGAACACACGTACGAACGCATACGGGAGTTGCATGAGCTGCAAGCCGAGTACAGTGAACGCTACAATGGCGATAGTGCGACGGACAAACTCGCTCGTCAATTGCTCCAACACCCGTACTTTGCTCCGCCCGACTTGGTAGATGTTCTCGGCGTCTCGCGTCCGACCGTATACAAAGCCGTTGATGAACTCGACAGATCAGGGTTGATACGAGAAGTGACCGGAAGGCAGACAGGGAGGCAGTACGAGGCGAGCGGTGTCTTTGATATACTCCGGTAGGAGTTCTGATTCGCTCTACCGTCAGATGAGATCTGGTCGTGCGACTATAGTCACGCAGGTATTCTCCGAAACTCAGAAATCTTATATAGGAAAAAGATAATGTAGTTGAAGATGACAAGTGAAGATTGGAGCTCAGATACACATGCAAATAAACAATCCCCGTCAGGTGCCTTAGACAGAATCACGAGTAGGCAAAGGGACATACTAATCGGCTCGGGAATCGTATTTCTCATCTCGCTCGGTGTAGTAATTCCAGCGCTGGGGGTACTCATTGGATGGATTTTCACCTTGGGAGGTGGGTTCGCTGGTGGCGCGACAGTCGGTTACCTGAGAAGGAAAGGAGGCAGAGATGGAGCAAAATATGGGCTACTAGTCGCAATAATTGGAGGGATTCCTTCTTCCATAATTGGTGTCATTGTCGGGACATTTCTTAACATAGCTGTATTGTCATCCCAAGGAAATCCCTCGAACGATACTACTGGCTGGATCATTATTGCGATATTCGGATTGATCTCTGGTATCATTCTGAAATTGATTGGGGGGATAGTCGGTGGGGGACTTATCGGATGGTTCTTTGATCAAGAAGCTCACGAATAGAGCGGATATAGTGCAGATGAGATTGTGGGCGCCTCAACTCCAAAACAATTGAAATAGAGAATACCTGTCCCAACTGGACTACTCGAACCCACTCATCCCCTCGAATTCGACAGGAAGAGCGTTCCGACGAGAAACTCGAACGGTTCGATCCGACCGACCCCACTCGACCACACCGTGCCTGATTTGCTTCGGACTCATCTCCCCATCGACTCCAATATGAGGCAGACTCCCAGCCACATAGCGCGCGCACGGATGTACAGCACCACCGTTCATTCTGTCTGACCCCCATTCCTCAGCAGTTTGGTTCGGATACGGGTCCCACTTCACAGCCTCAGTGGCAGGATGATTCGAGTAATCTGCTCCAGTGGCATGTCGAATGTGAGCCTCAATCCCAGCATACAGGTCGAGTGAATCACCAGCGACGACCACCTGGTCGAGACACCAATACACGTGCCAGTGACTCTGACCGTTGCTATCGATATCTCGAACTCCGAAGTAGACGTATCTCTCTCCGTCAAGCCGATCCCGTGTTCGTCGAATCGATCTCTCTACCCCTTCGGTCGTAATCGTCGCTTGTGCGATCGGATCGAGCACACGGTCGAATTGCGTGGGATCGAAAACGACCGTCTGCATGCCGACGGCTGGCTGCTCGAACTGTTGACGGGCGACTCGGTCGATCTGTAGCAGCAGTCGGTACTGGCGCTTTGCGCGCTCGTGTTTCGTGCCGGAGTGGTAGCTCGTGTTTATGGCCTCAGCTCTCCGCACTCCGACGTAAGCGTCTTCAGCGTCCGATATCGTCAGACCGCGTAATTCCTCGGGCCCCACGATATCCGGGTCTGTCGAGAGAACATCCGATATCGTCCCCTTTGGCAGCAGAGTTTCCTCGGGATCGTTTCCCGGTTGGAACTGACGAGCGATGTCAGTGAGGGTCATTCTACCCCCGAGCAGGGAAATCTCTCTGGACGACTCGGTTGTGTATCGGATCTCATTGCGACGTGTGAGGGGCGAATTGAGCTCAGCTCAGAGCTTATTCGCTGATTTCGGATTCGACGGAGATATCCGCGTTGTGGAGAAGAGAGACGACGATGCTCCGGTAGGGGATGTCACTGTGGCCGAAAACTTTCTCGGCGTATTCGTTGAGAGCCCGCTTCTCGCTGTCGTAGATCATAATTGTGGTTCGTTTCGCTTGAGTCATGAATAGAGTATGTCGAGAGACTGTGCCCTCTCGTACTCATATCATCCGTAGTCATAGCGACCGTTATAAGCTAGACGTAGATTGGACAGAGTTCCATGCAGCCACTGTGCACTAGTTGTATTGACCTTCTGAGGACTTCACTCAGGTTCTGGGTGTCGACCGGTAGACTGGTTGCTATATCCTCGGATTACTCCACCATCTGAGCCGACTCAGTCGTGCTATGACTGTAGTTATATAAAATAAAGACTTACAGAAAAGATTACTAGTCATGGAACGTACTGATCTCTATCAGCTAATCGCATGACTGCGACGTACGAGGATCTCGGAAATGAAGGGACCTATGAACTGCCCGTTCAGGTCGTGAAGTGCAGGAAATCACATATAAAGAATCGAGCGTACGAGATGACTGTCTCAGACGTTAATGGGACCGAATTCGAGTTCATCGTGTGGGAGAAATCTACTCTCGGAAGCAGTTACGAATGGAAGGAAGGATGCTGGTACCGACTCAGTGGGATTTCGGCCAACGTCTGGCCAGCGGGAACGTTGATACACGGTACATCTCGACTGAAAATCAACCGCCTCGAGAGAGGTGGCGAGGAGAACCGAGTAGAAATTCTGTACATGACCGATAGCCACCTCGGAAAGACGACCCACGGATACGGTCGGAACACATGGTCTGTCTCGCCCGAGGCTGGATTCAGTGACGCGATCGATTACGCCGTGAACAGGAACGTCAATGCAGTCGTCCACGGCGGGGACCTCTATCACAACTCGAAGACCGGCATTACGGACGAAGATGTCACTCTGTGCCGAGAGAAACTTTCTGATCTGTTCGTACACAACATCCCGTTCTACTACATCTACGGCAATCACGAACGAGAAGCAGGGCGTCGGGAGATGGAAGAACTAGTCGAAGATGGCATCGCGACTCATCTCAGTTCCCGACCTGAGATAATTTCCGATACGGTGTCTATCTACGGAGTTGACCACCAGTACGAGTGGACAGGGTTCGAGCTTGAACGTCCTCCATCTGCGGTCCCGACGGTTCTGTTCATCCACCAGTCAGTTTCGCCGTTTACCGCGAAGAAGAATCCGGACTGTTCGTTCCGCGATTTGATGAACACGTCGAATGTACCGATAGATCTGACTATTACTGGCCACGTTCACACCAGGAAAGAGACTACAGTCGGACGACACCGAGGTCTCTCGGGTGGGTCGACCGGGGCTCTGGGAGATACGAAGGGCGGTCTCCAACCCAGCGTCGAGATGATCTCGGTCAAGGGCGGAGACGTCACCGTTCAACAGCATCACCTCTAATCATCTCGCCGGTACCTCTTGAGTCGGGACACGCTATTTGCTGCGTAGTCTCGACGTCTTTTTCCTGAATACAGTAGACTAGGGTGTGAATTCGATAGACAGAGCGTCTACCAATACTCGGTCTGAGTCTCCGTAAGGGGAGAAGGCGGACAGCGAGAAACCATAGGTAAAGAGATATACCAGTCGAAGGATAGAACCGTTAGATATGGACTCGGACCAAGAGACGCTCTCCGGCATCGACACCGAGTCGGAGACTCTCGATCTCGACACTCTGGAAACCCATCTCTGGGGGGCTGCAGACATTTTGCGGGGGAGCATCGACGCAGCGGACTACAAGAACTACATCTTCGGCATCCTGTTTCTGAAGCGGATCAACGACCGGTTCGAAGAAGAGACGGAGGAGATGTCCGAGAAGCACGACATCCCCGAGGACATCGTGAAGACCGACCGCGACCTCCACGACGAGTTCTGGGTGCCGGAGCGAGCTCGTTGGAGCCACATCAGCGCACAGGAATCGGACATCGGGGCGACCCTCAACAAAGCGCTCGAAGCAGTTGAGGACGAGAACGACGTCATCGCTGATCGGGTCCTCACCTCGGTTGACTTCAACGACAAGGATAGGCTATCGGACGCAACGCTTGACGAACTGGTCACTCACTTCTCGAAGCATCGCTATCGGAACGAGGACCTCGTCGACCCGGACATCTTCGGTCGCGCGTACGAGTACCTCATCCGCCAGTTCGCCGACGACGCCGGGAAGAAGGGTGGCGAGTTCTACACGCCCCGTGAGATCGTTCAGTTACTCGTCGAGTGCGTCGATCCGGAACCCGGGGACCGCGTATACGACCCGGCGTGTGGCTCCGGTGGGATGCTCATCTATTCGGCCCAACACGTAGAAGAGGAAGGTGGCGACCGGGACGACATCTCTCTCTACGGGCAGGAGAAGAACCTGAATACATGGGCGATCGGCCAAATGAACGTTCTCCTCCACGAGCTACAGGACGCCGACATCGCGAAGGGCGACACGATACGGACGCCGAAATTCGTCACAGAGCATGACGAACTCGAACCGTTCGACCGCGTCGTCGCGAATCCGCCGTGGAACCAGAAGAGTTGGAACAAAGAGTGGGTCGAAGAGAACGAGCCGTACAATCGATTCCCACACGGACTCCCGCCGAAGAATCGAGGCGATTGGGCGTGGATTCAGCTCATGATCGCGTCGCTATCGGAGACGGGTAAGGCGGGCATCGTGATGGACAACGGCGTGTTGTTCCGGTCCCGTTCGGAAAAGAAAATCCGCAAGCCGGTTCTGGAAGCCGACCTGATCGAGGCCGTCATCGCGCTACCTGAGAACCTCTTCTACAACACCTCGTCCCCGGGGTGTATCCTCATCATGAACAAGGACAAGCCTGCAGAGCGCAAGGACAAGGTCCAGTTCATCTACGCCGAGGACCAGACGCTCCGGGAGTCGGGGGTGCAGATTTTCGAGGAGCTCTCGAATCAGAATCAGCTCACACAGGATGGTGTCGCGTACCTCGCTGAGACGCACCTCACCGGGCGCGAAGAGGAGCATCATAGTCGGCTGGTCGATATGGAGGAGATCGAAGAGAACGACTGGAGTTTGAGTGTACCTCGCTACGTCGACACGACAGAGCCCGAGGAGCCAATCGACGTGAGTGAGAAGCTCAGGGAGATTGATGAATTGGAGACAAAACGTCGGAATACCAAGGAGGAACTGCAGCAGTACATGGAGGAGTTGGAGTATCAATGAGTGAAGCCTTGGAGCAGTCTGACCTTCGTGAGGGATACGAAGAGGTTCAACTTGGACCGAAGACGTTTATCGTTCCGAGCGACTGGTCGACTGAGCGGTTTGGGAACGTATATCAGCGTAGGCGCGCTTCCGTAGACGATCTCGAAGATGGAGAAATCCGGTACGTCGGTCTTAAACACCTTGACAGCGGACAACTCAAAATCAACGGCTACGACGAGGATGGACGAGAACGCAGTAGTTCGAGGGTCTTTCGTAAAGGTGATGTCCTCTTCGGGAAACTTCGTCCGAACCTGAATAAGGCTGCCATCGCACCGTTTTCGGGCGTCTGCTCCTCAGATATTATCCCATTATACGCTAAGGAGGATACACATCAGCAATACCTACCTCACCTAATGCACTCGAAGCTCATCCGAGACCGAGTTGTCTCAACGATGGAAGGGACAAACCTCCCACGGACTTCATGGAAGGATCTGGAAAAAACACTTATTCCGCTTCCCTCACTCCCCGAACAACGCCGTATTGCCGACATACTCTCGACGGTTGAGGAACAGATTCAGCAGACAGACGGAATAATCGAGACGCGGACTGAGCTACGAGAAGGGCTACTTCAGAACCTGCTAAAGAATGGTATCGGCCACAACAAGTACAACTCTTTGAGAGTCGGGCCGATCAGCATCCAAGTACCGAAATCGTGGGAGTTGGAGGCGATTGATGACATCATTCTACCTGGGAAAGATGGTCTGCGAGGGGGGCCACCAGGTAGCAGGATAAAAAAGGGGAACAGAGTTGAACAAGGGTACAAAATATATGTTCAGGACCATGTGATAAATGATGACTTTAGCTTGCGCGACGACTACATCTCCGAGGACAAATTTGAGCAATTAGAATCTGCTGCTCCTATACCCGGTGACGTCTTGGTAACAAGACGTGGCACGATCGGAAAGTCCACGGTATTCCCCGAAAACGCTAAGGAAGGGATAATAAGTGACAGCTTGATTCGGATACGACCGGACTCTGTCTGTCTTCCAGAGTTTCTATCATTAGTAATTAACAGTTCCAACCTGATACGCCTCCAAATCCAGTCACTGAGTTATGGGTCCTCTCGCAAAGGGCTGAACAACAAAATTGTGAAACAATTGATTATTCCCCTACCACCTATCGAGGAGCAGGAAGAAATAATTGAGATGTTATCTGTTGTAAACAGAACTATTGATCTCGAAAATGAAAGACGGAGCCAACTGTCAGATCTCAAACGTGGGCTCATGCAAGACCTCCTCACCGGAAAGGTCCGCGTCAAGACTGACTAGCGATGTCTGATGAGTACACCGAGACCGAACGCCCCGCTCTCACGGTTCTCCACCAACTGGGCTGGAAGGTCGCTGACCAGCAACGCTCCACTTGGCTCGATCCTCGCGAGACCGAGTCCTCGGCTGTACTCGAAAACCGCCTTCGCGACGCCGTCGAACGGCTGAACCCGTGGATTGACGAGAACAACCTAAACAAGGTCGTCCGTGAGATTCAGCAAATCGGCGGGGCGAGCGCGATGGACGAGAACGAACAGATTCACGAGAAACTCGTTCGGCACACGTCGGTCCAGCAGGATCGAGGTCACGGGCTGAAGCACCAGACAGTTCGGTACATCGACTACGAAGATCCCGAGAACAACGACTTCTTCGCACTAAATCAGTTCCGAGTGGAGGGTCCGATAGAGGTGGTCAAACCCGACATCGTTCTGTTCGTCAACGGTCTCCCGCTCGGCGTCATCGAATGCAAGGCTCCGACTATCGCCGAACCCCGAAGCGAGGCGCTCGAACAACTCCAGCGGTACCAGAACGAGCGTGAAGAGACGGGATCTGAAGGAGCAGAGGAACTCTTCCGCTACAACCAGTTCTCTGTTGCGACGTGGTACGAGGGGGCCGTTATGGGCACGTACGGAACGCCGAGGAATCAGTACAAACCGTGGCGCGACGCGTACCCCGCAGACGACGAGCACCTATCGGGTCTCTTCGGGACCGACTACGTCTCCCCACAGCACCGGATGCTGTACGCGCTGTTCGAGCCAAGCCGATTGCTCGATCAGCTTCGACACTTCACCGTCTACGACACTAAGAAGAGCGGGACGGCGAAACTCGTTGCCCGGTACCAGCAGTATCGAGCGGTCGAGAAAGCACTGGAACAGATCAATCACCGAGGATCACGTGAGGCACAGGGTGGCGTCATCTGGCACACGCAGGGATCTGGGAAGTCGCTCACGATGCTGTTCCTTGCGCTGAAGCTCCGCCGTGCGAAGTCCGATCCGACACTGTTGCTCGTCACCGACAGAAGGTCACTTGACAAACAGATACATGGGACATTCGAACGCTGTGGTTTCCCGAATCCGAAGCGAGCCGGCGACATCAAGGACCTCCGAGAGAAACTCAAGAACAACGCCGGCGAAACAATTACGAGTCTCATCCAGAAGTTCCAGCTTCGTGATGACGAGGAAGGTGACTTCCCGGTTCTCTCTCGTGACGACGACATCTACGTGATGGTTGACGAGGCCCATCGAACCCAGTACAAATCACTCGCGAACAACATGCGCACTGCGCTCCCGGAAGCGTACTATATTGGCTTCACCGGAACGCCGATCGAGAAGGAAGAGCGCGACACACGGCGGACCTTCGGAACCTACATCGACACATACACTATCGACCAGTCGCTGGAGGACGACACGACCGTCGAGATTCTCTATCAGGGGAGGCTGGCCGATATCCACCTCGAAGGAGCGGACCTTGACGTCATCTTCGATCGCGTGTTCGATGAGTACACCGAGGAGGAGAAAGCCGAGATCAAGAAGCGATACGCTCGAGAACAGGACCTCGCAGAGGCGGAGTCGCGGATCGAACGTGTCGCTCTCGACGTCATCGAGCACTTCGAGAACGAGATCGCTCGCCCGTTCAAGGGAATGGTCGTCACGACCAGCAAGCGTGCAGCGATTCGCTACAAGAAGAAGCTCGATCAGTTCAACGGCCCCGAGTCGCGGGTCGTCATCTCGAAGGCCCATAACGACCCCGAGGACGTCAAGAAGTGGGCACCGACCGACTCCGAACTCCGGGACTACAAGGAGTCTTTCGTCGACGATAACGGCGACGTCGAACTCCTCATCGTCTGTGATATGCTCCTCACCGGTTTCGACGCGCCAATCGCGCAGGCGATGTACCTCGACAAACCGCTGAAGGAGCACAATCTCCTGCAGGCTATCGCGCGAGTCAATCGACCGTACGCGGAGAAGAACCACGGAATCATCATCGACTACTACGGCGTCTCAGACGACCTACGCGAGGCGCTGGCGATGTTCAGCGAGGAAGACGTCCGTCACGCCATGGTTCCCCTCGAAGACAAGGAGCCCGAACTGGAGGCTTCTCACCGGAAAGCGATCTCGTTCTTCGACGACCTGGACGACGTGGAGGCCTGTCTCCGGACCCTTGAACCGGACGACGTCCGTATCGAGTTCCAGAACGCGTTCAAGCGCTTCTCGAAGCTGATGGACATTGTCCTTCCGAACCCCCTCGCGAACCCCTACAAAGAAGATCTGAACCGACTCAGCGAGATCCACGCCCGTGCGAAGCAGCGCTATCGCGATGATTCGATGAATTTGGAGGGGTGCGGTGAGAAAGTGCGAGAGCTCATTCAGGAGCATCTCAGTTCGTCCGGTATCGAGGTTCTCAACGAAGAGCCGGTATCCGTGATGGACAAATCGGAGTTCGACACCCGTCTCGATAAGATGGACGACGACGAGGCGCGAGCTAGCGAGATGCAGAACGCGGTCAAGCACGAACTGAGCGTTCGATACGATGAGGACCCTGTCCATTTCAGTTCGCTTCGGGAACGAGTCGAGGAGCTGATCGAGGAGTACCGGCAGAAGCGTCTCTCGGACAAACAGATCATCGAGGAACTCCGTGATGTTCTTGACGACATGCGCTCCCGGAATCGAGCAGCGCAGAAGAAGGGACTGAATGACACTACGGAACTCTCGTTCTATCACGCGCTGGAAGACGTTCTCCGAGGCGACAACCGCGATGTTGGCGAAGATCAGCTCTTAGAGCTCACGAGCGAGATCATCGACGAGGTCGAAAAGCTGGCTAGAGTTGTCGAGTGGAAACAGAAGGTGCACGTTCAAGATCGGATGCGGAAGCAGGTGAAGATCCAGCTTTTCCGTTCTGACATCGATCTCAGTTCGGACGAACGCGACGAGCTCACGAATCGCGTTATCGAACTTGCCCGGGCACACTACGAATGAGCCGAACGTACCACATCGGTCAGACCGTGATCCCGTATAAGATCGATTGGTCGCAGGAGCGGTCCACCATCGGGCTCTCGATGGATGAATCAATGACTCTCACCGTGAAGGCTCCGATGCGTGCGACGTACGACGAAGTAGAGTCTGTACTTGGTGAGAAACAAGGATGGTTGCTAGAGAAACTCTACCACTTAGAAGAGGGAGCGGACCCACAGGGCGATCGCGAATTCCTAAGCGGGGAGAAACTTCCGTATCGGGGGCGACAGTATCCACTCAAAGTCGAAGAGGCGGACGTCTCGGAACCCCGACTGTCGTTCGACGATCATACGTTTACGCTCGAAGTCCATCAACTCGACAAACCGAGCGACGATGTAAGCGTCCGACGGAAACGACAGGCTGTCGTCGATTGGTATGTCTCTCGTGCGAAGGACGAGCTCGTGGACCGAGTCGACCTCTATTCTCCGAAATTCGGAGCGTCGGATCGGCCCATAGAGGTGACCGAGTTAGAACGGAACTGGGGCGAATTTCAGAACGGAACAGTGCGACTCCACTGGCGTCTCATTCTCGCGCCAGTCCGAATCCAGGACTACGTCGTTGTCCATGAGTTGGCTCACTATGAGCACGAGCAGCATTCCCGGGGATTCTGGAATGCGGTCGGTTCTATCGTTCCAGATTACGAGAGTCGGCGCGAGTGGCTTCGACTGAACGGCCGTACTCTCTCTGTTTGATTTCCTACTGGACGGCTGGTTGACTCCCCCTCTGTGATAACTTCCTCCGAAGCAAGTCGTTGGTATATTCTATGTTATCAATGAAGCTCGTCACGTAGAAGGCTCATAATCTGAGTATAGCGCCCGTAAAGAAGCACTCACCGACTGCTAGTCGAGATATACTTCACGAGCGCTCCAGAATACCTGTCCCAACAGCACCACTCCATCCCACTCAAACCGTCGATATCGACCGGTAGATCGATCTGACCTGAGAAGAGATCAGTCGTGTCAACTCTCTTCTGGGGTGAGCGAGGAAAGGCTGAGCGAGTCATATCTTCTGACCGACTTGCGCTTTGAATTCAGGGCCACACAACACGTTTCACCCGTATCATGCGTGTTATACGTATTAGATGAATTGCTCAGGTAACTCGTGGTATCTACTTTACTCGTATTTTACGTATCATACGTACCACTGGAATCATCCGGTTTTAGCTAACGTCCAACATTCGCTGTTTGGTATTATCTTGGACGAATGGGATATGGACACAGGGGTAAACGGATAGCAGTCGAACTCCACTAAGGGTCAGTCACCCAGAAGCGATCACAAAGTAGAGCAGACCGAGCAGTTGATTCGTTGTCTACTGCTTGAGATCAAGCATTCTAGGAAGTTGATGGATTCTCACACGAGCTCGTCTCAGAATACCTGTCCCAACAGCACTACTGAACCCCACTCAGACTGCCGATATCGACCGATACACCGCTCTGACCCGAGAGAAGATCAGCTACACCGAAATCGGTGTTGCGAGCGGGCATAGAGTTCCATCTGTGTCATTCAAAAGAAAGGGGTAAGCGATCGGCCGAGACTCGTCGAACGATCCGCTCAGTCTAACACCAAGTACGAGTTGAGGGCATCCATCTGGAGGACAATGCCGTGTTCGTGCCGGTAGACCCATCCGAGACTCAAAGCACGTAACGTTTGCTTGAACTGCTCGAGGGAGAAACCCGAGATCGCCTTCTCGGAGAGAACTCCATCAAGCATGAAGGGGCAAGTCACGAGCACTGTCCACTTGATATCGGAATCGGGCCCTGCACCTGTTAGAGATTTACTGTCCCCATTCTGGTAGTCACGGAGTTGGCCGGGGAGCGCGCGCTGAATTGCAGGGATCCCCGTGTCTGATCGATCCGCCACCTGTTCCCCTCGCTCACGGAATGCATCACCGATCTTACATTCGATGTAGACAGGATTCGTTGGTGGGTACGCGTACTCCTCCCGCTGCGACCAGGTGTGATCGAAGTCGATGTTGTGGAACATCTCGATGTCGGGTCTTTCTGTGTCGTTCCGCGCTACTCCCGACTGATGAGTTGTCTTCAGTGTGAACCCCGTTCGGTCACCAGTAGTTGGATCTATTACACTTCGTATCACAGTGGCGCCGTCCAGCCGATCTGAGAGCCACTGACTGAATTCTCGCTCGTCTTCGAAGTGTGATTTCATTTTAGATGTTGAGATCGTGGAGGTATCTCTGACGCCGAGTCCGCTTCTGCTCATTCGTACGGACGTCATAGTGGTCCTCGAGGGTATCTGGCGAGACAGCCATTCGTTCCGAGGCGATCTCCTTCGGAACGTCTGCGTCTAAGTGTGCGGTGATAGCGGATCGTCGTATGGCGTGAGGGCCAACTGCTGACGGGCACTTCGATGCCTCACTCACGTTGGAACGAGCGTCACAATCGGATTCTGCTCGGTCGTGTGGACACTCCCCGCGGTACTGACATGGGTGAGTAGCGCGGTAGACAGTGTACCGAACGCTGTTTTTGCTTATTCGCCCCTGATTGGTCGTAATCAGCGGTTCTCTCCCATTATCATCCGTTATCTCAGCTCGGTTTCGATCGATGTAGTCTTGTACTGCATTGATCAGATCTTTATCAAGAATGGATATATTTCTCTCACCCATTTCTTGCAGTTTGAGCGGAGTTCCGGTATTTGGCCGGTGGCGGATCGCGAGGTAGGCGTCCTCCCTACCGTCTGAGTACTCTACGCACCAATCGGAGAGGTCCAGTGCCCTAAGCGACCCGAGACGGATACCCGTGTGCCAGAGCAGATGGAATACGACGTGGTCTCTAGAAGCATAATCGTACTTCTGAAAGAAGCTAAGAATATCATTTGCCGTGACTGAGCTAATCGCGTCGTCTCGAGTCCGATTGGCCTTGCTGACAGTCGGTATTCTCACCAGATCTGCGACGCCCGGCTGGGCAAACTCTTGGGATTCACACCACTTCAGGAACACACGTAGAGTCTGAAGCTGTTGCTGAACGGTTATCGGTGCCAGATCATCGTCTTGCCTCCAGAGCTTATATTGCTCGACGTGCCGGCCATTGAGTTCCCGCATATCGGTTAACTCCTTCATCTCGGCCCATTTCGTGAACTGCTTGAGCCTGTACCGCATATTCTGAATGCTTGACTCAGCGAGTTCGTACTCGCGTGCTTCAAGATACTGTTCGACCGCACTTGTCGGTGTGACGGCTGAATCGTGCATTGTCTGATAGCAACCAGCAAACAGGGACAATAGCCATCGTGTCTTGATCCGACACAGGAGCTGATCGGCATCGAGGCAGAACCAGAGTCGGAGTCTAGGATGATCGGGAGGCTCTCATGCGCATGCACCGTCACTGACTGGGTGCCTATAGGTACATGCAGGCCGGCGTCCCGGGGTGAGCTTGCGAACCGGGGGGTCAGCAAGTCGGCGAAAGACCCCTGTCTGAAGCCGTCTTGCATCAGGGCGAATCCGCCCCAACCCACTCGTTCTTCTGACGAACCTAAAGGAAGCACAAATCGTCTCGACCCACTCCTGCCACCTACGGAGGTGTCGCTGTCTCGGGGAACACCACCCGGCCGCGAAACCCGACCTTCGCTCCCGACTCGGTTCAGTCGTTCTCGCGGGCTTCCAGTTCCGCAATCAGTTCCGAGAGCGTGTCGCGGACCTCTCGTGCCTTGTCGACGTCCATCTGTTCGTACACCGGTTTACTGGTCGTGATACTGATCGTCTCGCTCGCTTCGTCGAGCCGCCAGTACGTCTCGTCCGCCAGATGCATCAATAGATATACAATTTTGGATATACATATACGCTTTCTACAATCCCAGAGTTTGTCACTATCAGTCGGAACCAGCAGTTCGCTACCGAAACCCGGGAGGCCGATAGGGTCATGTGACGCTGTTCGGTCGATTGCAGTATGGAACGAGAAAGCTTCGACGCGGAAGTCGTCGTCTCCGTCGACACGCCGGGGTTCGGCGCGCGGATCGAACACGAGGATAACGTGTACGACTTGGTCACCGGAGAAGTCGCAGCGGGCACACTCGAAACGGACGGCGGCGACGGCGGAAGCCCCGCCGTTCTCGTCGATAGCCGCGTGCAGGAACTCGATGCCCCCGACCGATACGAGGGCGAGTCGGTCGTGGTGAAACTCGACTACGGAGCGAAGGACGCGAAGTTCACCGCGCGCGGACGGGCGGGGACGGAGTCGAACCCGGCGGCGTTCAGCGCCGTTCGGGGGGAGGAGCCGGCCGGTGATCTCTCCGGGTACGAGGCGGCGGTGAAGGTTCTGAAGCGGGCCGACAGCGTCTGAGGGGCGACGGCGGACCCGGCATACTCAAGCAGTGAGCACATACCTCACGCGGTGCGTGTGAGACGGTGTGACATTCCAAAACCGGTTCCAGTACGCGGGGTTGAAGCCGTACGAGAACGAGCGGTGCCGCGCCGCGGCGGGCGGGATGACCCACCACGAGTACGAACTGCTCTCGCGGGACGACACCTACCGAAAGCTCGCGGAGCTACGGTGGCTCGTCTCCGAGTTCGAGCGGGAACTCGGCGACGGCGACGGCGACGGCGATTCCCACCCGACAGCGGAGACGCGGGCGGCGCTCGCACGCACCGTCGCCGAGGCGTCGGTTCCGCTGTCCGAAGCCGTCGACTACTACGTCGACCGGTGGCTGGACGCCCATCGGGCGGCGCGGGCGAGCGAGGTCTGAGAGGGCGGCGGGGACATCGGTTGGTTCTTCAGTGCGACCGCGCAATCGGTGCCCATGGGCTTCGGAAGCTACGACGAATCCGAGCAGGAGCGTCAACAGTCGAACGACGACGAGGAAGCGGCAGAGGGCGTCGACGCCCACGAGCACGAACACGACGGGGAAGTCAGCGTCGAGAGCGACGTGTCGACGGACGCCCTCGTCGACCGACTGGGCGAGATGAAGGCCGACGCCGAGGCCGAAGACGAGGACGCGTAGCGGCGGACGCCCTCTCGCTCCCGGCCGTCGCTCGCTGTGGCGGCGGACGCCGGGAGTGCGAGGTTATATCAGACGTAGCGACGTAGCGTCGGCAGCGTGGAGTCTCGACATCGGGCTATCGTCGGTGACGCGCGGGAGATGAGCGGCCTCGCCGACGACGCCGTCGAACTCGTCGTCACCTCGCCGCCGTACCCGATGGTGGAGATGTGGGACGACCTCTTCTCGGACCTCGCCGACGGCGTCGGTCCGGCCCTCGAAGACGGCGACGGCGAGGCGGCGTTCGAGGCGATGCACCGCGTCTTAGACGAGGTGTGGGCCGAACTCCGGCGCGTCCTCGTCCCCGGCGGCATCGCCTGCGTGAACGTCGGCGACGCCACCCGAACGGTCGGCGACAGTTTCCGGGTCTACCCGAATCACGCCCGCGTCGTCGACGCGTTCGTCGACCTCGGGTTCGACCCGCTCCCGGACGTTCTCTGGCGCAAACCGACCAACAGCGCCGCGAAGTTCATGGGCAGCGGGATGCTCCCGCCGAACGCCTACGTCACCTTGGAGCACGAGTACGTGCTGGTGTTCCGCAACGGCACCGGGTCGCGGTCGTTCGTTCCCGGCGCGGACGGGCGCTACGAGTCGGCCTACTTCTGGGAGGAGCGGAACGCGTGGTTCACCGACGTCTGGACGGACGTGGCGGGCACCGACCAGCGCGTCGCCGAGGCGACGAAGCGGTTCGACGACCCGCCGACGGTTTCGAGCGACGGCGGGGACGCCGAGAGCGCGAGTGCGGGCACGGGCGCGAGTGCGGACGCGAGCGACGAACTCAGGGACCGGACGGCGGCGTACCCCTTCGACATTCCCTACCGGCTGATAAACATGTACTCCGTCTACGGCGACACCGTCTTGGACCCCTTCTTCGGCACTGGCACCACCTCGCTGGCCGCGATGGTCGCCGGGCGCGACTCGGTGGGGTACGAACTCGAAGAAGCGTTCGTCGAGGCGTTCGATACTCGGGCGAGGCGCGCCCCGTCTCTCTCGCGCGCCGTCGTCGCCGACCGACTCGGCGCTCACCGCGAGTTCGTCGCGGAGCGACGGGAGCAGGGGAGTCCGCCGGGCTACGAGGCCGAGCACTACGACTTCCCCGTCGTGACGAAACAGGAACGGCGGCTCCGGTTCCGAACCGTCTCCGAGGTGCGGCGCGAGGGGGACGCGTGGGTCGCCACGCACGAGACGGTATAACCGGCGGCGTGCCGTACCGAGTCGTTCCGCCCTACGGAGCCGGCTTACCGTCGAACTCTACCTCGCGGGCGCGGCGACGGACGTCGTCGGCGTCGGCGGTCTGGAGGCCGCCGAACGCCTCGTCGTAGACGACGTCGCCGTCGACCATCGTGAACGTCACGTCGTCGCCGTGGGCGGCGAACACGAGGTGCGAGAGCGCGTCGTGCAACGGCGTCGCGCGCGTAATGTCGGTGTCGAGGGCGACGATATCGGCCTTCCACCCCTCGCGGAGCGCGCCAACTTTTTCGAACCCGGCGGCCCGCGCGCCGCCGAGCGTCGCCATCTCGAAGACGGCCGCCGCGGGGGTCGTCGTCGGGTCCATCTCTTCGACCTTCTGGAGGAGGCTGGCCTGCCGCATCTCGGTGAACGGATCCAGCGTGTTGTTGCACGGCGGGCCGTCGTTGCCGAGGGCGACGGTGACCCCCCGGTCGAGGTAGTCGGCTATCGGCGCGACGCCGGAGGCGAGTTTCATGTTCGAGGAGGGGCAGTAGGTGACGGTCGTGCCCGTCTCCGCGAGAAGTTCGCGCTCGACCTCGGTCGTGTGGACGCAGTGGGCCAAGACGACGTCTTCGCCCGTCAGTCCCACCTCGTGGAGCCACTCGATGTTGCGCATCCCGGTGTCCTCTTCGACCGTCGCCACCTCGTCCGTGTTCTCGCTGGCGTGGGTGTGGATGGTGACGCCGTCGTACCGGTCGGCGAGTTCGCGCGCCCCGCGCAGGCAGTCTTCGGTGCAACTGACGGCGAAGCGTGGCGTGACGGCGTAGCGAATCCGGTCGTCGAACGAGCCGTGGTACGTCTGGATGAGTCGCTCCGTCTCCGCGAGGGCGTCGTCGGTGTCCTCGGTCAGTCCGTCCGGGGCGCGTTGGTCCATCAGCACCTTCCCGAGTCGGCCTCGAATGCCGAGTTCGCCCGCCGCCTCGAACGCCTCCTCGGCGTGCGCGACGGAGAGGTGGTCGACCACGGTGGTCGTTCCGTTCTCCAGCAGTTCGAGGTAGCCCAACTCGGCGGCCGTCCGCATCCCCTCGGCGTCCAGCGACGCCTCCATCGGGAGGACGTGGTCGAACAGCCAATCGAGCAGCGAGGTGTCGTCGGCGATGCCGCGTCCGAGGCTCTGCACGGAGTGGACGTGGCCGCCGACGAGGCCCGGAATCAGCAGGTCGAACTCCCGTACCCGGTGGTCCGGGTGGCTCTCCGTCAGCGTCGCTCGCTCGCCGACGGCGACGATTCGGTCTGCCTCGACGACGACGGCACCGTCGTCGATGACGGTCGAAGGGTCGGCGATGACGGTTCCGGCGAGGAGCATGTTCCCTCGTACGCCTGACGGTCCGGGGTGAAAGCGGTTGCGAAAGCGACGGCGGAACGCGGGCGCGGTTCTCGCTCGCCGCGTCGTCGGACCCGCTCAGGGGAGGAACGGCGGCGACGCCGTCGGCAGCGAGATGAGCCAGAGGCTGACGGCCGTGTACGCCATCATCACGAAGACGAACGGGTACTGGCTCTCGATGGCCTGCAACCGACTCGGGAACAGGCGGTACGCCGTGGAGTGCGCTACCCAGATGGCGAGCAGGTGACCGCCGAGGACGAACGCGATGTTGAGCGCGCCCATCCACGCCGGCAGCGTGAGGACGAGCGGGTTCGGCGGGACGGACAGCGGCGAGGCGAGGACGGCGACCAGCGACGGCGACAGCGAGACGAAGAACGCGAAGTAGTGTGCGAGGTGGTAACCGGCCGCGATGGCGAGCAGCGCCGGCGCGAAGCGGACGGCGAGTTCCCGCGCCCCGCGGTACGTCCGCAGGCGCGAGGCCGACACGCGGGCCGCGAGGGCGTACACGCCGTAGAACGCCGCGAATCCGGCGAGGAAGAGGCCGCCGTAGACGACGGCGGCGGGAAGGCCGACGCCGACGAGGGCGCGGACGAACGCCCCGCCCTGCGCGGTGGTCACGAACCCGCTGTAGGTGAGTTCCCAGACGAGGGCGACGGCGAACGCGACGTCGTCCATGCCCCACGAGGGGGACACGGGTTCGCTCCCGCCCCCGTCGCCGTAGCCGTCGTCGCCGACGAGTCGCATCCCCGGCAGGTGGAGTCGGAGGCGGCCGTCCTCCCGCGAGACGGGGGCCGCGCGTCCGTAGAACGCGAAGAACACCGACACGGGGTCGACGTTCCGGAACCAGTCGTCGACGCCGACGGCGAGGGCGCCGGCGACCGTGAGCACGGAGTAAGTGGCCACGGCCGCGGCGAGCAGCGCCGGGTCGTTCGTCACCGCTGTCGTCGTCTCCACCCAGACGAGGGCGAGGAGGCCGGCGACGGCGGGCCACCGACCGAACGCCTCGGGGTAGTCGAGGAAGCCGTTCGGCAGTCGCTCGGCGACGGTGCGCCACGGGTTCAGCGCGGGCCAGGGGTTGCCGACGAGGTAGGCGACCATCGTCAGTCCGGCGCGCAGACCCGCGAAGACGAACACGACGGCGAAGTTGACGGTCGGTATCTGTGGACCGGTGAACCCTCGATAGATGACGAGGGCGAGGAGGACGAGGCCGAGGACGTTCAGCGCGGCGGTGCCCGCCCGGAGAGCGGTCTCCCGACCCGGCAGCGTCTCCCGCCAGCGGTGGATGGAGAGGACGAACCGGCGGTCGGTGACGAAACTGGCGAGGAGGGCGGAGGCGCCGATGGTCGCGCCGCCGGTGGCGACGTAGAGCCACCGCGGGACGCTCAGCGAGTCGCGGGAGGCCTGTCCGAGGCCGACGGCGGCGTTGCTGGCCGCGACGCCGCGGGCGAGGAGGAGGAAGCCGACGGCGGCGAGACAGAGGGTCAGCGCGCGGCCGACGAGGCGGCGACCGGCGGTGCGAGAGGGAGGGGATGTCACCGTTCTCGTCACCCCGCGAAGCCGATGTAGAGGAACAGCACGCCGAAGTAGAGGACGACCAGCACGGCCAGCGCCCGGATTCGGAAGGAGTGCAGGGCGGCCTCTTCGTCCCTGTACGCCTCGGTGTACGCTTCCTTCTCCTCGTCGGTGAGCGCGCCCGCATGACGGACGCCGCGGTGGAGGACGAGCAGCCTCGGTTCCGGGAACGTCCGCCCGCACACCCGACAGACGCTGCTCTCGGAGTCCTCGGGGGTCGCGTCCGCCTTCGCATCCACGCCCGCGTCGGTCGGCCCCTCGGCGGCGCCGCGCGTCGTCTCCGTCATGGACTCGCTCCGGTCTTCGTTCCAGACGCGCCTGAGGCTTTCCGTTCCGGCCGCCGCGTGCGTTCGCTCCGGCGTTCGGCCGCGTTCATGACGGGACGGAGAACGTCATCGGTGACATCTCCACGAACGCCGTCTCGTAGCCGTCGTGGCGGGCCACCTGCGGCGGCACGGCGACGACGACGCGGACTTCGTCGCCCGCCGCGAGGGCGTCGACGCTCGTTCCGTAGTGGTATCCGAGTTCGGGGTCGAGCGTCCGAGTCAGGTCGGTCTCCGCCGTTCCGCCGCCGCCCGGCACCGTCGCCGTCAGTCCCATCATCGGCAGGACGATTCCGTTGTGCGGCGTCCGCGGGGAGACGTAGAGGTAGGTGCCGTCGCCGAAGCGGTCGGCGTCGACGGCGAACGCGTGGAAGACGGCGTCGCCGCTCCTCGCCCGCCCGAGGTGTCGACCCGGCAGCGACTCGGGGTCCGGCGCCCGGCCGACGGGGACGTTCGCCATCTCCATCGGGGAGATAGCCCCTCGGGACCCCGGGTTCTCGGGGTTCGTGAGGGGCACGTCGTACAGTTCGTCCGTGTCGAACTCGATATCGAAGGTCGCCGTCTCGGCCTGCCCGAAGCGCCCCTCGAACGCGCCGGTTCGGCGGAGGGAGACGCCGCCGACGCGGACGGTCACTTCGTAGCTCCCCTCGCCGTCCAGCGCGTAGTTCGACCCGTAGTGCAGCCCCATCTGCTGGGAGAGCATCGGGTAGGCTAGCTCCTCGCTGACGAGGCTCCCGTCCCGAAGAATTTCGAGGGTGAGACCGGAGTCGATTGGGAGGACCATGCCCGTCTCGGCGTCCCACAGCGACACCATGAGGTGTATCGAGTCGTCGGACTCGACGACCGTCTTCGAGAACTCCGTCCCCGTGAGCGTCCAGAAGCGGTGCGGGTACGAGTACGTCAGCGCCACGCCGTACGGCCCGGCGGTCGTCGTCCCGTACAGCTTCATCCCTTCGGTGATGGCGGGGACGTAGACGGCGTCGGGTCGGTCCTCGACCAGCGGCGGGTCGCGCCACGCCGACTGCGTCTCGAACCCGAGGGCGCTCATACAGCCCGCGGTGCCCGCGAGCGCGCCGGTGCCGAGCGTTCCGAGGAGGCGACGGCGGGTGAGTTTCGGAGCCATTGGGTGTACGGTCCCGCCCGCGGTGCGGACGGGCGTCGTTGTCGGTCCTAGCGGTTCGGCGGGGATGACGTTTGCGAACGGGCGGGGGGATTCGACGGGGACTCCGGCGGCGTTCCAGACGACGTCGAGCGTTCAGTTCAGTCCAGTTCGACCTTGTGCTGGAACGCCCGGTAGACGCTGACGCCCGTCTCGGTCAGCACGACGTTCTTCCGCTTGCCGGCGGGTTCGAGCCGAACGTACCCCTTCTCGACCAGCGGGTCGACGATGGCGGCGTCGAGGCGGCGGTACTCCGACTGCCTGCTCTCCGTCGAGTAGTTCGCGAGGAAGGGAAGCCCGTAGTCGTTCGCGCGTTGGATGAGACTCCGCTTGTTCAGCGTGTAGGGCTTCTCGACGGTCTGCTCGTACAGGTAGCCCATGATGTGAACCTGCTCGCGTGTCGGCGCCTCGATGGGGTAGTCGGGGACGCGGTCGATGCCGGCGACGCCCCGCGAGAGCGGTTCGGTGTCGACGTCGTGGCCGTAGGACTCCGGTTCGACGCTGTAGGGGAGGGCGGCCGTCGTCATGCAGGCGATGGCGGCGCCGACGGCGGCGACGTTCGTTCCCGACGAGATGTTGACGAACACCTGGTCGTCGGGGTGCGCGGCGGCGACGGTGGTCGTGACGCCCATCACGTCGTAGACGTTGTGGATGTCGACGGGGACGCCGCGGGCCTCGCACAGCGAGTCGAGTTCCTCGCGCGCGGCGCGTTGGTACGCCGTCGTCTCTTCCCAGGGGACGTGTTCGGTTTCGGGAGCGGACCAGTCGGCGTCGGCGTCCACGTCGCCGCACTCGGCGTCGGTCCGATTTGGGTCGTCGACGAGGAGGTAGACCAGGTCCGCGGCCTCGGCGCGAACGGGTTCGACGACCCGGTCGCGTTCGTACCCGAGGGGTGCGACGTGCACCCGTCGGCCGGAGGGGAGTCCGCTGTCCATAGTCGAAGTGGTTCGATGACCTACATGAATCTTCGGAAGGGGGCGCGGACGGGAAGAAAGCGGACGAAGGGGGAGGGCCGAACCGCCGGGCCGGGGGCGGCCCGCGGCGTCGGCGGGGACGTCGGCACGCGTCCGCATCCGGCGGCGAGGCGCCGGGGCGGAGGGGGCGGACGCGTGCGAACGTCCGGTGTCGCCACCGCATCGTCCGTATTGACACGAGAGTGTCGTGACTGTCGTGACAGTTGGGAGGGGCGGCGGGAGGGACCCGGTCGGTCAGTCGGCGCCGCAGCGTTTCGCGGGCGTCGCTTCGAGCACGTGGACGTCGCCGTCGCCGCGAAGGTGGATGCGATAGCCCGCGTAGTCGAACTCCACGTCGCTCGCGGCGGTCTCGCGTCCGTCGAACAGGGCGACGAGGGCGTCCGGGTCGACGACGGACGCGAGCGGCGGGATGTCGGTGACTGCGACGCCGTCTAGCTCCGCGACCAGCGACACGATGGCCTCCGGGAGCGAGTCGGGCGTCGCGGGTGTCGTACGGTCGGTCCTCATGACTCAACAGTAGTAGTTGGGATTCTTAAATGTCACATTCGTTCGCAGCTATTGAGAAAATCCTCTCTAGGAAACATTCTCTATATCTGTTACTCGCGCCTGCTTATAGACGCGGACAGAACGGATGCCCCACGGGCCATCGGTTTCTCGGCCATCCCCTTCGTCGCGGGCGGCGACGTCCGCGGTCCCGATTCGTGCGAGCGGTCCATCCGGCGTGGACGCCAGCACGCCCGTCCGCGCCCACAGCGGCGATAAAGCCAAGTCTATCTACCGCTTGGTGCCCTTATGGAGTGGCAGGTCGGGTTCGCGCTTCTCCTGTCGGCGTTCTGCGTCGTCGCCCCGACCCTTCTGTACGTCGGACTCGTCCGCGGCCTGGAACGACTCCGCGACGACCCGTTCGTCGAGCAGGTGCTGTTGCAGATGGACGAGGCCGAATCCGGGTCCGGCGCCGAGGGAGGTCCGAAGGGGGGCGCGTGGCGCGCGTTCGCGCCGTCGCTGCCGGGGTCCGACGCCGACCGAACGAACGGACGGGACGGACGGGCGGTCGGCGACGGGCCGACGTGCTCGCGGTGCGGCGCGCCGAACCCGGAGTACACCCGCTTCTGCGGCGTCTGTCTGGCGAAGATAACGAAGTGAGCCGTAGTCGGGTTCGAGCGCGAAAGAAGTGGACCGAGTCGTTCGAGTCGGGTCGAGTCGAGTCGAGTCGAGACGTCCGAACGGCTCTACAGGAAGTCTTCGACGTGTTCCGCGACTTCGTTCGGCGTGTCGCCGACGGGGACGCCGGCGTCGTTGAGCGCCGAAATCTTCGACTCCGCGGTCCCGGTGCCGGACCCGGAGACGATGGCGCCGGCGTGACCCATGCGCTTGCCCGGCGGCGCGGTGCGGCCCGCGATGAAGCCCGCGACGGGCGTGTCCATGTTCTCCGCGATGTAGTGGGCGGCCTGCTCCTCGTCCTCGCCGCCGATTTCGCCGCACATCACGACGGCGTCGGTGTTCTCGTCGGCCTCGAACAGTTCGAGGGCGTCGACGAACGACGTGCCGATGATGGGGTCGCCGCCGATGCCGATGGCCGTCGTCTGGCCGATACCGCGCTCGGTGAGGTTCGAGACGACCTGGTAGGTCAGGGTGCCCGACCGGGAGACGAGACCGACGTTACCCGACTCGAAGATGTTGCCGGGCAGAATGCCGAGTTTTGCCTCGCCGGGCGTGATGATGCCGGGGCAGTTCGGCCCGATGAGGCGGGTGTCGACCTCCGTGAGTCGTTTGTTCACCTTCGCCATGTCCTGCGTCGGGATTCCCTCGGTGATGGCCACCACGAGGTCGAGGTCCGTGTCGAGGGCCTCGAAGACGGCGTCGCCCGCGAACGCCGGCGGGACGAACACGACGGAGGCGTCGGCGTCCTCCTCGTCGACGGCCTCGTCGACCGTGTCGTAGACGGGGATGCCGTCGACGTCCTGACCGCCCTTGCCGGGCGAGGTGCCGGCGACGACGTTCGTGCCGTACTCCACCATCTGCTGGGTGTGGAACTTGCCCTCGCCGCCGGTGATGCCCTGTACAACCACGCGCGTGTCGTCGTCGACCAGTATGCTCATTGGTTCGCCTCCTGTGCGTTCTCGACGGCCCGTTGGACCGCGTCTTCGAGCGTCTTCTCGACCTCCACGAGGTCGGTGTTCAGAATCTCCATGCCCTCCTCCGCGTTGGTGCCCGCCAGTCGGACGACCACTTTCTTCGGTATCTCGTCGAACGCTTCGAGCGCCTCGTTGATGCCCTTGGCCACCTCGTCGCCGCGGGTGATGCCGCCGAAGATGTTGAACACGACGGCGTCGACGTTCTCGTCGGAGAACACCATGTCGAGGGCGTTCGTCACGCGTTCGGCCTTCGCGCCGCCGCCGATGTCGAGGAAGTTCGCGGGTTCGCCGCCGTAGTGGTCGACGAGGTCCAGCGTCGTCATGACGAGACCGGCGCCGTTGCCGATGATGCCGACGTTACCCGACAGGCGGACGTAGTCGAAGCCGTAGTCGTTCGCCTTGCGTTCGAGGTCGTCCTCGGCCGCCTCGTCCTCCATCTCCGCGAGGTCGGGTTGCCGGAACAGGGCGTCGTCGTCGATGTTCATGACGGCGTCGGCCGCGACGACGTCGCCGTCCGACGTGATCATCACCGGGTTGATCTCGATGTCGGAGGCGTCTCTCTCCTCGTAGAGGTCGTACAGCGTCGTCAGGATGGACGCCACGTCGTTCGCCACGTCGCGGTCGATGCCCGCGTCGTAGACGACCTTCCGCGCCTGGTAGGGGTGCAGACCGAACGCGGGGTCGATGTGCTCGCGCGCGATGGCCTCGGGGTTCTCCTCTGCGACCTCCTCGATGTTGACGCCGCCCTGCGTCGACACCATCGCCACGGGTTCGCCCTCGCCGCGGTCCATCGTGACGCCGACGTAGAGTTCGTTCTCGAAGTCGACGCCGGCCTCGACGAGCACCTTCTCGACGGTGTAGCCCTTGAGGTCCATGCCGAGGATGTCCTCGGCGGCCTCGCGGGCCTCCTCCTCGCTCGTCGCTATCTTGATGCCGCCCGCCTTGCCGCGGCCGCCGACGTGGACCTGCGCCTTGATAGCGGCCGGGTATCCGATCTCCTCGACAGCCTCCATCACTTCGTCGACCGACGCCGCGAGGCGGGACTCTGGCACCGGAATCCCCGCCTCGGCGAAGATATCCTTCGCCTGGTACTCGTGGAGTTTCATGCACTGATGTGTGCGAATGACGCGCGCTTAAATCCCGTTCATCCGGTACCGGAACTCCCTCCGAATACCCGCGAGAACTGACCTGTCTCGACTCGACGGGAGCGACCCGCCACGACGGGCGAACCCGCTAAGTCACGAGGTTCCGTAAGGGAAACTCGAATGGACTACGCCGGACTCGCGAGGAGGCTCAGAGAGGACCAGTCCCGCGGCGAGGTGACGGTGTTCCCGGACGGCAGCGTCGACACGTTCTACGAGGTGCGCGACAACGGGGGCGACAGAATCGACTCGCGCGTCGAGTTCGGCGAGCGAATCATCGACGACGCGGACTCCTTCGCGGTCGACCGCGCGGAGCAGAAACCCGGCGGGCAGGCGGTCAACACCGCCCGACAGACGCACGCGCTCGGCGACGAGACGAGGCTGTTCGGCCACCTCGACGACCCGGTGTTCGACGGCCTCGACTTCGAGACGGCGTCGATGGGCGCCCCGGCGTCGGTGTCCGTCTACGAGTTCGACGACGGCGACCTGATGTTCGCCGAGGGGTCGGAAGAGATGCCCGATTGGTCGTTCTCGGACCTGAGAGCGGTCGCGGGCGACGCCTTCGAGGGCCGTCTCACCGCCGACGCGGTCTGTTGCGTGAACTGGGTTTCGTTCGACTCGATGACGGACGCGCTCGACCGACTCGCCTCCCGCGGCTTCGACGGCGGCCTGTTCGTCCTCGACCCCGGCGACCTGACGGGCGTCCGAGCGGACCCGATAACTCGACTCTGCGATGCGCTCGGCGACCTCGAAGCAACGTACGACGTCGTCCTCAGCGCGAACGGCGACGAAATCGCGCACCTCCTGCGGGTGCTCTCCGTCGGGGAGACGGACGACAGTTCGGACCTCGCGGATCTCCGAGAGCGGGTCGGAATCGCCGGCGTCGTCCGCCACGGGAAGTCGGAGGCGGCCGCCGCGACGGCCGACGGTCGACTCACGGTTCCGAACGTCGAGGCGGACGGGAAGAGGCGACAGACCGGGTCGGGCGACCGCTTCACCGGCGGCCTCGCTCACGGCCTCGCCGCGGGGTGGGAGTGGGAGAACGCGCTCGGACTGGGCAACCTCTGCGCGTCCTACCACGTCGAAACCGGCGAGACGGGTACGGGGGAGTCCCTCGCCGAGTACGCCGACCAAGCCTGACAGATCGCGTGGGGGGTCGGTTGCGGGCCGCTCTCGTGCCGGTCGGAGTCGTCCCGTCATCAGCGTTATCGGTCTCACGCCGCAATCGCGCACCATGCGCGCCGCAGCATTCGCCGAACTCACCGGACCGGACGGCGTCGAGATGGTCGATCGCGAGGACCCTGACCCGGGGCCGGGCGAGGCCGTCGTCGACGTGGACGCCTGTTCCATCAACCGCCACGACCTCTGGATTCTCGACGGCGACTCCGCGATGGTCGACGCCGACGACCTGCCGTTCGTCAGCGGTCTCGACGTGGCGGGGACGGTGCGCGCCGTCGCCGACGGCGTGACCGCCGTCGACCCCGGCGACCGAGTCGTCCTCTGCCCGAACGAGACCTGCGGGACGTGTCGCTTCTGCCGCGAGGGACCGGAGAACCTCTGCGAGAACTTCTCGCTCTACCACGGCGGCCTCGCCGAACGGGCGCGCGTGCGGGCGGACAGACTCGTCACCCTGCCCGATTCGGTCGAGTCGACGACGGCCGCCGCCCTCCCCACCGCGTACATGACCGCCTACCACATGCTCCGGAAGGCCGACGTGGGGGCGAACGACCTCGTGTTCGTTCCGGGCGCGACGGGCGGCGTCGGCGTCGCAGCCGTCCAACTCGCCGACGCCCTCGGCGCGCGGAGCGTCGGCACCTCCTCCTCGGCGTCGAAACTCGACCGGATGACCGAGTTGGGTCTCGACCACGCCGTCGAGGGTACCGACCCCGACGAACTGCGCGAGGCCGTCGAGGACGTGGGACCGGCCGACGCCGTCGTCAACCATCTCGGCGGCGAGTACACCCAACTCGGCCTCGATACCCTCCGCCGCGGCGGCCGGATGGCCGTCTGCGGGCGGACGGCGGGGCGCTACTCCGAGATAGACATCCCGCAGTTGTTCCTACAGCACAACGAGGTGCTGGGGAGCACGATGGGCACGCAGACGGAGTTGGAGCGACTGGTCGGCCTCGTCGCCGACGGCGAGTTGGTCCCGGAGATAGACGAGACCTACCCGTTAGAAGAGACGGGCGAGGCGTTCCGCGCGATGGAGGAACGAGAGAGCGTCGGGAAACTCGTCGTGACGAACGATTCCGCGTGAGAGACGACAAACTCGCCGACTGAACGATAGAGAACAACTCGGAAGCCCCCGCGCTGTCAGCCGCCGCGACTCGCTGCGCGCGTTCGCTTCACTCACGTGCTTGCTTCGTCGGGGCTGGCTGACAGCGCGGCCCCTTCCAGTCCCGCCCGCGGCGGGTTCCCGTTCAGCGACGCCGACGGAACGCGGAACCGACGACGACAACTTATGCCACCCGCCGTCGACGCCTCGGTATGGGAGTTATCGACCGATTCAGACTCGACGGCGAGACGGCCATCGTGACCGGCGGCAACCGCGGCATCGGCCGCGCCATCGCGCAGGCGTTGGGGGAGGCGGGCGCCGACGTGGTCGTGGCGAACCGGAACGCCGACTCGGGGGCCGTCGCCGCCGAGGAGATAGCCGACTCGACGGGCGCGGAGACGCTCGCCGTCCCCGTCGACGTGGCCGACGAGGACTCGGTGCGGTCGATGGTGAACGCGACCTTGGAGGCGTTCGGCGACGTCGACGTGCTGGTGAACAACGCCGGCATCGTCGTCCACGAGGGCATCGAGGACATGACCCTCGACGAGTGGAACCGAGTCGTGGAGACGAACCTCACGGGCGTGTTCCTCTGCTCGAAGTACGCGGGCGAACCGATGCGCGCCGGCGACGGCGGGTCCATCGTCAGCGTCTCCTCGATGTCGGCGTTCATCGCCAACTACCCCCAGCGACAGGTCGCCTACAACGCTTCGAAAGGTGGTGTCGAGTCCTTCACCCGACAGCTAGCCTCCGAGTGGGCCGAATACGACGTGCGCGTGAACACCGTCGCGCCGGGCTACATACGGACGGACAACACCGACCAGGCCGACGCCGTCGACCCCGACATCGACGAGGTGTGGAAGGGGGAGATGCTGATGGAGGAAATCGCGCCGCCGGAGGACGTCGCGCCCACCGTGGTCTACCTCGCCAGCGACGCCGCCCGGTACGTCACCGGCGCGTCCGTCGTCGTCGACGGCGGGTACATGGTCCGCTGAAGCGAGAACCCCTCAGTCCGCGTAGAGGCGGACGAGGCCGCATTCGGGGCACGTTCCGGGCACGCCCGAGACTCCGCCGCACTCATTTATGATGCCCGCTGTCGAACGCGGCCCATGCGCGCAGTCAGATTCCACGAGCACGGAGGCCCGGACGTACTGGCCGTCGACGACGTAGCCGAACCCGAACCGGGACACGGAGAGGTCGTCGTCGAGGTCGGCGCGGCCGGCGTCAACCCGGTGGACACGTACTTCCGCGAGGGGGCGTATCCGGTTCCGAGTCTCCCGTTCGTCCCCGGGTCCGACCTCGCAGGGACCGTCGTCGACGTCGGCGACGGCGTCGAGCGATTCTCCCTCGGCGACCGGGTGTTCGGCACGGGCCTCGGCAACGGCCGGCCGGGCACCTACGCGGAACAGGTGGCGGCGCCCGTCGACTCGCTCGCCCATCTCTCGGACGACGCGGAGTTGACCGACGCGGCCGCACTCGCTCTCGTCGGCACGACGGCGTGGCGCGCCCTCGTCCACCACGCGGGCGTCGAACCCGCCGAGACGGTGTTAGTCCACGGCGGGAGCGGCGGCGTCGGGCACGTCGCCGTCCAACTGGCGCGGACGATGGGGGCGCGCGTCGTCGCCACGGCCTCTCCCGACCACCACGACGCCCTGCGGAACCTCGGCGCCGACCCCGTCTTCGACTACCGTCGGGACGACCTCCAGTCCATGATTTCGGAGGCGGGCGCCCCGGACGTCGTCCTCGACACCCACATGGACCGCTACCTCCAACTGAACGCGGACGTCGCCGCCGACGGCGCCCGCATCGTCGGCGTCGGCAACGACACCGCCGAGGGCGGGTTCGACGACATCGGCGCCACGAAGTCGAAGGAACTGCGCTATCAGTTCATGTCGATGTTCAACACGCCGTATCCGAGCGACGTGCTCGCGCGCCTCAACGAACTCCTCGTCCGCGGCGACGTCGAACCGGTCGTCCACGACACCTACGCCCTTGAAGCGGCCGCCGACGCCCAACGGGCCGTCCTCAACGACAGTTTCGTCGGCAAACTCGTGCTCGTCCCCTGAGCGGCGTCGACCCGTCTCGCCGGAGCAGACAGTTATTTGTCACGTCTGCGAAAGCGGCCGCCATGGGTCACTGTCCCGACTGCGGCGAGGAGTTGGTCGAAGTGGTCGAGAGCGGCACGTCGGCGAAGTTCAGCACCGGCAGGGTGTGGGAGTGTTCGGAGTGCGGCGCGATTCTGGGTGTGACGAGAATCGGAACCTGAGCGTGCGGCGTCGAGGGCGCCGCGACTGTGTCCGCGTTCGCGACCGTGTCCGCGTTCGCCGCCTCAGCGGTACGCCTCGCGGAGGTACACCAGCGCCGCGCCGAACATCGCCAGATTGCCGAAGAAGGCGAGACGCTCGCCGCTGGCGTCGCCCTCCTCGTTCCAGAAGTCGTGCATCGTCGTCGTCACCACCGCGAGGAAGGTGACGACGGCCCCGGTGGCGAGGCGGGGAAGCCGCCAGGCGGCGAGGAGCAGTCCGCTCGTGAACATCATCCCGGAGGCGAACGGTGCGGCCAGTTCGGGCATCGGCACGCCCGCGGACTCGGCGTACTCTATGTTCCCCTCCATGTCTCGGAAGTCCTCGGAGGCCTGCAGCGCCAGACCGAGGCCGAACAGCACGCGGCCGAGCGTCGACAGGGAACGCGTCGCGTCGGTGGTCGTCTCGGAGTCGTCTGCCATACGCTACTACTGATACGCCGCCGACATAAGCCTACGTGCGCGCCCGGCGCGAACGGCGTCGCGGTTCCCGCGCCTTCGTAACGCGGTACACACGGTCACGCACATCACCGCGGAGCGACAGAAACTGACGAACGTTTCTTCAGGGGGCGGCTGCGAACGAACCCGTCGATTTCTCGGCCGATTTCGGACGCACATCGTGTTGTTTATCACGTTTTCGTCTGGTACGGAGAGACAGACATGAGCGAACGAGAGACGTGGGCGACGAGGGCGGGGTTCATCCTCGCCGCCGTCGGAAGCGCCGTCGGCCTCGGGAACATCTGGCAGTTCCCGTTCAAAACGGCGCAGTTCGGCGGCGCGACGTTCCTCGTCGTCTACCTCGTGGCGGCGTTCGGTATCGGGCTTCCGGCGATGCTCTCGGAGTTCGTCATCGGCCGGAAGAGCAACCTCAACACCATCGGCGCGTTCGAGCGACTCGGCTACCGCCAGTGGCGCGTCGTCGGCATCATCGGTCTGCTGACGGGCTTTTGGATCCTCTCGTACTACAGCGTCGTCGGCGGGTGGGTGCTCCGTTACGTCGGCGGTAGCCTCACCGGTGCGTACTTCGGCGACGCCGGCGCGTACTTCGGCGCCGTCTCCGCCGGCCTCCCGGCCGTCGCCCTGCACGCCGTCTTCATGGCCCTGGTCGTCGGCATCGTCGCCTTCGGCATCGAGGACGGCATCGAGAAGGCGACGAAGCTGATGGTGCCGAGCATCCTCGTCATCCTCGTCGCCCTCGCCGTCTGGGCGTTCACGCTCCCCGGGTCCGGTCCCGGCTACGCCTACTTCCTCTCGCCCGACCTGAGCCAACTCCGCCTGTCGGTGGTCTTCACGAACGTCTTCCCGTTCGTCGCCTTCAGCGGCCCCCTCGCCGAAATCATCCCGTTCGCCGTCTCGCAGGCGTTCTTCTCGCTGTCGCTCGGAATGGGCGCGATGATAACCTACGCCTCCTACATCGACGGCGACGAGAGCCTGTTCGGCGACAGCGTCACCATCGTCGTCTTCAACAGTCTCATCGGCATCCTCGCGGGTCTGGTCGTCATCCCCCTCCTGTTCGCGCAGGGGGCCGAACCCGGCGCCGGCGGGGCCGGCGCCCTGTTCGTCAGCGTCGCCGGCGCGTTCGCGACCATCCCGTTTGGCCGCGTCGTCGGCTTCGTCTTCTTCCTCGTCGTGCTCGTGGCCGCCCTGTCGTCGGCCATCAGCCTGCTCGAAGTCGTCGTCTCCTACGCCGTCGACAACTACGCCGTCTCCCGTCCGCAGGTGGCCGCCGGCCTCGGCGCCGCCATCTTCGTCCTCGGCCTCCCCTCGGCGTGGGACACGGCGTGGCTGACGTGGTTCGACAACCTCGCCTACTCGCTGCTGCTCCCCCTCTCGGTGCTCGGCATCCTCGTCTTCGTCGGCTGGGTGTTCGGCCGCCCGGCCGTCGACGAACTCCTCCGCGGCACCGGCTTCGGCGGCGGAATCGGCTCGCTGTGGCTGTGGCTGGTCCGCACCGTCGTCCTCCTCGGCGTCGTCCTCACGCTGGTGCTCGGCCTCATCACGCTGTTCGGCGGCCCCGACCCGGCCATCGTCCCGCCGCTCTGACGCCGCGCGGGCCGACGTCGACTCCGCGGGCGCCGACTCGGCTCACCCCGCCGTCGAGGAATCGTCACCGAACGACCGATTTCCGTCTCGATTCTCGACGAATATCGCATTCTGACCGCAGTTTATCCGTTACATTTGCCGGTTGACGAATCCTCGGTCCGTAAGCGCTTTTAGCCCGAGCGGGGGATTGCGAGTCAATGGCACGAGAGACGTGGGCGACGCGCGTCGGATTCATCCTCGCCGCCGTCGGGAGCGCGGTGGGCCTCGGGAACATCTGGCGGTTCCCGTGGGTGACGGCCGAGAACGGCGGAAGCGCCTTCCTGGCGATGTACCTCGGTATCGTCCTTCTGGTGGGCGTCCCCGGCCTCCTCGCGATGTTCGTCGTCGGGCGGCGCGCCAAGCGCAACCCCGTCGGCGCCCTGCAACAGCTCTCGGGGTCGGACCGCTGGGGCCTCGCGGGCGGCTTTCTCGTCTTCAGCTCGCTGGTGCTCATCTCCTTTTACAGCGTCGTCGGCGGCTGGATACTGCGGTACCTCGGCGAGAGCCTCCTCGGCGTCGTCGCCGGGAGCGCCCCCTACTTCGCGGACCCCGGCGCGTCGTTCGGCGCGGCGTCCGTCGGACTCGACGCCGTCGCGTTCCACCTCGTCTTCCTCGCGCTGACGGCGTTCGTCGTCGTCGCCGGCATCCGGCGGGGCATCGAAGTCGCCACGAAGTGGATGATGCCCGCCATCTTCGCCCTGCTCGTCGGCCTCGCGGCGTGGGCCTCCACGCAGGCCGGCGCCGCCGAGGCGTACGCGTTCTACCTCCGGTTCGACACGAGCGTCATCCGGGAGAACTTCTTCGGCCTGCTCGGCCCCGCGGCGGGGCAGGCGCTGTTCACCCTCTCGCTCGGCGTCGGCACGATGATAACGTACGCCTCCTACCTCGACGAGGACCGCTCGCTGCCGTTCGACGGCGCGAGCGTCGCCGTCCTCAACACCGTCGTCGGCGTCCTCGCGGGTCTGGTCGTCTTCCCGCTCCTGTTCTCGCTCGGCATCGAACCCGGCGAGACGGGTACCGGCGCGGGCGCGCTGTTCGTCGGCCTCGCGGGCGCGTTCGCGCAGCTTCCCGCCGGTGCGCTCGTGGCGACGGCGTTCTTCGCCGTCGTCGCCCTCGCGGCGCTCTCCTCGGCCATCAGCATCCTCGAAATCTCCGTCTCCTTCCTCGTCGACGAGTACGACCTCCCGCGCCGCCGCGCCGCGGCGACTGTCGGCGGCCTCGTCGCCGTCACCGGCTCCGTCTGCGCGCTGAACGCCGGCGTGTTCGGGTTCGTCGCGGGCACCCTCGTCGACATCCTGCTCACCATCGGGCTGGCGGTCTGTCTCGTCTTCGTCGGCTGGGTGATGGGTCGGGACGCGCTCGTCGAGTTCCGGAAGGGCGCCGGCCCCGTCGGCCGCGCCGTCGCGACGCCGTGGCTGTTCGCCGTCGGCGTCCTGCTCCCGACGTTCCTCGTGTTCACCCTCCTGACGACGTTCAACGTCGACGCCGAAATCGGGTTCTGGCCCACCGTCGCCGCCGCCGTCGCCGTCGCCGGCGCCGCCTTCGCGGGCCTGCGCGGCGAGCGCTCGCTCGTCTGAACCGCTTTTTCCAGCCTTCGCTTCCGCTATCAGCACGTTTTCCCCGCCGCCGCCGGACCGACGCACGTGAACGTCTCCGTCTCGCCGCTCGTCCTCCTCCTCTCGCTCGGCCCCGCGGTGCTGTGGGGGTTCACCCCCGTCATCGAGAAGCGCGCGCTCTCGGGCGGCGGCCGGCCCCTGCAGGCGTCGCTCGTCGTGGTGGTCGTCGACACCCTCCTGTACTCGCTGGCCCTCCTCGCGCGCGGAACCGTGCCGTTCGTCGGCCTTCCGCTCGAAACCGCCGCGGTGTTCGTCGCCGCCGGCGTCTTCGGCACCGCCCTCGGTCGGTTGGCCATCTTCGCCGGCAACGACCGCGTCGGCGCCAGCGTCTCCAGCGCCGTCGTCAGCGCCCGACCGCTGTTCGCCACCGCCCTCGCCGTCGGGTTCTTGGACGAACCGGTCTCGCTCGCCACGGCCGCGGGCGTCCTCGTCCTCGTCGTCGGCCTTGCGGTGCTCTCCTTGGCGAAGGGCGGCGACATCTCCGGGTGGGACACCCGGGACCTGCTGATGCCGCTCGCCGCCGCCGTCACGTTCGCCATCGGCAACGTCCTCCGCCGGTTCGGTCTCGGACTGGGGGACACCACGGCGCTCGAAGCCGTCGCGCTCAACGAGTTCGCGGCGCTCGTCGCCCTCGGCGGCTACGTCCTCGTCGCCGGCCGCCGCGACGTGCTGGAGGCGCCGCGGCGAACCTACGGCGTCTTCGCCGTCAGCGGGACGATGACCGCCGTCGCGCTGTTGGCGATGTTCACCGCGCTGGCGCTGCCGGAGGGTCGCGTCGCCGTCGTCGACCCCCTCATCGCCACCGCGCCGCTGTTCACGACCGTGTTCTCGTACTTCCTGCTCTCGGACCTCGAACGCGTCACCCGCGGCATCGTCGCCGGGGCGGTGCTGGTCGTGGCGGGCGCGGCGCTGGTGGCGGTGTGAGAACGGGTAAGAGGACGAAAAGCGGAGAACGGGAAACCGAAATCAGAGACCGAAGAATCGAGCGGTTCAGGCGTTTGTGGACGCGCTCGCCGCCGTTTCCGCCGCGTCCAGCGCAGTGACGTCGAAGTACTCGGCCTCCTCGGGAACGAACACCCGCTGGCTCACCTGTCGGTTGTCGTCGGGTCGGAGGTCGGTCTCGCGGCGCTCGACCCGGAGGACGGGGGCGTTCGATTCGTCGTAGAAGGTGAGGCGGACCGCGCCGTCGCGGGGTTCGCCCTGGTTGACGAGCGTCGCTTCGAGCGTCACCGCCTCGCCGCGGACGGCCTTCGCCGACTCGACGTCGCCGCCGTTGTCGGAGAGACCGGCCCCGGAAGCGTAGAGGGTCTCGGAGGCGTCGCTCCGCGAGTCGCGGTAGATCTGGAGGCGGTTCTCGATGCCCTCCGCCAGCCTGTCGGCGTCGCCGGAGAGCCGTTCGCGCATCGAGACGACGACGCCGTCGACGTCGTCGACCAGCGACGCCTGCGAGGTGCTGGCGTCGGCCTCGCGGCCCTCGTACTCGTCGAGGAGCGAGCGGACGCGGTCCAGTTGGTCGGAGACGTCGGCGTCGGACTCGCGTTCGATGCGGTCCAGCGCGTCCCGCACGTCGAGAATGGGGGGGAGTTCGTGCGCCCCGGATTCGTCGGCGTCCGTCTTCTCGGCGGCCGCCTCGTCGGCCGTCGAACCGTCGGCGGGGTCCGGACTGCTGGCGGCGTCCGTGCCGGCGCCCGACGCCTCGCGGCTGGTGACGGTCGTGTCGCTGTCGACGTCCTCGCCCGAGCGACGGTCGTCCGAGCGGCGGGACGCGTCCTGGTCGAACGCTTCCGACTCCTCGTCGTCGTCGTCGCCGGTGTAGCGGTGGGACACGGTCGCCGATACCGACCGGTGGCGCCTAAGGGTGACGGCGGTCGTCCCTCCCGGTCGGGAGAAACCGAGTCGGCGGACCGCGCGCGTCGCGCCGCCCGGACGTCGAAGTCGCGGTCGCTCCCGCCGTCTCGACGGTTCGCTCTTCCGGTCGCTAGTACCACTTCTCCCGTGCAATGGTATCGTGCAACTCTGAGGGGGCGGCTGCATCTCCGTCCGCGACCGGATTCGACGGCGATTCGGGGCGTAGTGACGGATAAAAATCACGACGGACGTCGAACCCTCGATTGCCGTATTGCGGAAACCCTTTTGCGTCCCGTCTGGACGTTCGTGATAATGAGTGCAGGTGGTCCGGCGTGACGATGGACGACCGTATCGACGAACTCCGCGAAAAGCGCGAGCGCGCGCGAAAAGGCGGCGGCGAAGACCGCATCGAGTCCCAGCACGACAAGGGGAAGATGACCGCCCGAGAGCGGATCGACTACTTCCTCGACGACGGGACGTTCAACGAGTTCGACCAGTTCCGAACGCACCGCAACCACAAGTTCGGAATGGAGGAAAAGCAACTGCCCGGCGACGGCGTCGTCACGGGCTACGGCGAAGTCGACGGGCGCAAGACGTTCGTCTTCGCCCACGACTTCACCGTCTTCGGCGGGTCTCTCGGCGAGGTGTTCGCCGAGAAGGTGTCGAAGGTGATGGACAAGGCCGTCGACGTCGGCGCGCCCGTCATCGGCCTCAACGACTCCGCCGGCGCCCGCATCCAGGAGGGCGTCCAGTCGCTCGGCGGGTTCGGCGAGATATTCAGACGGAACACCGAAGCCTCCGGCGTGGTCCCGCAGATTTCGGCCATCATGGGACCGTGCGCCGGCGGCGCCGTCTACTCGCCCGCCATCACCGACTTCACCTTCATGGTGAAAGACACCAGCCACATGTTCATCACCGGCCCGGACGTCATCAAGACGGTCACCGGTGAGGAGGTGACCTTCGAGGAACTCGGCGGCGCGATGACGCACGCCTCAGAGTCGGGCGTGGCGCACTTCGCCTGCGACTCCGAGGAGCAGGCATTGGACCAGATTCGACTCCTGCTGTCGTACCTCCCGCCGAACAACGTGGAGGACCCCCCGCGCGTCGAACCGTGGGACGACCCCGAACGCGCCGACGAGTCGCTCAACTCCGTCGTCCCCGACCAACCCCGAAAGCCCTACGACGCCCACGACGTCATCGACGGTGTCCTCGACGAGGGCTCGTTCTTCGGCGTCCACGAGGAGTTCGCTAAGAACATCGTCGTCGGCTTCGCCCGCCTCGACGGCCACTCCGTCGGCGTCGTCGCCAACCAACCGCGCGTGAACGCCGGAACGCTGGACATCGAAGCCTCCGAGAAGGCGGCGCGCTTCGTGCGCTTCTGTGACTCGTTCAACATCCCCATCGTGACGTTCGTCGACGTGCCCGGGTTCCTGCCCGGCACGGACCAAGAGCACGGCGGCATCATCCGCCACGGCGCGAAACTACTCTACGCCTACTCGGAGGCGACGGTGCCGCTGATGACCGTCATCACGCGGAAGGCCTACGGCGGCGCCTACGACGTGATGGCGTCGAAGCACCTCGGCGCAGACGTCAACTACGCGTGGCCGACGGCCGAAATCGCCGTGATGGGACCGCAGGGCGCGGTGAACATCCTCTACAGCGACGAACTCGACGCCGCGGAGGACCCCGACGCCCGCCGGGACGAACTCATCGAGGAGTACCGCGAGGAGTTCGCCAACCCCTACACGGCGGCGGACAGGGGATTCCTCGACGACGTGCTCGAACCGACGGAGACGCGGGCGCGCCTCGTCGAGGACTTGGAGATGCTGCGCTCGAAGCGGAAGTCCCTGCCCGACAAGAAACACGGGAACATCCCGATATGACCGTCGAGAAGTCCGAACTCACGATTCCGGAGACGGCCGACGACGACGAGGCGGCGGCCATCGCCGCCGCCGTCGCCGCGCACCTCCGCGACAGGCGGGCGGCCGCCGCGGCCGCCGCGGCGTCGGAGGGCGAGGACGACTCGTGGGACGGCCAGCGCTGGTCGTTCGCCGGCCGGTTGGACGGCGTCGGCCGTCGGGCCGCGCGCGTTCCGACGGGCGCGCCGCGCGACGGGTGGACCGCCGCCGGGCGCACCGACCGATTCTGAGTCGGGGGCGCCGTCTCCCGCGAACCGTTCGCGGTCGACGAGCGCGTTCACGCCGTGAGCAGCGCCCGGAGACCGTGTGCGAGGACGGCGACGACGACCGACCTGCTGGTGGAGTCGTCACCCGGACGTCGGCCACCAGGTGCCCTTATTCGCGCTCGCCCCGTAGGTGACGGCGTATGCCCGAAGAGACGCTGTTCAAATCCGAGAGCACGCAGGACAGAGACGAAATCGCGTCGTATCTGCGGAAAGTGGCCGATAACCTCGAAAGCGGGAAGTCGCTGAGCCTGCGCGCCGGCGACCAGTCGGTGACGATGGACCCGCCGCCCCGACTGACCTTCGAGGTGAAGGCCGAACGCGAGGGACCGACGGGGAAACCCGGCGAACTGAGCGTGGAGTTCGAGTTGGAGTGGGACGAGGACGGCGGCGACGGCGGGAGCGGCGGCAGCCTCGAAATCGAGTAGCTCCGGAGCGCGCCGCTCTCCGGTCGACCGATGTCGCGTCGAGAAAGCGCCCCCGTCTACGCCGTCTTGGCCGCGCCGCCCTTCTTTCGCGTGATGTACCCGGCGATGCGGTTTCGCACGCCCTTCGACTCGACGTTCGTGAGTTTGTTGACGCTCTCCTTGTTCGTCTCGAAGTCGGCGTTGAACGCCTGCGGATACTTCTCCAGCAGCACCTTTCCGAGCTGTTTGACGTATTTGGGTTTGATAGCCATGCCCGACGATACCCACAGAGCGCACTAAAACGATTCGTTCCGCGCCCGCCAGCGCGAGAGGGCGTGGCAGGGGTCATCGGAGGGTCGGGCGGGGTCAGTCGCGCCGGCGCTCCCGCCACCCCGACACCTCGTCTATCGTCTCGAACGCCTCTTTCTCCGCCGCGCCGCCGCACCGCTCGACGGTGTCCGCGAAGTAGTCGAGTCTGGAGAGCAGTTCGTCGGTGTCGTAGGCGGGCACGTCGAGGCGCGACGCCGCGACGGTGGCGTCTATCACGGCGGCGAACCCGCGGTTGATGGTGGGCACCGTCTCGGAGACGACGCGCGCGTCGGCGGGTCGAAGCTCCCACTCCTCCCAGCGCGTGCCGCCGCGTTCGCCGCCGTCGACGCGGCGGACCTCCACTTCGACCCACGCGTGCGCGGCGTCGAGGACCGGGGCGTCCTCCTCGCGGACGGTCATCGCCGCGGAGACGAACTCGCGGGGGTCCGAGACGAACTGGACGACGCCGCCCCCGCGCCGGTGGAAGTTTCGCCGCGTGCGCGTGTTCCCCCACGTCGTCGCGGTCACCGGTTCCCCCGGTTCGTCCGGCGCGCGCAGACCGAGGGCGGCGACGTTCCAGCGGTCGTTCGGACCGAGCGTCGTCACCACCGACTCGGTGACGCCGCGGAGGGCGACGGGCCACCCGTCGGCCTCGGGTTCCGAGTCGCTCACACGGACACCCCCCGTTCGAGGGCGACGAACGCCGCCGCGCAGACGAGGTCGGCGGTCGTTCCCGGGTTGATACCCTCCGCGACGAGCGCCTCGGCCAGTTCGGTCACCTCCGCCCTGTCGCCGCGGGCCTCGGCCGCCCGGCGGCGCACCTCCGCGGCCGTCTCGGGACCGTGGTTCGTCCGCACGAGGCTGTCCTCCCCGTCGGCGAGGCGGTCCACGAACGCCCGGGCGATTCGGTCCGGGACGGGGCCGTCGTCCGCGCGGATGGTCTCCGCCGTCTCGAACGTGGCGGCGAAGCCGTCCCTCCACTCGGCGGCGTTGCCGTCGCCCTCGCTCGCGGCCATCACGTCGGACAGCGTCATCCCACGCGCTCTGAGCGCCGGCACCGCGTCGCTCCCGCGGCGGACGTCGAGGTCGGACATCGACTCCGGCGGGTCGTCGACGGCGACGTCGACGTGCTCGAACGCCCGGTAGAAGTCCGCGGCGTCGGCGACGGTGGTCGACTCGACGATTTCGGTGACGCCGGCGGGCGAGAGGTCGCCCGCGGCCGCCGCGCGCACGAGGGGGACGAGCAGGAGCAGACAGCCGAACTGCGTGTTGCCTCCTTCCTGGTGGCGCATCCCGCGGACGGCGCGTTCGAAGGCGACGCCGACGGGCGCGCCGGACTCGGCCCGGCGGAGGCCCTCGGCCGACCCGACGGCGCCCGCGAGGAAGTGCTCGAAGCGGAGGTCAGAGAGGTCGCGCGCGCGGTCGACGTTGCCGGGTTTCGGCGTCCCGGCGAGTTCGAGCAGGAGCGCGAGTTGGGCGTTCTCGGCGGACGTTCGGGGATGCTGCCGTTCTGCAACTCCGCTCACGGCCGGCCCTCCGATGGGTCGGGCGTCGTCGCCGCCCCCGACTCACTCGTTCGTTCCCCGTCGAACCAGTCGTCGACCGCCCGCCGGACGCGACGGAGGACGCGCGGGTCGGTGCTCGGCCGGCCGACGCTCACCGCGTCCGCGCCGTGGCCGAGGTACTCGCGGACGCTCGCCTCGCCTCGCACGCCGTTGTTGGCGACGACGAACAGGGGCGCCTCGGCCACCTCCGCGACGACGTCCTCGGAGTCCATCGCGTCGACGTGTATCAGCGAAGCACCCGCGTCCGCGATTCGCTCCGCCGTCTCCGCGAGGTCCACGCCGTCGACTTCGGCGCGGACTTTCGCGCTCACCGTCGCCCCCTCGTCGGCCGCGGCGGCGACGTACTCGCACAGTCTGTCCGTGTCACGGAGGAGCGTCTCGCCGCACCCGACGGCGCGGAGTTCGTCCTGTCGACAGTGGGCGTTCACTTCGAGGACGGCGCCGCGGTCGGCGCAGACTCGGGCGGCCTCGCGCACCGGGTCGACCGTCGCGCTCCGGACGTTGACCGCGGCCTCGACGTCGACGTCGGCGAGGGCGTCGAGTTCGCCGGCGACGAACGCGAGGGGGTCCGCGGGCAGGAACTCGTTTCGGTCGCGCGCGACGAGTTCCCGCGCCGCGTCTCTGCTCTCCCCGTCCAGACTGACGCCGCCGAGAACAGCCATCCCGGCGTGGGGGGCGGCCGCCCGCGCCCACGCGGCGTCGCTCTCGCCGCTGAGGCTGGCGAGGGCGAGGCGGGGGTCGAAGTCGAAGTTCACGTCCGGAGTCATCGGGGCACCTCCGCTCCGACCTCCGCCAGCGCGGATTCGACGGCGCGAGCGACGCGCGCGGCGTCCTCTGGGCCGTCCATCTCCGTATCGGTTCTGACGACGGGCCGGTTCAACTCCGTGCCGTCCGCCGAGTCCAGGACGAACGCGTCGGCGAACGGGTAGGCGTCGGCGACGCCGCGGGTGGAGGGATCGAGACCGACGCCCTCCATCAGTTTCGCCGCCGGCCCGGAGAACACGCGGTCCTCGACGAACGGCGAGACGGCGACGACGGGCGTCGATTCGAGGGCGTCGCGGAAAGCGTCCATTGCCAGCATCGGCCCGAGGCTGGTGACGGGGTTCGACGGGCCGACGACGACAGGGTTCGCGAGGGCGTCGAGGACGGCGTCGGTGGGGTCGGCCTCGCCCGCCCCGCGGAACTCGACTTCCTCGACGGCGGGTTCGGCGCGGCGGTGGACCCAGTACGCCTGAAAGTGCATCGTCCCCTCGTCGGTGTGGACGATAGTGGCGACGGGGTCGTCCGACATCGGGAGCAGTTCGCGTTCGAGACCGAACGCGTCGGCGAGCGTCCGCGTCACCTCGGTGAGTGTGTGCCCCTCGTCGAGGAGGGAGGTGCGAGTGAGGTGGACGGCGCGGTCCCTGTCGCCGATTTCCATGAACTCGGCCACGCCTGAAAAGCGGCGCCACCGGGCGATGTCTCTCCCGGAGACCTGCCCCTCGTCGGCGAGATAGCGGGGACCGCCGTCGAGGCCGGCGGCCTCGGCGAGGCGGTGGAGTTCGTCGTCCGTCGCCGTCGTGTCGCCCTCGATGCCCCACCAGCGCTCGGTGTCGAGGACGCCGCCGCCGTGGAACAGGACGGTGTCGACGTCCGGGCAGACGAGGTGCCCCCCGAGTTCGATATCGTCGCCGGTGTTGGCGACCACCGTCGTCTCCGCAGGGTCGAACACCTCGCTCGCGCCGTCGAGCAGTTTCGGGGTGCCCGTCCCCCCGGCGAGAAACGTGACCATGTCCCCGTAGAGGCCCACGGGCGGTTTCAACCATTCGCTCACGGAGCGGTCCCGGCAAGGGCTTTCCGACCGCGGGACCAAAGGAAGATGATGTCAGACCGTTCTTCGAGCGACCGCGTCCGCGTCGTCGCGGCCGCACTCATCGTCCTCCTTGCTCTCGCCGCGCCGACGTACGGCGTTCTCGCACTCGCCGACGTCTCCGCCGCGGAGTTCAACACCTCGGCGACCGGTTCGACGACGACGGCGTCGGCGACGACGAACGGGTCCGGCCCGGTCGTCGCCGACGCGACGGTGGTCGTTCGCGCGCCCGACTCGGTCCGACCCCGCCTCGAACGGAGCCTCCGCGAGTCGTTCGCCGAGCGCGGGTTCGACGTGACGGTCGCCTCCGAGGTTCCTGACGACGGGTCGCCCGTCCTCGTCGTCGCCGTCGACTCGTGGGACGCGCGCTGGAATCCGGTGACGCCCTCGGCGACGGTGACGTGGCGCACCGCCTTCGACGCGAACGGGCACGAAGACCACGTGACGGCGGCCCTCGCGGGCGACCCGATTCGCTTCGACTCGCGGAACGGGTCGGACGTCGTCGTCGCCGGTGACTACCGACTCGAAGATGGAGCGACCGGCCTCGTCTCGCGCCCGGCGTACGAGCGTCACCTCGCGTCGGTCGTCGCCGAGGAGACGGCGTCGCGGACGCTCGAAGGGGTTCGGAGCGAATCGGCGTGACCGGCGCCGGGTCCGAACGTCGGGACGGCGACCGGCGAGTCGACCCCCGGCGCTCCGGCGCGCCCGCGCACCCGACTGAGAATCGGACAGTCACGGGACGCCGCGAACTCGTTTACGTACTGACGCAGCGTACGGAGGGACCATGAACGACAGAGCGCTGCTCTCGGGGCTGTTTGTCGGCGTCGCCGTGGGACTGTTGGGCGGACCGGGACTTCCCTACGCCGAGGCCGACCTCCCGATGCTCGGCGCCGGGCTTTCGGGGCTTCTGGCCGGCGGCGTCGCCGGCTACGTCAACGCCGGAACGATGGGACGCGACGCCGCCTACGGCGTCGCGGCGGCCGCCGCGGGGAGCCTCCTGCTCGGGGGAGTGCTGCTAGCCCTGGGCGACGCCACCACCGCGTTCGGTCTCACGGCCGGTCTCGCGACGCTGCTGTTCGTCGTCGTGACCGTCGTCCCCGGTGCCCTCGGCGGCGCGTTGGGCGGAACGCTGGCCGACGCGGGCAGCACGCGACGTCCCGGCCCGGCCGCCTGAGTCGGGGCGGGAGCGCTCGGCGACGTCGCGAGACGGCCGGTTCGACCCCCCGCCCGACGGTTTTTATCCGAAGACGACACAACGCTCGGTATGACGACCATCAAGGACAGCGTCCACGACCACATCGAGGTCGAGGGCGTCGCCGAGGCCCTCCTCGACACCGAGGAGGTGCAACGGCTCCGACACATCAAGCAGTTGGGGACGGTCCAACTCGTCTACCCGTCGGCGAACCACACGCGCTTCGAGCACTCGCTGGGCGTCTACCACCTGGCCTCCCGCGCCCTCGACCACCTCGGCATCGGGGGCGTGCAGGCCGAGCGAATCCGCGCCGCCTCCCTCCTCCACGACGTGGGACACGGCCCGTACAGCCACAACGTCGAGAGCGTCACCTACCGCCACACGGGCAAGTACCACGACGACGTGCACGAACTCATCGCCGAGGGCGCGGTGGGGCGCGTCCTCCGCGACCACGACTTGGAGCCGGCGACGATAGCCGACCTCGTCGCCGGCGAGGGGAAGTACGGCCAACTGGTGTCGGGGGAGTTGGACGTCGACCGGATGGACTATCTCGTGCGCGACGCCCACCACACCGGCGTCCCCTACGGCACTATCGACCACGAGCGGCTGATTCGGGAACTCACCTTCGTCGACGGCGAACTCGTCCTCGACGAGGGGAACGTCCAGACCGCGGAGTCCCTGCTGCTCGCCCGCGCGCTGATGAACCCGACCGTCTACCAGCACCACGTCGCCCGAATCTCGAAGGCGATGCTCAGGCGGGCGAGCGAACGACTCCTGCGGCAACCCGACCTCACGGCCGACCGACTCCGCCGGATGGACGACCACGACCTCGTCGCCGCCCTCCGGATGACGCCCGAGACGAGCGCGTTTGCCGAGCGCCTCGGCAGCCGCGACCTGTACAAGCGGGCGGTCTGGGCGGAGATGGACGCCGTCCCGGACGACGTCATCGACGCCGACCATACCGTCTACCGCGACTTCGAGGCGGCCATCGCGGACCGCGTCGACGTCGACCCCGAGTCGGTCATCGTCGACGTCCCCCCGCGGCCGTCGATGACCGAGTCGACCACGCGCGTGATGGTCAGCGGCGAGATACGACGGCTCGGCAAGCAGTCGCCGCTCGTGTCCGCCCTCCGGACCGCCCAGAGCCAGCAGTGGCGCTTCGGCGTCTACGCGCCCGCCGGGGAGACGGCGGCCGTCGGCCGCGCCGCCGTCGAGGAGATGGGTCTCGACATCGACGGCGCCCTCGTCTCGGACGTCCGCCACGGCGTCAACGCGACGCTCGACGAGTTCGCGGGGTGAGTCGTCGTCCAAACGGGTCGGGAGTTTCAAGCCGTATCCGAGGCGAGTGTCGACCATGATCGTCGAGGGAACCATCCTCCGCGGGCGCGACTTCGACCCGGTCGAAGGGCGCGTCGTCGTCGAAGACGGCGAGATTTCGGCCGTCGAAGAGGCGAGCACCGATTCCGAGAACATCGTCCTGCCGGCGTTCGTCAACGCCCACACCCACATCGGCGACTCCATCGCCAAGGAGGCGGGGTCGGGGCTGTCCTTGGACGAGTTGGTCGCGCCGCCGGACGGCCTGAAGCACCGACTGCTCCGCGCGGCGAGTCGCGAGGAGAAGGTCGAGGCGATGCGGCGGTCGCTGCGCATGATGGCGGCGACGGGGACGGCGACCTGCATCGAGTTCCGCGAGGGCGGCGTCGAGGGCGTCGAAGCCATCCGCGCGGCCGCGGACGGACTCGACATCGACCCGGTCGTCCTCGGGCGCGAGACGGCCGACGCGATGCGCGCGTCGGACGGGTTCGGCGCCTCGGGCGCCCGCGACGCCGAGTTCGCCGACCTCCGCGAGGCGACGCGCGAGGCGGGGAAGCTGTTCGGCATCCACGCCGGCGAGCGCGACTCGCTCGATATCGACCCCGCCTTGGACCTCGACCCCGACTTCGCGGTCCACATGGTTCACCCCGAGCAGTCGCACTTAGAGCGCATCGCGGACAGCGAGGTGCCGATAGTGCTCTGCCCGCGGTCGAACCTCGTCACGAACGTCGGCGTCGCGCCGGCGCGCGAGTTGGTCGACCGGACCACCGTCGCCCTCGGCACGGACAACGTGATGCTCAACTCGCCCTCCATGTTCCGCGAGATGGAGTTTCTCGACAAACTCGCGGACGTGTCCGCTGCCGAGGTGCTGCGGATGGCGACGGTCAACGGCGCCGAGTTGGCGGGGAAGAACTACGGCGTCGTCGAGGCGGGGCGGGAGGCGAAACTGCTCGTCCTCGACGGCGACTCCGACAACCTCGCCGGCGCGAAGGACCCCGTCCGCGCCGTCGTCCGGCGCGCCGGGCAGGCGGACGTGAGCGACGTCCTGCTCTGAACGGCTCGCTCGTCGCCGCTCGGAGAGGTTTCGGTTCGTAACGGTCTTTGGAGATAGAATTAAGCGTCCGAGCCGACTATCGTGGGGTGAGTTACCATGATGTACCAGCGCATCCTCGTCCCGACCGACGGTTCGGCCGGGTCCGCGCGCGTTCTCGAACACGCCGTCGGACTCGCGGCCGTCCACGGCGCGACCGTCCACGCCCTGTACGTCATCAACAGCGGGAGCTTCGCCGGCCTCCCGATGGAGTCCTCGTGGGAGGGACTGGACGAGATGCTGCGCTCGGACGGCGAAGCGGCGATGGAAGCGGTCCGCGCCGCCGCGGCGGAGGCGGACGTCCCCGTCGAGACGACGATCGCCGAGGGAACGCCCAGCCGCGAGATAGTCACGTTCGCCGAGCAGGAAGGCTGCGACCTCATCGTGATGGGGACGCACGGTCGCGGCGGCATCGACCGCCTGCTCCTCGGCAGCGTCGCGGAGAAGGTGGTTCGCGCCTCGGAGGTGCCGGTGCTCACCGTGCGGGTCGGCGACGTCTCGGAGACCGAGGAGGCTCTCGGGGCCGAATCGGACGCCGGGACCGAGTCCGACGCCGACGGGGACGCCGAGACGGGCGTCGAAGCCGACTGACTGCTGACTACGACTACCGGTCCTCCGACCGGGCGGGTCTGAGATGCTCGCAGTCGCCCGCGTGGACGATGCGTTCGCCCTCGTCGGTCCGCACGACGAGCGCTCCCGGCGTGCGCACGTCGACGGCCTCGCCCTCGACGACGCCGCCAGGCGTCTCGACGCGCACGTACCGACCGAGCGTCGCGGCGTGTTCGCGCCACGCCGGAAGAATCGAGTCGGGGTCGGCGGTCAACTCGGCGAACGCCTCCAGCACGCGCTGACAGAACGCCCGCAGGTCGGCGTCGCCGACTTCCTCGCGGACGCTCGTCGCCCCTGGCGGTAAGTCCTCAATGTCGACGTTGACGTTCGCGCCGATGCCGACAACGACCCACGACACCCGGTCGGCCTCGCCCTCCATCTCGGTGAGGACGCCGGCGAGTTTGCGGCCGCCGCGGGCCGAGTCGGAGTCGCTGTCCGCGAGGTCAGCGTTAACTGACGTGCCCTCGCTCACGGGCACTCCGTCGGACGACTCCGATGTGTTCTCGCTCGTTTCACTCACGAGGACGTCGTTCGGCCACTTTATCGACGCGTCCACGCCGGCCTCGCGCGCCGCCCGCGTCACGGCGACGGCCGCCGCGAGCGTGTAGAGGGGGGCGTGCGCCGGCGGAATCTCCGGTCGGAGGACGAGACTCACCCAGAGGCCGCCGGCCGGAGCGGTCCACTCGCGGCGGAGTCGACCCCTGCTTCCGGTCTGTTCGTCGGCGACGACGGCGACGTCCGAGGCGCCCGCAGCGGCGAGTTCCCGCCCGCGGTCGTTCGTGCTACCGAGTCGCTCGTGGAACTCCACCTCGTAGGGGGCGTCGAGGCCGAACGCGAGGGCCGCCGCGCCGTACTCGGGCACGCCGGTGACCCGATAGCCGTCGTCGCCGCTCTCGACTCCGAACCCCTCCTCGCGGAGGGCCTCGACCTGCTTCCAGACGGCGGCGCGGGAGACGCCGAGTCGCTCGGCGAGTTCGGGACCGGCCGTCGGTCCCCCGGCGAGGGCGTCGAGGAGGGCGCGGCGCGTCTCGTTCATACCGGGGGTGAGGCAAGCGAGGGCAAAAGCGCCGGGGGTCCGCGGCGGCGCGCAAGAACGAAGTCGGGCGGCGACGAGAGGCGAACGATGTCCCCGGAGCGAGACGGCGAGACGGAGAAAGAGAAGATGCTGGCGGGGGAGTTGTACGACCCGTCGGACCCGACGCTGGTCGAAGAGCGCCGCGCGGCGCGTCGGCTGACCGAGACGTACAACGCGACGGGCGCCGACGAGGACGACCGGCGGGAGTCCCTCCTACGGGACCTGTTCGGCTCCGTCGGCGAGGACCCGCTCGTCGAACCGACGTTCAAGTGCGACTACGGCTACAACGTCCGCGTCGGCGACTGCTTCTTCGCCAACTTCGACTGCGTGATTCTCGACGTCTGTCCCGTCGAGTTCGGCGACGACTGCATGCTCGCCCCCGGCGTCCACGTCTACACGGCGACGCACCCCCTCGACGCGGCGGAACGAGTCGCCGGCGAGGAGTACGGCAAGCCGGTCACCGTCGGCGACCGGGTGTGGTTCGGGGGGCGGGCCGTCGTCAACCCCGGCGTGACCATCGGCGACGACAGCGTGGTCGCCTCGGGCGCCGTCGTCACCCGCGACGTACCCGACGAGGTGGTCGTGCAGGGCAACCCCGCCGAAGTCGTCAAGGAACTCTGAGTCCGGCGACGGCCGGTGGGTCTTTGCCCGTTCTGGGTGTTCGAAGTACGCATGCCTGACTTCGGAAACCCGGCCGGCTTCGACATCGCGACGGTCCTGACCGGTTCGGGAATCACGTTACTGCTGTCGGCGGGAATTATGCGCTACGGCGAGCGATTCCAGTACACCGCCGCCGAACTGTACGGCATCGGCGGCGCGGCGCTCATCGTCCTCGGCGTCGTGTTCGGTCTGATTCTCGTCGTCGCCGGCTACCGCTGACCACTCGAAAGAAACTGATTCGCGGCCGCTACTCCAAGACGACCAGCACGTCGCCCATGTCGACGCTCTCGCCCTCGCCGACGAGCACCTGCGCGACGGTGCCGCCGCGTTCGGCGACCACGTCGTTCTCCATCTTCATCGCCTCCAGGACGCAGACCACGTCGCCGCTCTCGACCTCGTCGCCCTCCTCGACGTCCACCGAGAGGATGGTGCCCTGCATCTCGGCGGCTATCTGCTCGCCGCCCTCGACGGCGACCGTCTCCGAGTCGTCCTCTTCGGCCTCGTCGGGACGCGAGCGGGTGTTCCCGCCCGCGTTCCCGCTTCCGCCGCCCGCCGGAACCTGCACGGCGGGCGCGCCGCGTTCTTCGAGGCTGACCTCGAAGCGCTTGCCGTTGACCTCGACGGTGAAGTCGCGTTCGGTGACCTCCTCGTCGGCCTCGTCCTCGCTCTCGGCGTCGGCCGGTCCCCACTTCTCGACGGCCTGCTCGATTCTCGTCCTGTCCAGTTCCTCGTCGAGGTACTTCGTCGTGTGCTCGCCCGCCCGGAACGTCTCGTCGGTGAGCATCAACCGGTGGAACGGGATGATGGTGTGGAAGCCGTCGATTTCGAACTCTTCGAGGGCGCGTTCCGACCGCGCGAGACACTCCTCGCGGTCGCCCGCGGTGACGATGAGTTTCGCTATCATCGAGTCGTAGTCGGTCACCAGGTCGTCGCCCTGTCGGAGGGCGTCGTCCAGTCGGACGCCGAACCCGCCCGGCGGGTCGTACGTCTCCAGTTCGCCGCCCGGGGCGGGCGCGAAGTTGTTCGCGGCGTTCTCCGCGTTGATGCGGAACTCGATGGAGTGACCCTCTATCTCGACGTCGTTCTGCTCGAAGCCCAGTTCCTCGCCGGCGGCGACGCGCAGTTGCCACTTCACCACGTCGATGCCGGTCACCTGCTCCGTCACGGTGTGTTCGACCTGAATCCGGGTGTTCACCTCCATGAAGAAGAACTCCCCGTCCTCCACCAGGAACTCCACCGTCCCGGCGTTCGTGTAGTCGGCGGCGTCGACGCCGCGGCGCGCCGCCTCACCGATTCGTTCGCGCAGGTCCTCGCCGAGGGCGGGTGAGGGCGCCTCCTCGATGACCTTCTGGTGGCGGCGCTGGAGGGAGCAGTCCCGTTCGCCGAGGTGGCGGACGTTGTCGTGGTGGTCCGCGAGAATCTGTACCTCGATGTGCCGGGGTGATTCGAGGTACTTCTCGACGTAGACCGAGGCGTTGTCGAAGTACGCCTCGCCCTCCCGCTGTGCGGTTTCGAGTTGCTCTTCGACCTCGTCCTCGTCGTAGACGACCTTCAGACCGCGGCCGCCGCCGCCGCCCTCGGCCTTGATGGCGACGGGGTAGCCGTACTCGTCGGCTATCTCCTTGACCTCGTCGGCGGACTCGACGGGTTCGGTGGTGCCGGGGACGACGGGGACGTCGGCCTCCTGCATCAGCGCGCGCGCCTTCGTTTTCTCGCCGAGTCGCTCCATCGCCGCGGCGGAGGGGCCGACCCACGTCATCTCCGACTCTTCGACCTTGGCGGCGAAGTCGGCGTTCTCCGCGAGGAAGCCGTAGCCGGGGTGGATGGCGTCAGCGCCGGCCTTCTCGCCGGCCTCGATGACCGCCTCGTGGTCGAGGTAGGAGTCCGCCGCGCGGGCGGGCCCGACGTTGTACGCCTCGTCGGCGTAGCGCACGTGCCCCGAGTGCTTGTCGGCGTCGCTGTAGACGGCGACGGTGCGCACGCCCAACTCCTTGCACGCCCGCATCACGCGGACGGCTATCTCTCCGCGGTTGGCGACGAGAACCTTACTGAACATTTGCGGGAGTATACCCGAACGCGGCACCTCATTCTATCGGTTCGGTACGGTTCCGGCTTCGACGCCCGTCGAACCCGTCGCGGCGTCGGAGTGGACGAACGTCTGTCGAGCGGGAGACTGCGGCCTCGAAGGTGAACGTTCGTGAAATACGCCTCGAATCCAAACGGCCTTATGGGTGTGCCACGGAAAGCCACGGCAATGGTAGTACGAGTCGGTATCCTCGGCGCGACCGGTGCGGTCGGACAGCGATTCATCCAACTTCTCGACGACCACCCGACGTTCGAACTCGCGGCGCTGACCGCCAGCGAGGAGAGCGCGGGCAAGACCTACCGCGACGCGGCGAAGTGGCGCGTGAACGCCCCCATCCCGGACGATATCGCGGGGATGGAGGTCGGGCCGACGAAACCGGAGGCCGTCCCGGACGACGTCGACCTTCTGTTCTCCTCGCTCCCCTCCGGCGTCGCCACCGAGGTGGAACCCGAGTTCCTCCACGAGGGCTACGTCGTCTCCTCGAACTCCTCGAACGACCGCATGGCTCCCGACGTGCCGCTTACCATTCCCGAAATCAACCCCGGCCACCTCGACCTCATCGAGGTCCAACGGGACGAACGCGGCTGGGACGGCGCCCTCGTGAAGAACCCGAACTGCTCGACCATCACGATGGTGCCGACGCTGGCCGCCCTCGACGACGCGTTCGACCTCGAATCCGTCCGCGTCTCCACCCTCCAGGCCGTCTCCGGCGCGGGCTACTCCGGCGTCACGTCGATGGAGATAATCGACAACGCCATCCCGCACATCGGCGGCGAGGAGAACAAGATGGAGACCGAGTCCAGAAAGCTGCTCGGCGAGTTCGACGGCGCCGACGTCGAACTGCACGGGATGGAGGTCGCCGCCTCCTGCAACCGCATCCCGACCATCGACGGCCACCTGGAGAACGTCTTCGCGGAGACGGCCGAGGAGGCGACGGTCGAGGACGCCGCCGAGGCGATGCGCTCCTACGAGGGCGTCGACCTGCACAGCGCCCCCGAACAGCTCATCCAGGTCTTCGAGGACCCCGTGCGGCCCCAGCCGCGTCTGGACCGCGACCGCGGCGACGGCATGCAGATTTCCGCGGGCGGGATTCAGACGACGGGCACGGGTCTGAAGTACAACTGCCTCGCGCACAACACGATTCGCGGCGCGGCCGGCGCCTCCCTGCTGAACGGAGAACTGCTGGTCGAAGAGGGCTGGGTCTGAGGGTCGATTGGTCGGGTCGCACGGCGCCGCACAGCGGTCCCGGCCGTCCCTCGGTCGCTCGTTGAGGACGGGACCTTTGTCTCAATTCAGATAAATGTCGAGTTTATCCGCTCGCGGCACGCCGCTTCCGGCGGGGTCCGCCGGACGGTAGTGTCCGTTTCCTCAGAACCGCACCCCGATGGAGTCGCCCCGCTTCTGCCGCGAATCCTCTTTCCCCCGGAAATAATTGCCACGTTAGCGGTAGTGTCCCGATAGTCTATCAGAGAAGTGTCAATATTACAAAGTCCATGCTAACTATTGTCGGGGGGAGAGGGTTGGGACCCTCGTGAAACCGATGACAGACGAGCACTCACAGTCGAACCGGAGAATCGACCGCCGAACGGTCCTGAAGACGGGCGCAGCACTCGGAACCGCCGCGATGCTCCCGGTCGCCGCGAGGCCGGCGGTGGCGACCGATCTGACCTCGCCGGGGTTCGGTCTCGACGACCTCGAGTGGCAGGACGTCGACATAGAGGACGCGATACCGGACGTCATGGCGTCGTCGGGGACGCGCCGAGGGGTACCGTACTACAGAATAGAGATGGCTCCCGGAATGCACCAACACCACCCGGCCATGGACCCGACCCCAGTCTGGGGGTACAAGGGGCCGAACGACGAGGAGGGTCAATACCCGGGGAAGACCATCGAGGGCCGCGTGAACCAGCCGATGAAGGTCGAGTTCGTCAACGAACTCCCCGAGAGTCACCTCTTTGACGTCGACACGGAAGTCCACGGGACGAAGCTGTCGGACTACAGCGACCGGTATCCGGAGTGGACCGACCAGTTTGCAGACTCCAGCGAATTTCCGGAGGTCAGGGCGGTGACGCACGCCCACGGCCTCCACGTGGAGTCCGCGAGCGACGGCCTACCCGAGCAGTGGACGTCGCCGGACGGCATCGAGGGACCACAGTTCGTCAAGGACGTCTACGATTACACGAACCGACAGGACCCGGCGACGCTGTGGTATCACGACCACGCCCTCGGCCTGACGCGTCTCAACGTCTACGCCGGACTCGCCGGCTTCTTCCTCCTCCGAGGTCCGCAGGAAGAGCGACTCGGCCTCCCCAGCGGTGACAAGGAGGTCCCGATTCTCTTTCAGGACCGGGCATTCGATGGAGATCCGGACGACGATGCCCCCGACAGGTACCAGTACCCCTCGAGCTTCGAAGCCGAAGTCTCCGGCGACGTCTCCGTAGTCAACGGACAGGCGTGGCCCCGTTTCAGCGTCGATCCCGGACAGTACCGGTTCCGGTTCCTCAACGGGTCGAACGGGCGGTTCTTCAACGTCCGACTGGAGAGCGAGGACGGCGAAGACCCGCCGACGATGTATCAGATCGGGACCGACCTCGGGTTCCTCCGGGACGTGGTTCCCATCGGACCGGACGAAGCCACGGAGTCGCTTCTCCTCGGGCCGGCCGAACGTGCGGACGTCGTCGTCGACTTCTCCGATTTCGCCGGCGAGACGCTGACGGTCACCAACGACGCGGACTTCCCGTTCCAGAGTCCCGGTGCGTCGACCGGGACGGACGGCGCGGGTCTCCCGGAGTTGGCGCAGTTCACGGTGAGAGACGAGACGCCGCAGGACCCCGCAGTCGACCCGACCTCGCTTCGCCTGCCCGGTCCGGAGGTGCTCAAGGAGGAGGCGGCGGTGCAGACCCGACGGATGGGGCTGGACACGGGGGCGCTGAACGGATTGGACACCCACTTCCTCGACGAAGAGGGCGGCCGACCCGCCCCGGGCGAACACTGGGGGGACCCCGTGCTGACCAAGCCCCAACTCGGGACCACTGAGGTCTGGGAACTGGAGAACCGGACCGGCGACGCCCATCCCATCCACCTGCATCTCGTGGATTTCCAAGTCCTCGGGAGAGGCCCGAACGGAACCGACGCCCCGGAACCGACCGAACGAGGGAACAAAGACACCGTGAACGTGTACGCCGGCGAGACGGTCCGAATCGCCAGCCGGTTCGGGAACTTCGCCGGGCGGTACGTCTGGCACTGCCACATCCTCGAACACGAGGACCAGGAGATGATGCGGCCCTACGAAGTCGTCACAGGGGGGTCGAACGAGTAGTCGGACGCCCTGACGGGACGAAGCGACGGGAAGGAACGGGAGGGCTTCCGAGGCCGTGCGGCTCTCGCGGGCCGCTTGGTGCGCCCGTACGCCCGAGTCGTCCCGTCTACACCTGATTCCGCAGTTCCTCCTCGCCCGACTCCAACCGCTCTAAGTTCTCCTCGATGATGTCCGTCATGCGCTCCCAGTACTCCGGCGTGTGACCCGCGTTGTGCGGCGTGATGAGCACGTTGTCGAAGCCCCACAGTTCGTGGTCGTCGGGGAGCGGTTCGGGGTCGGTCACGTCGAGGGCCGCGCCGCGGACGGCGTTGCCGCGCAGGGCGTCGAGGAGGGCGTCGGTGTCGACGACGGGACCGCGGCCGACGTTGATGAGGACCGTCTCGGGGTCCATCGTCTTGAACGCGTCCGCGTCCAGAATGCCGCGCGTGGTGTCCGTCAGGGGGCAGGCGACGACGACGTAGTCCGAGCGAGCGAGGGCGTCGTGGAAGCCCGACTCGTCCTCGAAGCCGACGACTTCGTCCGTGGGGCCGCCCTTCTCCGGGGAGTAGCGCACGCCGATGGTGTCGACGCCGAACGGTTCCAGACGGTCGACGACGGCCTGCCCGATGGCGCCGAGGCCGAGCACCGTCACCGTCGACCCCTGTAGCTCGTAGGTAGGGTACGAGCGCCACTCGTTGCGCTGTTTCTGCCGCCACCCGACGTGGAACCGGCGGGAGAAAGAGAGGATGCCGCCGAGCACCTGTTCGGCGATGTTCGGGCCGTGGACGCCCGAGGCGTTGGTGACGGCGACGCCGCGTTCGTCGAGGGCCTCGAGGGGGAGGTGGCCCGTCCCGGCGAACACGCAGGCGAACAGTTCGAGGTTCTCCGCCTCCGCGAGGGCGTCCTCCTCGATGGAAAAGCCCGTCGCGACGGACACCCGCTTCAGTAGGTCCCGCTCCTCCGTCGGCGTCCGCGCGAGGGCGATATCCTTCTCCGGGAGTCGCTCTCTGAGCGTCTCCGCGTACTCCTCGGCGGACAGTCCGTGAATCTTCTGTCGAAGCACTGCGATGTCGGGCGCGTCGTCTTGACTCATCGTTGGCACTCCCTTCCGAAAGCGGCTACAAAGGACCACCTCATCCGGCGGGCGGTGCCGTTTCCGGTGGCACTCCCGTCGTGTCACGACCGTGCCGACGGGGGCGACGGGATGCGGTTCGCCTTCACTGACGTATCGACCGCCCCCGACGAGGACGAGTAGGGCGCCGTCGCCGGTTCACCGGGTTTAATACCGAACCGAGAACCAGTATCGGCATGGAGCGATTCGACGTCGTCATCGTCGGCGGCGGCCCCGCGGGGTCGGCCGCCGCGCACGCCGCCGCGGAGTCGGGCGCGTCGGCGGTGGTGCTGGAGAAAGGGGTGCCGCGAGCGGACCGCCCGGACCGCCTCGGACCCGACTCGACGGACGCCGCGGGCATCCTCGACTACTGGGTCGACATCATGGGCATCCACCCCGACGAGATGCCGGAGGGAGTCGTCCTCTCGACGCTGGACCGCGCGGAGTTCGTCGGGCCGAACGAGTCGCTGACGATGCGGACAACCGGGTTCGACGCCTCGTACGACCACTTCGGCTACTGCATGAACCGCGCGCGCTTCGACGACTTCCTCCGCGACAGGGCCGAAGAGGCGGGCGCGGAGTACCGCGTGAAGGCCTCCGTTCGCGACGTGGAGACGGACTTGGACGGGACGCCGCGCCACACCGTCCGCCTCGCGAACGGCGACGACGTGGCGGGCGAGTTCCTCGTCCTCGCGGACGGTCCGCAGCGACAGGTGACGAACCGGGTGCTCGACCGCTATCTCGACTTCGACGTCACCGACAGACTGGCGACGACGAAGGTGAACCACATCGCCTACCAGGAGCATCGCCGCCTGCCCGAGGAAGTCGCCCGCGACGTCGAGGGCGCCATCAAGTTCTGGTGGGGCTACATGCCCGGGCACACCGCCTACCCGTGGGTGTTCCCGAACGACGACAACGTCGCCCGCATCGGACTGACGATGCCCATCGGCATCGACCTCTCGGAGGTGGAGGCCAGAGAGAAGTACAAACTGCTCCGCGACTCCGACGAACGCGTCCCGCGGGGCAAAGAGTACGTCCGGCGACTGCTCGAACAGGAGTACGGCGACGAGTACGACATCGACGAGGACTTCCCCCTCGTCGAGGACCGCGGGAAGACGAAGGGAACGGAGACGTACGCGATATCGTCGACCCGTCCGGTCGACTCTCCGACGGCGGCGGGCATCGCCGTCACCGGCGGCGCGATGGGCGCCACCTCGGCGTTCCACGAGGGCGGCGACCACGTGGCCGTCCGCACCGGCGCCATCGCCGGCGAACTCGCCGCCTCGGGCGACCTCTCCGACTACAACGACCGCTGGAAGGACGCCATCGGCGAGGAGGTTCGGCGCAACGTCGCCTTCGCGGAAGTCGTCCGCGACTACGGCCCCGACGACTGGGACCGCGCGTTCTCCGTCGCCCGGAAACTCATGGCGGCCAGTTCGGACGACGGTCTGTTCAAGATGGGGAAGATTCGCTCGGGCCTCTCGGCGGCCCGGTTCGTCGCCAACTACAAGAAGACGAAACGGAAGTTCCGCGACGACCGCTACGTCCAGTTGTCCGAAGAGGAGTACGTCCTCTGAGCGGAGTCGGAACGCCCTTTATCGTCGGCGCTCTACGTCCGGTGCGCACCGTTAGTCCCCGCCCGAGTTGTCCCACCAGGGAGCGATGAACAGGCGGAGAACCCAGGTGCGCGACAGTTCGGACCGTCCGCGCCGCAAAGACGGACCGCCTGACACGAGGGTTTCCCGGTCGACGCGGCACGCCGCCTCGGGATGAGACCGGCCGTTAGTGTCTCGGGCGACATCTTCCGACAACTCCACGCTTGGAGCGACGCGGCCGCGACTCAGAGCCCGTGACGGCGGTAACCGAACCGACGCCCGCCACGGTTTTTCCCGACGCTATCCGCCGTCGACTTCGCGTATCGCGGCGAGGACGTTCTCCTCGGTCAGCGGCATGTCGACGTGCGCGATGCCGAACGACGAGAGGGCGTCGGCGACGGCGCTCACCACCGTCGGCGGGGCGGCGATGGTGCCGGCTTCGCCGATACCTTTGACGCCGAGGGGATTGCGCGGACTCGGCGTCACCGTCGCGCGCGTCTCGATGTCCGGAAGCGAGGAGGCCCGCGGCAGGGCGTACGACAGCATCGAGTCCGTCAGGAGACGCCCGTCGTCGCCGTAGACGGCCCCTTCCGAGCGCGCCTGTCCGATACCCTGCGCGACGCCGCCGTGCACCTGCCCTTCGACGATGGTCGGGTTGACGCGTTCGCCGCAGTCGTCGACGGCGACGTACCGCTCTATCTCCACGGCGCCCGTCTCGGCGTCGACGGCGACGAGGGCGGTGTGCGTCCCGAACGCGTAGGCCGTGCCGTCGGGTTCGTAGCGCGTCGACGCCTCGAAGGCGATGCCGGCGTCGCTCTCGTCCCCGCTTTCGTTCTCCGCCTCGGCGGCGGCGCACGCGACGTCCGCGAACGACACCGAATGTTCGGGCCGGCCGACGACGCGGAACGCGCCCCCCTCGGAGACGACGTCCGCGGCGTCGACGCCCAGTAGGTCGGTCGCGACGCCGCGGGCCGCCCGCAGCACGTCCCGCGCGCTCTCGACGACGGCGCTTCCCCCCGTAATCGTGCTCCGACTGCCGAACGTGCCCGTTCCGTCGGCCGTGTCGTCGGTGTCGCCCTCAGCCACCTCGACGTCGTCGTACGGAACGCCGAGTTCGTCGGCGACGAGTTGGGCGTACGTCGTCTCGTGACCCTGTCCGTGCGAGTGGGTGCCCGCGTAGACGGCGACGCTCCCGTCGCGGCGGACGCGGACGACGCCGCGTTCGAATCCGCCGCCGGTCGACTCGGTGAAGCAGGCGACGCCCACTCCCCGGTAGCGGCCGTCGTCGCCCGGTTCTCCCGCCCGTTCGCGCGCCTCGCCGTACCCGATAGCGTCCAGCGCCTCGTCCAAGGCCGTCTCGTAGTCGCCGCTGTCGTAGGAGGCGCCGACGGCCGTCTCGTAGGGGAACTCGTCGGGTTCGATGAGATTTCGGCGTCGGAGTTCGACGGGGTCGATGCCCAGTTCGTCCGCGGCGGCGTCCATCAGTCGCTCGGTCACGTAGATGGCTTCCGGGCGGCCCGCGCCGCGGTAGGAGTGGACCGGCGCGGTGTTCGTGAAGACGGCGCGCGTCCGGCAGTAGATGGCAGGGATGCGGTACTGACTGGACAGCAGGCGGCCGTACCATCCCGGCATCGACGCACCGCCGCCGAGGCCGTAGCCGCCGACGGCGGCGCGCGTGTCGACCCGCAGTCCGCGCACGGTACCGTCGTCGTCGACGGCGATTGCAGCGGTCGTCCGGTGGTCGCGGGCGTGCGCCCCCTCTCGGTAGTTCTCCGAACGAGTCGCCGTCCACTTGACCGACCGGTCGAGTTCGCGCGCGCACCACGCGGCCATCGCCTCACCCGGGTGGTGGTGGCCCTTGTGCCCGAACCCGCCGCCGACGCGCGGGACGACGACCCGGACCTGCTCCTCGTCGAGTCCGAGCGTCTCCGAAAGCTTGCGTCGGTGGCCGTGCGGCGATTGGCTGGTCAACTCGACGGTGAAGTAGTCCCTGTCGGCGTCGTAGCGGGCGAGGGCCGCCCGCGGTTCGAGTGCGCTGGCGACGAGGCGGTTGTTCACGAGGTCGAGTTCCACCACCCGGTCGGCGGCCGCGAACGCCTCCTCGGTCGTCGTCTCGTCCCCGAGTTCGGCATCGAGGGCGACGTTGTCCGGTACCCCTTCGTACAGCGTCGGCGCACCGTCCTCGGTCGCCTCGGCGGGGTCGACGACGGCCGGGCGCGTCCCGTACTCGACGTGCACCGCCTCGACGGCGTCGCGGGCGACGTAGCGGTCCTCGGCGACGACGGCGGCGATGGGTTGCCCTTCGTAGCGAACCCGGTCGCGCGCCAGCACCGGATGCCCCGGCACCTCGCAGTCCAGCGACTCGGTCCGAATCGGGAGGACGCCGGGCGACGGCGAGGCGTCGACGTCGTCCCACGTGTAGACGCCGAGGACGCCCGCCATCTCCTCGGCCTCGCTCGCGTCTATCGACTCGACTCGGCCGTGTCCGACCGCGCTCCGGACGAACGCGAGGTGCGCCGCGTCCGCCGAGATGTCGTCGGTGTACGTCGCTCGCCCGGTAAGCAGTTCGGCGTCCTCGCGGCGGTCGATTCCCCGTCCGACGAGTCGGTCCTCCGAGGCCGACCCGTCCGGTGTGCCGCCGGCGTCTCGCGCGTCGTTCGCGCGTCCATCCCGCGCGTCGCTCACCGGCGGTCACCCCCGTCGTCGGCGGCGGGGCGGTGCGGCGGTCTGGTCGGCGTCGCCGCCGCGCCCGTCGCCCGGTCGAGCGCCGTCTCCAGCGACCGACGGACGTGGACGGGGAGCACCTCGACGCGGTAGGCGCCGGAGGCGTACGCGTCCGAGACGGCCGCACCGGGGTCGATATCCTCCGTCGCCCGGTCGGCGGCGGCCTCGACGCTCTCGGCGTCCGCCGGCGCGCCGTCGAGGGCCGCCTCGACGGGCGCGAGTCGGCGCGGCGGGTCGGTCACGCCGTTGACCGCGACGCGGGCGTCGGTCACGTCCCCGTCTTCGACGACGACGGCGGCGGCGACGCCGACGAGCGCGTACCCCGAGGCGGGGTGGGTCTCCTTGTGATAGGCGCCGCCGGCGGTTGCCCCGCTACCCTCGCTTCCATCGTCCACCGCCGGAATCCGAACTTCGGTTAGGAGTTCCCCGTCGCGCAGGGTCGTCCCGCCGTCGCCCTCGAAGAAGTCCGCAGCGTCGATGTCGCGCCGCCCGTCCGGACCGCGGGCGACGAGCGTCGCCTCCGAAACGAGGGCCGCCGCGGGCGGGTCGGCCGACGGGTCGGCCTGCGCGAGGTTGCCGCCGACAGTGCCGCGGTTGCGTATCTGCACGTCGCCGACGTGTGAGACGGCCTCCGCGAACGCCGTCGCGCGGGACCACAGTCTCTCGTTCTCGTCGACGTCGGCGTACGTCGTCAAGGCGCCGACGGCCGTCGCTCCGCCCTCCGCCTCGACGTACCGCAGGTCGTCGACGCCGCCGACGTCGACGAGTACGTCGGGGGCTTCGCGGCCGGCTTTCAGGTCCGGCAGCAGACCGTGACCGCCGGCCAGCACCCGCGCGTCCCGGTCTGAGAACTCCGCGAGGAGGTCCACCGCCTCCGCGACGCTGCCCGCCCGCCGGTAGCCGAACTGCGGCGGGAACATCTCACTCGCCCTCCGTCGACGAATCGAGGTTCCGCAACGAGTCGGCCGCCGACTCGACGGCGTTCACGACGTTGTGATAGCCCGTACAGCGGCAGATGTTCCCCTTCAGCGAGGCGCGAATCGCCTCGCGCGAGGGGTCCGGATTCTCTTCGAGCACCTGCGCCGCCGTCATCACCATCCCCGGGGTGCAGTAGCCGCACTGGAGGCCGTGTTCCTCGTGGAACGCCCGCTGGATGGGGTGGAGGGCGTCCGCGGCGTCGTCGGGGCCGTCGGCGCCGTCGGCCGTCGCCATCCCCTCGACCGTCGTCACCGCTCCGCCGTCGGCTTGGACGGCCAGGAGGGTGCAGGATTTGACCGCGTCGCCGTCGAGGTGGACCGTGCAGGCGCCGCACTTCCCGCTCTCGCAACCGACGTTCGGGCCGGTGTATCCCAGTCCGTCGCGCAGGGCGTGGACGAGCAGCGTGCGCGACTCGACCGTCAGTTCCTCCGTCGCACCGTTCACCGTCAGCGTGATGTCGTGTTCGTACATGGGAGCGTGAGGCGCCGGCCATCGTCCGCGGGTGAGTCGCGGCGTCGACGGGACCGCCCGACGGTGAGGACGGGCGACCCGAACCGTGCTGTCGAATCTCACGGGGGCGACTCCCATTACCGTTTGGTCGGCGGCTGACCGACGCGGGGTCGATACGCGCCGACCGCCCGACCGCCCGACTGCCCGTTCTTCTTCCCCCCAGTCCGCGCCGTCTCAGGCCTCGACGGCCCGGCGGATTCCGGCGGCGATGCGCTCCTCGTCCGGGAGGTAGGCGTCCTCGCGGGCGAACATCGGTACCGGCACGTCGTACCCCGTGACCCGTTCGGGCGGCGCTTCGAGGTGGTAGAACGCCGTCTCGGTGAGTCGGGAGACGATTTCGGCGCCGAAGCCGGCCGTCCCGGGAGCCTCGTGGACCACGACGCACCGTCCCGTCTTCTTCACCGACTCGGTGATGGTGTCGGTGTCGAGGGGGTAGACGGTCCGCGGGTCGACGACTTCCACGTCCGCGTCGACGTCGTCGACGGCGCTCAGCGTCCGCTGGAGCATCGACCCCCACGCGACGACGGTCACGTCCGCGCCCTCCTCGGCCACCGCCGCCTCGCCCAGCGGTACCACGTGGTCGTCGTCGGGGACGGACTCGCGGAGCGAGCGGTACAGCCGCGTCGGTTCCATGAAGACGACCGGGTCGGGGTCCCGAATCGATGCCGCGAGCAGCCCCTTGCCGTCGGCGGGCGAGGAGGGAATCACCACCTTGAGCCCCGGCACGTGGGCGAATCCGGCCTCGAAGCTCTCGGAGTGGTGTTCGAGCGCGTGGATGCCGCCGCCGTACGGGGTCCGAATCGTCATCGGACAGGAGAACCCGCCGCGCGACCGACTCCGGAGGCGGGAGGCGTGCTGTTGCAGTTGCGCGAACCCTTGATAGAGGAACGACTGGAACTGTATCTCCGCGACGGGCCGCATCCCGGCGGCGGCGAGTCCGACGCCGGTGCCGACGATGCCCGACTCGCCGAGGGGGGAGTCGTACACGCGGTTCGGGAACTCGTCCAGCAGGCCGTCCGTCGCGCGGAACACGCCGCCCGCGACGCCGACGTCCTCGCCGTAGAGGACGACCGACTCGTCGCGCGCCATCTCCTCGCCGAGCGTCGCCTTCACCGCCTCGACCAGTCGCAGGTCACTCGCCATCGGCGTCACCTCCCTCGAACGCGGCCGCCTGACGTTCCAGCCACGGCGGCGTCTCCGCGTACGCGTGCTCGAACATGTCGGCGGGGTCGGCCTCGGCGGCCGTCTCCCTCGCACCCGCGACGGCGTCTTCGAGTTCGGCCTCTATCTCCGCCGCGAGTTCCTCGACTCGCTCGTCGGTGAGTATTCCGCGTCCGCGGAGGTACGCCTCGAACCGCGCGATGGGGTCCTTGCGGTCCCAGTCGACCTCCTCTTCCTCCTCGCGGTACTTTCGCGGGTCGTCGGAGGTGGTGTGCATCGACCGGCGGTACGTCAGCGCCTCGACCAGCACGGGGTCGCCCTCGCGCGCGCGTTCGAGCGCCAACCGCGTCGCCTCGTACACCGCCAGCGCGTCGTTGCCGTCGACCTGAATCCCGTCGATACCGGCGGCGACGGCCTTCTGCGCCAGCGTCTCCGCGCGCGTCTGGTTCTCGCGGGGCGTCGAGATGGCGTACTGGTTGTTCTGACAGAGGAAGACGGTGTGCGCGCCGTAGGCGCCGGCGGAGTTCAGCGCCTCGTACACGTCGCCCGTCGACGTGGCGCCGTCGCCGAAGTACGCGATGGCGGCGGTGTCATCGCCGCGTATCGCCTGCGCCCACCCGATGCCGACGGCGTGGAGCGCCTGCGACCCGACGGGAATCGCCGGCGGCAGCGCCCGGTCCTCGGCCGAACTCTCGGCCCCCTCTTCGAGTCCCATCGCGTAGGCGAGTATGTTCTCCATCGACGCCCCGCGCGTCAGCAGGGCCGCCTGCTCTCTGAACGCCGGGACGACCCAGTCGTCCTCGGCGAGGGCGGCGGCGCTCGCCACCTGCGCCGCTTCCTGGCCGGTTCCGGGCGCGTACGTTCCCAACTCCCCCCGTCGCTGGAGGGCGACGGCGCGTTCGTCGAGGCGGCGCGCGCGGCGCATCGTCCGGTAGATGTCGAACAGCGTCTCCTCCGAGAGCGACGGTTCCAACTCCTCGTCGACGCTCCCGTCGGGGGCGAGGATTTCCAGTGATTCCACGGAGAACTCGGCGACGGTGGTGCGCGGCATACGCGGAATGTCGCCCCCCGGCGGGTTGAAACCACGGACCCGCGCGGGCGGGAAGGGGTATCTTTTCAGCGGCCCTACAGTACCGACGTGAACCAGCGCGCTCTCGTCCTCCTGAGGGTCGCCCTGTCGTGCTGTTCGCCGGCTGTCTGGGTGCCTGACCGGCGGCAACGCCGTCGAACCGCGCGAGCACCCCGACCGTCCTCCGACGGTGGACGCCGAAACGGTCGGCCCGTACGAGGCGACCTACTTCGTCAACGAGACAGCGACCGAACGCCTCGGAGGCACGCTCTGAGCGGGAGACTCTCGGCATTTTCGGAGCCGCTCGGGCCACAAGCGTATTCCGACGCACGCCACTGTACGTATCTGTCATGTCTGTCGCGAGTATGGACGAACTGTTCGAGCACGAACTGCAAGACATCTACTTCGCCGCCCACGAACTCACCACCGCGTACGAGCGGATGGCGGAGTTGAGCGAGGACGAGGAAGTCGAAGAACTGTTCCGCTCGCACCTCGACGAGACGGCGACGCACATCGACCGACTGGTCGAGGTGTTCGAGGAGTCCGGCGAACCGCCGCAGACCGAGGAGTGCGAGGGAATCGAGGGTCTCCTGACCGAGTGGGAGGAGTTCCTCGAGGAGGGCGAGTCCGGTCCCGTTCTGGACTACTACAACCTCGTCACCGCGACGAAGACCGAACGGTACGAGCAATCGGCCTACGAGAGCCTCGTCGCCCTCGCCCGCGAGAGTGGCCGCGAGGACGCGGCGGAACTGCTGCAGCAGAACCTCGACGAGGACGAGGCGGCGCTGGAGGAACTCTCCGAGGCGACGTCGAACTACGACTACGACTCGCTGTCCTAAAACTCCGTTCCGAGTGGGCGACCCCCCGCGCTATCGAACGCACCCGTTTTCGTCCCCGCCGAGCGACCCTCGCGAAGTGAACTCGTCGACCAGCGCCGCCTCCGCGCGGCGGAGCAGTTCGCCCGCGGTGCTCTTCGCGCAGTCGAGTTCGGCGGCGACGTCCGCGACGGTGCCCGTCCGGGGAACGTCGTAGTACCCGACCGCCGACGCCGCCGCCACCGCCTCGCGCCGCCGGTCGGTGAGCGTCGGCGGCGACCCGCCCCGCCGGAAGTCGCGGACGCGTTCGACCCGCACGTCGACCAACTCGTCGAGCGCCTCGTAGAACTCGCTCAGTGCCGCGCGCTCGCCGACCGCTTCGACCGTCGCCGTCCCGTCCTCGCGGAACGTCACCGGCGGCAGGAACGCCGCCCGGGCCTCCGCGACGGCGGCCAGCAGGGCGTCGTCGAACTCGAAGCGCGTCTGGCGGACGAAGGCGTAGGTGCCGCCGTCGCCCGCGACGAGGTCGGTCGTCGCCGTCGACTCCACCGCCGCGAGCAGTCCGCGCGCCGTCTCGGGCGTCGCGTCGAACCACGACAGCGTCGTCACCTCGTCCGTCGGCCCCCACGCGAGCAGTTCCATCCGCGAGGCGCCGTCGGTCCGCGTCAGTCGGCGGTGGAGCGGGTGAATCCGTTCCGGCGGGTACGTGACGCCGAACGCGACTCGGTTCACGTCGCGAAGGCGACGGAGGAGCGACATAAAGCACCGCACTCGTCCGGGAGTATCGATTCCCTCCTCGCGGCCGAACCTCCGAGCGATGAACGAGAGATGCGCCGACTCGACGGACGGAGGAGCGGCGTCTCGGACGGCGACGGGGCGGGCGGAGACGAACCGTTTGGTCGCCGACGGAGCGCCGGCGGTCGACGGGTCGACCCTCCGGTCGGTCCGCCTGCCCGACGGTCGTCGGGTCGCGTACGCCGAGTACGGCAACCCCGAGGGCGTCCCGGTCTGTTTCCTCCACGGGACCCCCGGGTCGCGCCTCCTCGGCGGCCTGTTCGCGGACCGGGCGTTCGAGGCGGGCGTCCGCGTCTTCGCCCCCGACAGACCGGGGTACGGACGTTCGGACGCCGAACCGGTTCGGACGCCGGCGGACGCCGGACGGGTCGTCGCCGCGGTGGCGGACGAGGCGGACGCCTCGCGCGTCGGCCTCGTCGGCTTCTCCGGCGGCGGCCCGCACGCCCTCGCCGCGGCGGCGACGCGTGGCGACCGCGTCCGCCGCGTCGACGTCGTCGCCGGCGCCGTCCCCCCATCCCTCCGTTCGTCGCCCCCGCCGACGCTTCGCCTCCTCGAGATACTCTGCGAGCGGATGCCGTCGCTGGCGGCGCGACTGGTCGGCGCGCAGGCCCGACTCGCGCGGCGCGCCCCGCCGTCGCTCGTCACCTCTCAGTACACTTCCGTCGACGGGGCCCTCCCGGACGGCGTCGCCGACCTGGTCGCGCGCGACTTCGCGGCGGCGTTCGCCCGTCACCGGCGCGGGTTCGTCACGGAGACGCGTCTGCTCGCTCACCCGTGGGAGTTCTCGCTGGAAGACGTCGCCGCGCCGGTCGGTCTGTGGCACGGGGACGAGGACGCGAACGTTCCCGTCGAAGGCGCACGCCGCCTCGCGGCGTGGCTTCCGGAGGCGGACCTGACCGTCCTCGACGGCGCCGACCACCTGCGCTCGCTGCTCCGGAGTCGCGTTCCCGTTCTCGAACGGCACGCGACGGACGGATGAGCGCGGGCCCGGTTGCGCCGTGTCGCGCCGTACCCGCCGCCTCAGAGCACCTCGGACGGGTAGACGACCACGTCGGACCCCTCCGCGAAGACGGTGTGTCTCGGCTCCGCGTCGTTCAGGAACGACCACTTCTCGCCGTACAGGACGCCGTAATCGAGGTCCAAAGAGACGTCCACCGGGTCGTAGACCGCCCACTGCGGGTGGTCGACGCGGTAGCGTTTCGTCGCTCCGCGGTGTCCCTCGCCGAACCCCCACTCGTGTTCTTTGAAGAAGTACGCGGGCGTGTCCTCAGGCGGGACCGACGGCGAGGCGTCGGTCGTCTCGACAGTGAACGAGTGCGTCTCGCCGCCGCGCCGGACGCCGAGCCAGTACGACCGGCGGCCCTCGCCGATCCGTTCGGCGCGTTTCATCGGCGCGTACGTGTACGGTTCGTTGTAGATGCCGCGGGCCATCCACGCCACGAGGCGCTTCGGGACGTACTCCCCGATAAAGACGACGCCGCGTTCGCCCTCGTAGCGCACGTAGAAGCGGAGGTTCAGTTCGGGGAAGTCGCGGTAGCCGGGCCACGGGACGCCGAAGACGCGGGTGTCCTCGAAGTCGAAGCCGACCAGGCTGACGAAACTCTCGCCGTCCTGCACCTCCAGTTCGACGCCGTCCGGACAGTGTGGTTCCAACGTCTCCGGCGGGACGGCGTAGGTGAGGTTGAGGAGGTTGCGCCAACGGGCGGTGAGGAAGTGGCGCGACATGGATACCGGATAGTGGGAGACGAGACGGATAGTTCTGTGTTCGGCCCGCCGACCGACCCGCCAGCACGCCTTTGCGCGTTCACTCCTAAGCCGGGAATATGACGCTCACCGTCACCGTCGCGGACGTACACCGGATGACGCCGGACGTCAAGCAGTTCCGCCTCGTCGCCGACGAGCACACCTTCGAGTACGACCCGGGCCAGCACACGATGGTCCACTTCGAATCCGACGGCGAGGAGGAGGCGCGACCCTACACGGCGGCGAACCTGCCGGGGACGAATCAGCTGATTCTCGCCATCAAGCGCTACGACGACGGCACCGGTTCCGTCTTCATGCACGAACGGACGCCGGGCGACGAGATAGAGGTCGAGGAGGTCGACGGTAACCTCCACGTGCGCGACTTCGACCGCGACGCCGTCTTCCTCGCCACCGGGACGGGCATCACCCCCCTCTACCCGATGGTCAAACAGTACGCCCGCGAGGGCGAGGGCGACGCGCGCCTCGTGTTCGGCGAACGCGACCAGGAGCACCTCATCTTCCGCGAGAGCCTCGACCAACTCCGCGCCGAGGAGGCGACCCTCGACGTCGACTACGTCCTCTCGGACGCCGAGAGCGAGGCGTGGAACGGTCGGACGGGGCACGTGCAGGACCACCTCCCGGACGCGCTGGACGGTCTGGACGTCGAGGAGACGGACTTCTACGTCTGCGGCGTCCCCGAGATGGTCGTCGAGACGGAGGACCTGCTGGTCGAGGCGGGCGCCGACGAGGACCGCATCTTCACCGAGGGCTGGGAGTCCGACGCGGCCGAGGAGTAGTCGACTCGGGCGGACGAACCGGTCCCGAATCGCTTCCGAACGCTCCGCCGCCTCTCCCGCCCCTCCCCTTGACTCGGGTCTCGGGTTCGGCGGCTATCTGATGTGCCCGTTCACGGACCCCGCCGAGAACTCCGTGACACCCGAGTGAACGCTCAACGCGGCGTCGCGACCCGGCGCCCGAATCGCCGATTCGACAGAACTGACCCTCGGAGAACTGGATACCGACGACCGCGCCTCTCGGAACTACCGAATCAGAATATTCGTATTCGTTTTCGCTGATTTAGAGGACGATTGTCTACGAATATCGCGTGGTAGCTGATATCTCGGAAGCCTTATGCGTACACCTCCGCTGTGTTGAAACGCAATGGCGAAAGGAAACGTTGATTTCTTCAACGACACTGGCGGTTACGGTTTCATCTCGACGGACGACGCTGACGACGACGTGTTCTTCCACATGGAAGACATCGGCGGCCCGGACCTCGAAGAGGGAACAGACGTAGAGTTTACCATCGAAGACGCCCCCAAGGGTCCGCGCGCGGCGAACCTGACGCGGCAGTAATTCGGTTCTCAACGCCGCATCCGGCGGCCGGACGAACGCGAATCTTCTCTCCGATTTTACGACCGAGCACGACTGGCTAGATTATCTCCTCGGCGCGCGTACGAGGGGGTATGCAATTCACAACGTCTGGAGCGGTTGCGCCGACGACCGCGGGTGACCTCGCCCGCCGAACCGCGTTCGGTGTCCTGACGGCCGTCGTCCTCGTGTTCGCCGCCCGACTCGCCGTCGAACTCCTCGGCGTGGACGTCGGCGCGGGGGGTGCGATGGACCCCTTCGCCGCCGGCCCGTTGCTCGGAAGCGCCGTCGTCGCCGGCGTGTTCGCCGCCGTCGCGTACGCGGCCCTCGACCGCTTCACCGCGCGTCCGACGCGAAACTTCGTCGCCCTCGCGGCCGCCGTCTTCGCGGTGATGCTCGTCCCGGTGCTGACCGTCGCCCCCTCGATGGGCGTCACCGCCGCCGGACAGGTCGTCCTCGCAGCCTTCCACATCCTCGTCGCCGTCCCGGTGGTGGCGTTCGTCGTCGGCACGGTCCGTCTCTGAGACCGACCGCGTACGGCGCCGTCGGCCGTCACCGAATCGGGGGACTCCGACGGGGTCGCCGGCTCAGTGTGTTTTTTCGCCGCCGGAGCACGTTCGGACATGAACCTCTCTTCTCTTCTCTTCTCCTCGCCTCCGTTCCGTTCCGCTACCGCGGCACCACGTCCGCCGCGATGGGGAAGTGATCCGAGGGGTAGGAGTCGTCGTCGATGCGGTCGGCGAGCGTCGCGCTCAGTTTCACGTCGCAGTCGCGGACGAACACGTAGTCGATGCGCTCCTTCGGTTCGCCGGTGAAGCGGTGCATCGTCTTGTCCGGGCCGTGGTGGCCGTGTTCGGCGGCCTCCTTCGCGTCGTCGAAGTACTCCGTGAACGCCGCGATGGGGTCGGAGTCCGGGGTGTCGTTGCAGTCGCCCGCCAGAATCACGGGGGCGTCGAGTTCGCGCAGGCGGTCGCGGGCGAGTTTCGCGCCTTCGAGGCGCGCCTCCGGCCCCTTGTTGTCGAGGTGGACGCTGGCGACGTGGAAGCGGTCGCCCGACTCGTCTTCGAGCGTCGCGCGCGTGAGCACGCGCGGCAGGTCGGCGTCCCAACCGACGCTCCCGACTTCCTCCGGCGTCTCCGACAGCCAGAACGTCTCGTCGTCGACCAGGGAGAACCGGTCGGCGTCGTAGCCGACGGGGACGTGTTCGTCCGTCACGCCGTCGATGTCCTTCTCGCCCGTGCGTGGGACGTCCACCCACTCGTACCCCTCAAGTCCCTCGCGGAAGGCGTCCAGTTGGTGTTCGAGCGGTTCCTGCAGACAGACCACGTCGGGACGGTGATAGCGCACGAGGCGGATGGCGTCCTCGCGGCGGTTCGGCCACGCGTCGGGGCCGTCGTGGTCGGTGTCGTACCGGACGTTGAAGCTGAGCACGCGAACCGGGTCGGTGGTCATCGACCGTGGTGTCTCGCGCGGGACACAAGAGGGCGGCGGCGGTGAGCGCGGGCGGACAAAGCGGAACGGCCGGAGCGCCGGCGGAACGGGGCGGGAACCACGGCCGCGGTTCCGGAACGTCCTTACCCGACGCTACCGAATCGCGGAGCATGCAACTCGACGTTCGGGAGGTGGCCGAACTCGCGCCGGCCGAACGCGCCGCGTTCTTCGAACGGGACGCCGGCGTCGCGGAGGCACGGTCGGACGCGCGGGACATCGTCTCTCGCGTCCGCGAGGAGGGCGACGTGGCGGTGCGGAACTTCTGCCGCGAGTTCGACGGCGTCGAAGTGGGGAACCTGGACGTGACCGACGACGCCGAACGCGCCTTTGAGGAGATAGACGACGACGTGCGCGAGGCCATCGAGGCGGCCGCCGAGAACATCCGCGAGTTCCACGAGCGGCAGATGCCCGAGGATTGGCGCGAGTCGTTCGGGGAGGGTCGCGTGAGCGAGGCGAACGCGACGTCGGGGGAGCGACGCTCTCCCGGAAGGCGGGAACTCGGCCGCCGGTTCCGACCCCTCGACAGGGTGGGCGTCTACGCCCCCGGCGGGACGGCCGCCTACCCCTCCAGCGTCCTGATGGGCGTCGTCCCCGCGAAGGTGGCCGGTGTCGAACACGTCGCCGTCGCCACGCCGCCGGGCGACCCGGTGAACCCCATCACCCTCGCGGCGGCGCACATCGCGGGCGCCGACCGAATCTACAGCGTCGGCGGCGCGCAGGGCATCGCCGCCCTCGCCTACGGCACCGAGACGGTCAAAGCGGTGCAGAAGGTGGTCGGACCGGGTAATAAGTGGGTGACGGCGGCGAAGGCCGAGGTGCGCGGCGACGTCGACATCGACTTCCTCGCCGGGCCGTCGGAGGTGCTCGTGTTGGCCGACGACACCTGCGAACCGGAGTACGTCGCCGCCGACGTGGTGGCGCAGGCCGAACACGACGAGAACGCCTCCGTCGTCGCCGTCACCGACGACGCCGAGACGGCCGAGGCAATCGCTGAGGCCGTCGAACGGCGGGTCGACGGTCGGGAGCGAGCCGAGACGATTCGCGGCGCGCTGGAGAACGACGCTTCGGGCGTCCTCCTCGCGCGGTCAATGTCCGAGGCGGTGCTGTTCGCCGAGGAGTACGCCGCCGAGCACCTGTCGATTCAGGCGGACGACGACGAGGCGCTCCTGGATAGAATCTCGAACGCCGGGAGCGTCTTCCTCGGGCCGCACACGCCCGTGGCGGCCGGCGACTACGCCTCCGGGACGAACCACGTCCTCCCCACCTCCGGCGGCGCGAAGCGCTACGGCGGCCTCTCGGTGGAGACGTTCCTCCGGTCGACGACGGTCCAGCGACTCGACGAGGGGGCGCTGTCGGACCTCTCCTCGACCGTTGAGACACTGGCCGAGGCCGAGGGGTTGGAGGCGCACGCCGAGAGCGTTCGCGCGCGGTTCGAGGGCGAAGACGGAGACGCAGGCGGCAAGTGACGTGACCTAAGATGCCGTCGCGCCCGCGCCCCCCGTCGTTCGCGGACGCCTGCGCCCGCGTGGTTGAGGCCCCCGACGCCGACCACTCGCTGACGACGACGCTCGCGCCCGTCCGCGCGCGAATGGACGTCTCCGAGGCGGCGTCCGCCCGAACGGACGTCCGTCGAGAACTCCTCGCGGCGCGCCTCCCCGCCGACGTCGACCGGGTTGCCGAACTCGGATGCGGCACGGGAACGCTGTTGGACCGCCTGTGCGAGGACTACGACGCCGTCGGCGTCGACCGTTCCCCGGAACTGCTCGCGTTCGCCGCCGCGCGCGGCGCGCCCGTCGTCCGCGGCGACCCGGCGAACCCGCCCCTGCGCGCCGCGTTCGACGCCGTCTGCGCCTTCGACGCGACCGGCGTGTCCCCACCGGCCCCGCTCTCGGCGCTCTTCGCGGGCGCGTACGCGACCCTCAGACCGGGCGGTATCCTCGTCGCCGGCGCGTTCTCCGACGCGCGGGCGGTCGCCGAGTCGGGCGTGGAGACGTACCGCGGCGCGCGCTACGTGCTCGAACGCGCCGTCGACGTCGCACTCGGGGAATCGGCGATTCGCGCGGACTATCGGGTCACCGACCGCCGGACGGGCGCGGTGGGCGTCGCGTCCGAGCGAACGCCGTTCCGCGTCGTCGACGCGAGCGAGGTTCGCGCGGCCCTCGATGACGCCGGGTTCGCGGACGCGAGCGTCACGGCGGACGTCGGCGTCGAAGGCGAACTCGTCGCCACGGCGGTGCGGCCCGTCGAGACGGAGGGGTGAACGGAGGTTCGGACCGGGTCGCGGTCGGCGTCAACGTTAACAGGGTGTACCGGGTACGTTCTCCCATGAGTACCGAGACGGTCGACGGCGGGACCGACGCGGCCGTGACGGTGACGGAATCGGCGGCCTCGGAGGCCCTCCAACTGATGGAGTCCGAAGGGATGGACACCGACGTGTCAGGACTTCGCCTGTTCGTCCAGCAGGGCGGCTGTGCGGGTCTCTCCTACGGGATGCGCTTCGACCACGAACCCGAAGAGGACGACGCCATCATCGAACAGAACGGCCTCCGGGTGTTTGTCGACCCGGCGAGTCAGAACTACATCGGCGGGTCGACCCTCCAGTTCGAGGGCGGCCTGCAGGGCGCGGGCTTCCACGTCGAGAACCCCAACGTCGTCAGCGAGTGCGGGTGCGGCGAGTCGTTCCGGACGTAGGGCGGAACGACAGGGTAAACCGCCCGGAGGTCGAACGACGGCCCATGGCTGCCGAACTCGAAGACCGGGAAACCGAGGACGGACGGACCGTGTACGTCGACCGCGAGGAGGCCGAGCGCGGCGCGCAGGGTCCGTTCTTCGCCGTCTTCGTCACCGAGGACCGCGAGACGCGGTGGGGCTACTTCTGCGGCAACTGCGACACCCTCGACACCGCGATGGACACGATGGGCCGCATCCAGTGCAACGTCTGCGGCAACATCCGCAAACCCGACGAGTGGGACGCCGCCCACGAGTAAACGTCGCGCCACCGCCGAGGGCGACCCGCGGCGACGTCGTTCTGCGGACGTTCTCGCGTGTGACAAACTGTGCCAAGCTTTATCTGATGAGCCGTGGTATCGTTCGGTACATGCCCCCTGTCAGCATGCCTCCGTCGGAGGAAGCTCGGTCGATATTCAGTCGACTCGGATACACCGTCTCGGGCGACGGGCCGGAGTTCGTCGCAGAGCGCAAGTGGCGGACCGTGCAGGTAACCGTCCTCGACGCCGACTCGAACGTGCGGGGACGACGCGCCGTCGCCGACGGCGGCGAGACACGGGGGCATCCGCTCCGGTGTTTCGTCACCTGGAAGGAGGCCGCAGGGGACTTACGAGGGCAGTTGAGCGAGGCCGACCCGGCCTACGAGTGGGCGGTCATCGGCGTCGACGGCGGAGACTCCGAGGAGTACGACGTGGTGCACCCGGAGGCGCGCTGAGCGCGCCGACCGGAGTCTCCGAACGACCCCCGAATCGCGTGTCCACGTCGTGACCATCGCGAACCGTTTTTGTCCCGGCCATCCTACGTTTCCCCATGTCGCAGACTGGCTTGCGTAGCGTCGTCGAGAGTCGACGGGTCAACACGGGTCTCTCGTGGCTCCTCGTCGGGTTCCTGCTCGTCGCCGCCGCGGGTCAGTTCGTCGACGGCGAACTCCAGTGGGCGGGGTTTACGCTCGCCGTCGCCGCCGTCGCCCTCGTCCCGGCGATAGCGCTCAGAGACCCCACGTCGATGCTGCCGTGGGAGGTACTGTTCCTCGCCGCCCTCCCCATCATCGCCCGCGCCCTCGTCACCGGCGAGACGGTGGGCGGGATGACGTTCACCGGGCGCGTCGCCACCTACCTCGCCGTCGCCGCCGTCGCCCTCATCGTCGCCGTCGAACTGGACGTGTTCACCTCGATTCGGATGAACCACTCGTTCGCCGTCGCGTTCGTCGTCGTCACGACGATGGCCGCCGCGGGCGTCTGGGCCGTCGTTCGCTGGGCCTCCGACGTGCTGGTCGGCACCGCGTTCCTCTACGACGGCCGGGCGGAGGAGGTCATCGAGGAGGCGCTGATGTGGGACTTCGTCGCCGCCACCGTCGCCGGCGTCTTCGCGGGCGTCCTCTTCGAGTACTACTTCCGCCGCCTCGCCCGCCTGCACAGTCGCCTCCCCGAGGGGGACGCGGGGGCGCGGCCCGCCGCGGGAGCGTCGAACGGGGACGAGACGGAGGCCCGGCGGTGAAGGTCAGAGACGCCCTCCACATCTCCGAGAGACGACAGCGACAGGCGAGCCGAGTCATGCAGGCGCTGTTGGGTCTGATGGTCGTCGTCGGTCTGGTCTCGCGGAACGGAGGCGTCGTCGTCAACGCCCTCGTCGCCTTCGGCGTCACCTTCCTCCCCGGCGTCTTGGAGCACGACTACGACATCCCGATGGACGCCGGGTTGACGCTGTGGCTGACGCTGGCCGTCTTCCTGCACGGCCTCGGTACCGTCGCCCTCCCGTTCGTCGGCACCCCTTACGCCGACGTTTGGTGGTGGGACCACCTCACGCACGCCCTCTCGGCGAGCATCGTCGCCGCCGTCGGCTACGCGACGGCCCGCGCGTTCGACTTACACAGCGAGGCCGTCTCGCTCCCTCCCAGATTCATGTTCGTGTTCATTCTCACGTTCACCGTCGCGTTCGGCGTGTTCTGGGAGGTCATCGAGTTCCTCATCTCGCTGGCGGCCGCGGCGTTCGGCGTCGGCACCGTCCTCACCCAGTACGGCCTCGCCGATACGATGATGGACCTCCTGTTCAACACCCTCGGCGCCGTCGCCGTCGCGGTGTGGGGGAGCGGGCAGTTGGGCGGCGTGGTGACGGCGCTGACGGCGCGGTTCGACCGGTCGCGGGCGTGAGTCGGCCTCGCTTCCTCCGTCACCGACGACGCCGCCAACTACATGATAATTCAGACCCTCGTCTCCGTACGGGCAATTCGCGGACGGCGCCTGCCCGCAACAGCGGACTAACATAATGGTATACAAGAAGATCACACTCATCGGGCACAGCGACGAGAGCTTCGACGCGGCCGTCGACAACGCCGCAGACCGCGCCGAGGAGACGCTCGACAACGTCCACTGGATCGAAGTCGAGAGCATGGGCGTGGAGATAGCCAGCGTCGAGGGACGCCAGTACCAGGCCGAGGTCGAAGTCGCCTTCCAACTCGAAGGCGACGGCGAGTAACCGAACCGCTCGACCGACGGCTTCATCTTCTCCGCGGCGTCACGACCGGTGTATGCCGCGTCTCCTCCACTACTCCGACATCGAGAACGTCTACGACGACCCGGTCCGCGCCGGGCGCCTGGCGGGTCTCGTCCGCGCCCTCGACGGCGACGACGCCCTCGTCTGCGGCACGGGCGACACCACCGCACCGGGCGTCCTCTCGCTCATCGAACGCGGCCGGCAGTCGCTGGAGTTCTTCGATGCGGTCGGAGCGGACTTCGACACCTTCGGGAACCACGACTTCGACTACGGCCCCGACGCGACGCGCGGTATCGTCGCCGACTCCCCGCAGACGTGGGTGTCGGCGAACGTCCGCGACGAGAACGGCGAGCGGTTCGACGAGACGGTGCCGCACGCGGTCCGCGAGGTGGACGGCGCGCGCGTCGGGTTCGTCGGCGTCACCGACCCCGCGACGCCGTCGTTAAATCCGATGGCGGCCGACCTGACGTTCGAGGACCCCTACGAGGCCGTAGAGCGCGAGGTGGAGGCGCTCCGCGACGCCGGCGTCGACCGCGTCGTCGTGCTCTCACATCTCGGCGGCGGCGACGACGAACTCGCCCGGCGCGTCGACGTCGACGCGGTTCTCGGCGGACACGTCCACGCGGAGCGACGCGAGTACGTCGACGGAACGCTGCTCCTCCGACCCGGCGCGAACGGGCACGTCGTCTTCGAGGTGGAACTGGGCGCGGGCCGCGAGGGAGGCGACGCACGCGCGACGGCGACGCGTCACGAGACGGCCGACGCGCCCGTCCACGAGGCCCTCACGGAACGACTTCGCGGGCGCGTCGACGCGGCGGGGTTGGACGAGGTGGTCGCCGTCGTCGATGAGCCGATGGACCGCTCGGAGGAGACGGTGTTCGGCGGCGAGTGCGCCGTCGGCAACTTCGTCGCCGACGCCTACCGGTGGTCGATGGACGCCGACGTGGGCCTGCAGAACAGCGGCGGCATCCGGAACGGCCCGCCCCTCGACGGCGAGGTGACCATCGCGGACCTCGTGAGCGTCATCCCGTTCGAAGAGCGCGTCGTCCTCGCGGAACTGACCGGCGCCGAACTCAGCGCCGTCCTGCGCGAGTGCGCCGCCGCGACGGTCGACTTCGGCGAACCCAACTGGTGGCAGGGCCATCTGAGCGGCGTCGAACTCGTCTGGGACGACGACCGGGAGGCCGTCGTCTCCGCGCGCGTCGGCGGCGAACCAATCGACTCCGAGGCGACGTACGAGGTGGCGACGGCCGATTACCTGCTCCACAGCGACCACGAGTTCCCGACTATCGGACCGCGCCACCGGGCCGCCGAGGGACGGATTCAGCACGAGGTGCTCGCCGACTACGCCCGCGAGTTCGGTCTCGACGCCGGAATCGACGGGCGAATCAGACGCGTCTCGGGGTCCGCCGCGGACGACTGAGCGGAGAGTCGGCTGCCGGCGATAGGCGGAGTTCGCCCCCGCGCGGCGGTCCGTGCCGAAGGGGAAACGTTCAGGCGGGCGGGCGCCGTCTCCTCCGACGATGACGCGAGTGGTGGTCCCCGTCAGGTACCCGCTGACGAAGCACTCGAAAGCAACGCTCTCGGAAGCGGTCCGCATCTCCGAGGAACGCGAGGCCGAACTCACGATTCTCCACGTCGACCTGTACCAGGAGAACCGCGGGGTGACGAGGGCCGAGTTGAAACGCGCGATAGAGCGGGAGTTCGGCCGACTCGAACGAACGCGGTACGTCATCCGACGCGGCTTCCTCGTCGAGGAGACCATCCTCGAAGAGGCGGCGGCCGAAGAGGCGGACATCGTCGTCATCGGGTCGAAGCAGGCGAGTCGCTGGCGGCGGATGCTGCGGCGCTTCCTCGACGACCCCGACATCGAGACGTACCTCAGACAGAAACTCGACTGTACGGTCATCACGGTTCGACCGGACCAGAAGAGCGAGGCCTGAATCCCCTCGGAACCGTCGGAACCGTCAGAAACGGTCGGACGACGGGGCCGACGGCCGCTCAGTTCCGCTCGCCGTCGCGGCCGCGCCGGTCTATCCGCCCGCCGGCGTCGGACCACGACTCGTCGGGTCGCTCGCCCACCTCCGCGCGGAGCGACCCGCTGGTGTCGTCGAAGACGTGGTGTCTGTGCGGGTACGCCGCCTCGACGTCGGTTTCGTCTTCGAGCAGTCGGTACAGCCGCGACTGCACGCGCGAGCGAACGGTGAGGAGTTTGTACGGTTTCTTCGCCCAGTAGCGCAGCGTCACCAAAATGCCGCTGTCGCCGTACTCGTCGATGTACGCCGTCGGCTTGGCGGGGTAGCGGGCGCTTCCCACTCGGATGTCCGGACCCCCCTCGACCACCATGTCGACGTCGCTGGCGGCCCGTTCGAGCAGTTCCCGCGTCCGCGGGATGTCCGATTCGTACGTCGCCAGAAAGCCGAGACGGAGGCGGACGCGTTCGTCCTCCGCTGAGTAGTTCGTCACCAACCGGTCGCGGATGGAGGAGTTGGGGATGACGAGAAAAGTATTGTCGAGGGTGAACATCTTCGTGTAGCGGATGGTTATCTCGTCGACGAACCCCTTCCGGCCGTCTTCGAGTTCGATCATGTCGCCGACCTCGTACGGTTGGTCCGCGAGGACGAACAGGCCGTTGATAGCGCTCCCGACGATGGGCGCGAGGACGATACCGACCACGGCGGAGAACACCCCGACGGAGATGGCGATGTTGCCGAATTCGAGGCCGGCGACGACGCCCGCCGCCACGAGCGAGGCGAAGACGGTCACCGAACGGACGAGGCGGAGGACGACCTGTGCGACGCTCTGCCGGCGGAACCGTCTCGCCACGGGCCGACCGATAAGTCGGACGACGTAGCCCGAGAGGGCGTAGCCGACGAGAAAGACGAGGACGGCAGCGACGTAGTGCGCGCCGGGGAAGAACAGGAAGTCCGGGAGCAACTGTCGAACGAACTCCTCGCCCTCTGTCGGCGTCGGCGCCGGGGTCCCCTGCATACGCCGGACCACGGCGGGGTCCGAGAAAAAGGGCCACCACTCCGGACCGGACGTCGGCAGCAGGGTGAAGCGCTAAGTCCCCGCCGGTCTTCGCCCCGAACATGCTCGGTCGCTTCAGACAGACACCAGATTTCGCCATCTCCTCCGACCAGTCGCCCGGAGAAACGCTGCTCGCCGGCTTCTCGACGTTCGGCCTCGCCGGACTCACGGCCGCGGATTTCGTCGTCGACCAACTCGAACTCGAAGAAATCGGTCACCTCACCGTCGAGGGCCTGCCCGCGGTGACCCCGTTCGAGGAGGGGCGTCCGCGACACCACACCCGACTGTTCTCGCGGCCGGACCTCGACGTGACCGTCCTCGTCGGCGAACTGTTCGTGCCGGCGGCCGCGGGCGGGGCGTTCTCCGACGCCGTCTTGGAGTGGACCGAACAGAAGGGCGTCGACGAGATAGCCGTCCTCTCGGGCGTTCCCATTCCGCACAGCCACGCCGAGCACGAGACGTACTTCGTGGCCACCGACGACTACCGGGAGCGCCGGTTGGCCGACACGGAGATTCCGCCGATGGGTCGCGGGTTCTTCGACGGGACGAACGCCGCTCTCGTCGAACGCGGCATCGACTCCCCGCTCGGCGTCTGCGTCTACATCACGCCCGTCCACGCGCAGGTGCCCGACGTGGACGCCGCCGTCCGCCTCGTGGAGGCCGCGGAGTCGGTGTACGGACTGGGACTCGACGCCGACCCCCTGGAGGCGTTCGCCGGCGAAGTGCGACAGCACTACGCCGAACTCGCCGAACGCCTCGAAGCGCGCGAGGAGGAGATGCCCGAGGACCGGATGTACATGTAACACCACCGTTTTGCTGTGTTAACGGACAGCGAAGCTGTCCGTGCATCCCGAAAATCTTCGATTTTCGGAGACGTCGGGCTTCCTCGCGGGCCTTCGGCTCGCTGTGGAGAGCCCTCCTTGCAAAAATCTGGACCATCACCGGAAAGCAGAGCTTTCCGGTTAGCAGTCAGACGGCTGTGCCGTCTGACGGCACCGCCAGAAATCGGAGATTTCTGGCTGTTCAGCCAGAACGCGCCGCGTTCTGGCGACAAAAAGATGCCGCGAGACTCGCGTTCGCTCGCCTCGCGGTGCAATCGCTGAGAACGACCTCGGAACACCGATTCGACGGCGAAGGGCGGTCCTCTAGAAGAGACGGCCACAGTGTAACCGTCCGAAACGGCTTCCCCAGTCGACGCACTCGATGCGTCCGTCTCCGCTCCGCCGACCCATACCCCGTCCAGACCGTTCGAACGTTATATACCATCGTGTTCCGAAGGACAGTGCTACTCAATTAATAGTAAACATCAAGGGGGTCCACAGAGAGGGGTGAGATATGGCAGACGAACTGCGGACGACGATGGAAAGCGTCGGCGAGCGGTTCAACCTCGGCGAGTACGAGATAGAGGCGTACCTCGCCGTCCTCGAACACGGGGAACTCACCGCCTCGGAGATCGCCGACCGGACCGACATCCCGCAACCCCGCGTGTACGACACCGTCCGAAGCCTCTCGGACCGCGGCCTCGTCGAGCTCCGCGAGTCGCGCCCGATGAAGATTGTCGCCGTCGACCCCGACGACGCGTTCGCGAACGTGAAGACCTCGTTGGACGACCTCATCTCCGAACTGGAAGCCCGCTACACCGCACCCGCCCGCGACACCGAGGCCGTCTCGCTCGTGAAGTCGCGGTCGACCATCCTTCGCTACATCGAGGAGATCATCGAGAACGCCGAGTACGAACTCATCCTGTCGTTGACGCCGGACCTCCTGCGCCGCTTCCACGACGAACTCGCCTCGGCCATCGACGACGGGGTGAGCGTCGACCTCCTCATCACGCCGCTCTCTCGCGCCCCCGACCCGGCGGAGTTCGACTACCTCGAAGTCGCCACCATCGCGCGCGGCCGACGGGGCATCACCACGCCCGTCCTCGCCGTCGCCGACGGCGAGTACTCGGTGTACGCGACGCAGGACGCCCTCCGCGACGACAAGGACCGCTACGGCGTCATCTTCAACCGCTCGGCGCTGGGCTTCCTCGTCAGCGGCTTCTTCGGCACCGTCCTCTGGACGACGGCCGAGACGCTGGCGGCCAACGGCAAGCGCCGCCCGTTCCCCCGCCGCTACGCCTCCATCCGTCGCGCCGTGAAGGACGTGCGCGAACTCGGCGGGGAGTTCTACGCCTCCGTCTCCGGCCGACACGTCGAGTCCGGCGACTCCATCGTCGTCGAGGGACGCGTCAGCAGGACCACCTTCGAGGAATCCGAAGAGGTCGCCTCCTTCGAGATGGAGACCGAGGACGGCGTCCTCGAAATCGGCGGTCTCGTCTCTGCGCTCGAAGACGTGGAGGCCCAGGAGATAATCCTCGGCCGCGACGAGGTCCCGGACCGAAAACAGTTCGTCTGAACCGCCCGACCCGCGCTACGCGGCGTCGGCGTCGGTGTCGGGGCCGGTGTCCGACTCGGCGTCCGCGTCTTCCTCACCCGCTTTCTCCTCTTCGAAGACGTACAGCGTCTCTCCGCAGTCCGCGCAGGCCAGTATCTCGTCTTCGGGGTCGTCGTACACGCCCATCGTCCCGCCGCAGCAGTCCAACGCCGTCGTCCGCTCCTCGACGGGACCGCCGCAGAGCGGGCAGGATTCGAGGAACATCCGGAGCGGCGCCGTCGCCGGCGCGCGGACCGACTCAGGCACGTCGAACGCCGCCATCGTCCGCACCGCGGCGGCGTCGCCGACGGCGTGCGCCCGCGAGAGCCAGATGGAGTCCCGTTCGCCGTCGACGGTGATGCCGCCGTAGTCGACGCCGCCCTCGGCGTCGAACGGGGCGGCCTCGGCGACGGCGGCCGCCACCGCCTCGTCGCCGCGGTCGCGCAGCGACGCCATCTCCGCCTCCCACGCCGACCAGAACTCCCCGGAGAGATACAGCGCGCCGTCCTCGTCCTCGCGGAGGACGCCCGCCTCGAACAGCGCGAACAGCACCTGCTCGCCGTCTTCGCCGCCTAACTCGTCGGACTGACGAGTCTCGCCGCCGTCCGGGGCGTGCTCGAAGAGGTGCGAGAGGCCGAGTCGGGCGACGAGTCGCGGGGCGAACTCGGGCGTGCCGGGGACGACGTAGCCGCGCAGGTAGACCAGCGCCCCGCCGCCGACGGCGGCGAGGAGGGCGACGGTCGTCGAGAGCGGCCAGAGGACGACGGCCGCGGCGAGGAGGACGGCGACGTTGACGGCCGTGCAGGGCCAACAGCGTCGCTCGCCCGTGTAATCGGGGCGACGAATCGAGTCGAGAAGCGACATAGGGTACCCTGGCGGCGAGACCGACTTATGACTTTCCCGACGGGTCGGACCGAACTCGGAGTCGGGGGGGCTCAGTTCTCCGGCGAGGAGTTCTCGACGGGGGAGTCGACGTCGGCCAACTGGACGGCCCGGCCCGTCTCCGAGGAACGGTAGATGGCGTCGATGACGCGTTGGACCTGCAGGCCCTCCGCGACGGTGTTCATGCCGGGGTGCTCCTCGGTGCGAACGGCCTCCAAGAACAGTTTCTGCTCGGATTTGTGGGTGTCGTTGGCCTCCGTCTCCACGTCCGTGTCGGTGAGGTGGTTGTTGCCGCCGACGCCCGACTCGTAGAACGTCAGGTCGTGGCTCGCGCGGTCGTAGCGGGCGCCCGCCTCGGTTCCGAGGACGTAGAACTCGTCGTTCGTCGGACGGTTCGACGCCCACGCGACTTCCAAGGAGACGGTCCGCCCGTCCGCACAGCGGATGAACGCCGTCGCGGAGTCGTCGACGTCGAAGCCCTCCGGGCCGATGTCCTCGCCCCACATCTCGACGAAGGCGTAGTCGTCGCGGTTGCCGAAGTCGGCGCGGGTGACGGCCGACACCTCCTCGACTTCCGGGTAGTCGAGGAAGTACAGCGAGAGGTCGATGGCGTGGACGCCGATGTCGATGACGGACCCGCCGCCGGCGACGTCCTTCGAGGTGAACCACGACCCGCGGCCCGGGATACCGCGGCGGCGGACGTAGTTCGCCTCGATGTGTTGCACCTCGCCGAAGCGGCCCTCGGCCTGGTAGCTCTTCAGGATGCGGACGGGGTTACCGAAGCGGTTGTTGAAGCCGACCATGCAGACACCTTCGGCGTCCTCGGCGGCCGCGGCGATTCGCTCCGCGGACTCGAGCGAGTGCGCCAGCGGTTTCTCCAGGAGGACGTGCAGACCCGCTTCGAGGGCGGCGACGGCGTACTCCTCGTGGAAGCGGTTCGGCGTCGTGATGATGACGGCGTCGACTTCCTCGAACAGTCCCTCCTTCTCCTCGTGGGTGGGGACGCCGTACTTCTCGGAGAACCGGTTTCGGGCGTCGGGTTGGATGTCGAGGCCGCCGCCGAGGTTCGCACCGATTTCTATCAGACGGTCCGCGTGGTAGTGTCCGATGTTGCCGAGGCCGACGATGCCGACGCGCGTTGGAGTCCCGGAGGTCATATCTTTTAAATTACTATCTGGGTTGTTAAGTTTCTCGTTGCGGCATCGTTCCCACGGTGGGAACTGTCACCTTCAGTACAACTGTCGTTCGCGCTCCTCACGTTCGTTCTCCTCTTCTTCCTGTTGTTTCAGTCGGCGACGCCCCCGGAGGTACTGTCTGGTTTTCGGGATGATGACGTTCTTCAGGTCGAGGGCGAAGGAGACGATACCGTACGCCCAGAAGAAAAACAGGAACGTCATCCCTCCGATGTAGAGCCACCCGAGTTCGGTAACCATACCCGTACAACGGCGCGGCGGCACTTAGGTCCGGTGCCGCGGCGGGAAAAGCGACCGCCGACGGTCGACTAGTCGTCGCTCTCGGCGGCCGTACCGCTGTCCGTACCGGTGGGCGCCGTCGCCGCGAGGCCGTGCGAGATGGCGTCGCCCGTCTCCGTATCGAAGAGGTGTACTTTGGTCCGGTCCAAGACCACGTTGACATCCTGCTCCTCCGAGATGTCCGAGTCGGGGTCGACGCTCATCAGCAGTTGGTCGGTCATCCCCCCGCGGGATTCCTCGTCGAGGTCCACCGTCGCGTCCTCGCTGAGCAACAGGTAGACGAATATCTCGTCACCCATCGGTTCGAGCACGTCCGTGATGGCCTCTATCTCCTTCGTCGGGTTAGCCAGCGACCCCGCGTCGTTGAGTGTGTAGACGTCCTCGGGGCGGATACCGAGCGTCACGTCGTCGCCCGCAGTAGCCCCCACGTCGGCGGGGTCGAAGTCCACTTTGACTTTCTCGCTTCTGAACCCGCCCTCGGTTACCTCCCCGTCGACGAAGTTCATCGCCGGACTCCCGATGAAGCCCGCGACGAACAGGTTCGACGGCTCGTTGTAGCAAACCAGCGGCGGGTCTATCTGCTGGAGTTGACCGGAGTCGATGACTGCGATTCGGTCGCTCATCGTCATCGCTTCGGCCTGGTCGTGCGTCACGTAGATGATGGTCGTGTCCAGTTCCTTGTGCAGGCGCTGGAGTTCCGTCCGCATGTGGACGCGGAGTTTCGCGTCGAGGTTCGCCAGCGGTTCGTCCATCAGGAACACTTCGGGGTTCCGGACGATGGCGCGGGCGATGGCGACGCGTTGTCGCTGCCCGCCGGACATCTCGTCGGGCATCCGGTCGAGCATGCCCTCCAACTGGACGATGTCGGAGGCGCGTTCGACGCGTCGGTCGATCTCCTCCTTGTCGTACTTCCGGAGGCGGAGGCCGAACGAGATGTTATCGTACACGTCCATGTGGGGGAACAGCGCGATGTTCTGGAACACCATCGCCACGCCCCGGTCCTTCGGCGGGAGGTTCGTTACCTCGTGGCCGCCGATGGAGATGGTCCCCTCCGTGGGGATGGTCAGACCGGCGATCATCTCCATCGTCGTCGACTTGCCGCACCCCGACGGACCGACGAGACAGACGAACTCGCTGTCCCTGATTTCGAGGTTCATGTTGTCGACGGCCGTTACGTCTTCGTACCGTTTCGTCACGTCTTCGAGGTTTACTTCTCCCATTGAATTACTCCTTGAGTGCGCCCGCAGTCAGTCCGCTCACGATGCGTTCCTGTGCGACGATGACGAGAATCGCGACGGGGAGAACCCCAACGATGCTCGCCGCCGCCATCAGGTTGTAGGGGGTGTCGAACTGCCCCTGGTATTTGAGGATGCCCGCGACGATGGGCGCCCACGAGGACGCCTCGCCGTTGTTCATCAGGAACGAGAAGAAGAACTCGTTGTAGACGCTGATGAACGTCAGGACGCCCGCCGTGGCGACGCCGGGCGCCGACAGCGGGATGATGACGCGGAACAACGCGCCGAGTCGGGTCGTCCCCTCGACGCGCGCGGCGTCCTCCAGGCCGTCCGGAATCTGCCCGTAGAACGTCGTGAGGATGAAGATGGACAGCGGCATGAACAGCGCGCTGAACGGCAACACCATCGGTGCCGGCGTGTTGAACAGGTCCGGCGACGAGACGGTGATGGGGCCGAGCACGAGGGTCGTCCCGCCCGTGAACAGTTGGAACAGCGGCAGGAAGAACGCCGCCGGCGGGAAGTACGAGATGGCCAGGATGGCCAACATGAGGAAGCTCCGGCCGGGGAACCGCAGACGGCCGAAGACGTAGCCCGCCAGACTCGCCAACAGGAGCACGACGATGGTCGTCGTGAGGCCGAGGACGAAGCTGTTGAACATGTACAGGTGGAACGGCACCCGTTCGAACATGGTGACGAACACCTCCGGGTTGAACCCCTTCGGCAGCAGCCCCATGTTCGAGATGAGGTTGTTCGGCGTCAGCGCGAGCACTAACAACCAGTAGAACGGGAACAGCGTGGTGACGAGGAAGAACACCGTCGCCACGTAGAACATCGCTCTGTAGGCGCGCTTGGGGTTCTTGATGACCTTGCCCACCCACGTTTCGAGCGGTCCTCGCTTTATCTCCGCGTCTCGGTTCGTCTCGAACGGGTCCTGTTGATTGTCGGTCGCCATCTTAGAATCCCTCCTCCGCATCGGCGAACTTCACGAGGTACACCGAGACGACGATGCCGATGAGCGCCGCCGTCACGAACGCCACCGTCGCGGACGTGGCGTACATCGAGTTGTTGAACGTCGTCACGACCAGACACGACAGCGACGGGACGGTCGTACATCCGCCCATCGTCTCGATGATGCCGTACACGCGCATCGCGCCGATGGTGCGGAACAGCATCGCGACCAGCACCGTCGGGAGGATGAGCGGGAAGGTAATCATCTTGAACTGCTGCCAGTTGGTCGCGCCGGAGACGCGCGCCACGTCGTACAGCGAACGGTCGATACTCTGCAGGCCGGCGAGGATGAGCAGCGCCATGAACGCCGTCGTCTTCCAGACGTCGGCCACGATGATGAGGAACAGCGAGTCCGCCGTGTTACGGAGCGGCGTGAAGCTGAGCCCCAGCGTGTTCAGGAACGTCGGGTTCTGCTGCGTTCCGATGAGAAAGCCGATGTTCGGCTGGAACATCAGGTACCAGATCATCCCCTGGATGACGATGGGCACGGCCCACGGGATGATGATGGCCACGCGGACCCACCGTCGGCCGCGGAAGTCCTGGTCGAGGACGAGCGCCTGCACGAAGCCGAGAATCGTCTCGAACAGGACGCTCACCGCGGTGAAGATGAGCGTCACCATCAGCGCGCTGGAGTAGATGCCCGTCACGAACGGGAACGACGAGGAGAACTCCGGCAGGAACGCCGACGGGAGCGCGAAGTCGCGCGCGCCCGTGAACAGCGCCACGTAGTTCTGGAGGCCCACGAACTGACCCAACCGCGACGACCCCGTCAACTGGTCGGCGAACAGCGAGTAGCTGAACGTCTGTATGAGGGGGTACAGCGCGATGAGCAGCAGTATGAGCAGCGCCGGCGAGAGCAGGAAATAGGCGAACTGTGTCTCGGATAACGACTCCATCCACCGAACGGCGGAGACGTACGGACCGCTTCTGGAGCTATCCCGAAGCGTGTCTCCTGAGTCTTGTTCTGTTGCCATGATAAATGATAACGTTTCGCGGGTGACTTATCTCTATCCGATGCTTTACTGGCTGTTTTCGATCTGCTGAAGCGTCGACTTCAGATCGGACATCGCCTTCTCGGGCGCCTTCTCCTGTGCGTACGCCGCGTTGACCTCGGTCGCTATCTGGCTGGACTGCTGCGGCCAGACGACCGTGACCGGTCGGGGGATGGCGTTCTCGCCGGCCACCTTCAGCTGCTGCGTGTAGCGGCCGATGACGTCGACTTCGGACGCCTCCTGGGAGTCGAGCAGCGACGGTCGCGGCGGAATCCACCCCTGCAGACCGAAGTTCGCGAGCGCCGCGTCCGGTTGCATCAGCGCGCGGAGCACCTGCACCCCGGCCTGCTTCTTCTTCGAGGGGGCGTTCGGGTTCATCGCCATGTGCCAGCCGCCGAGGGCGGCCACGGGGCCGCCCGTCATCGGGTACTGGGCCTCGTCGGCGGTGACGCCGTACGGGATGGGCATGACGCCGAGGTCCTCGCCGAAGACGTCCTCGGCGCCGTTGATGGTGATGGAGTACGGCCAGTTTCGGTGCATGATGGCGTCGCCGCCCGTGAACGGCTTGCGCGACGGCTCCTCGGTCCACTGGAGCACCGCCTCGGGGGCGATGTTGCCGGTGATACCGTCGAGGGCGTGCTCGTCGTCCTCGCCGTTGATGAACGTCCGGACCATCTTGATGGAGTCGATGACCGGTTGCTCGTCGACGGTGACGGGTCGGTCGCCGATGGGTCCGAACAGGTTCTCCTCGGGGTTACCGAAGTACGCGCCGCCGTAGGAGGTCATGAACTCGTTGAAGTCACAGCAGGAGAGCCCCTCGTACACCGACGCCTGGAAGGTGTACCCGTACTGGGTGTCGGAGTTGGCGTTCATCGCCTCCTTCGTGACCTTGGAGAACTGCTCCCACGACATCGACTCCGTCGCCCACGTCTCGAAGTCCGAGTCGCCGTAGCCCGCGTTCCGGAGCAGGTCCTTCCGGTACTGCATCGTCGGGAAGTCAGGGAACATCGGGATGCCGTACAAGTCCCCGTTCTCGCCCTGCGCCGTGTTGACGCTGGCCTGGAAGTACTCGTTTTCGACCGTCGAGACCATATCGTCCGGCAGCGCCTCAGAGAGGTTCTGTATCTGGTTTCGGGCGATGAACGGGATGGTCCACCCCGAGTCCATGAGCAGGAGCGTCGGCTCCTCGCGGCCCGAACCCAGCCACTGCTGGTACTGGTTCTGCCGGTTGTTCGTCACCTGCGACCCGGCGATAACCTCGACCGTGATGTTGTCAGCCAGACCGCCCTGATTGTGGAGAATCTCGCGGATGCCCTGGATGTTGTCGGACATGCGCGAGTCGCCCGCAATCTGGACGGTGATGTCCTCGGTCACCTCGCCGGTGTCGATGGCGGTTTCGGTTCCGGAGTCGGTGGAACCGCCGCCGTTGCCCTCGCCGCCTCCGTTCGTGCTGCTGATACAGCCCGCCAGACCGACAGCAACACCGGAGCCACCTGCCGCCTTCACGAAGCGCCGTCGCGAGACGCCACCGAGCTTCCGCCTACCCTCACGTGAGTCAGTATCGACCATTACAGTCTGTATTTTTGAATCAGGATTATTTATAGTTTTGGTAGCAGTAACTACGGGAGTTGTAGTTATCTGGATTACACTACGACCGGACGGTAGAACGTGGCGGAGACGGCCCGGAGCGGTCGATCTCGAAACCGCCCGTCGAGATGGTACGACGTAAGGAGTTCGCGGCCATAACGCTTACCAATAGTTGCTGACTCGCTTCGTCACACGTTCGAGCGGTTCGACCCGGTTGGAAGTCGTCGCCGGGGCGGCGGCCGCGACGGCGCCCCGCCGAAGACGCAACCGCTTTACTCCCGCCTTCGTTATCACCGCAGAGCTATGGAGGCGCGAACTCGGGAGTACCTGGAAGGGCGGTTCGGCGACTACTACCGCCGCGCGCGGGTCTCCCTGCCGCCCGCCTCGGAGCGGCGCGAGTGGGGGTACATCCCGTGGAGCGCCGGCGGGACGACGATGGTCCGCCACCAGTCCATCCTCGACCTCGGAGACGTGAGCGACTTCCTCGCGCGGACGGCGCCCCGGCACGTCTACTTCTCCTCGGCGCGGTTCGACGACCCCGGCGCGGGGACGATGGAGGAGAAGGGGTGGCGGTCGGCCGACCTCGTGTTCGACCTGGACGCCGACCACCTGCCGGGCGTCGACCCCGAGACGACCCCGTACGCGGACATGCTCGCGGCCTGTAAGGAGGACCTGTTGAAGCTTCTCGACTTCCTGGAGGACGATTTCGAGTTCCGCGAGACGCAGGTCGTCTTCTCCGGCGGTCGCGGCTACCACGTCCACGTGCGCGACGAGTCGGTGCGCGGACTCGACAGCGAGGCGCGCCGCGAAATCGTCGACTACGTCCGCGCCATCGACCTCGACGTAGAGGGATTGATCGGCACCGAGTCGAACCGGGGAACGACCCGGCGCGTCCTCCGACGTCGCGGCGGGTGGGGCGCGCGCGTGCACGACAGACTTCTAACGCTCGCCGCCGACCTCCGCGAGATGGACGAGGCGTCGGCGCTGGAGCGACTGCAGGAACTGCAGGGTATCGGCGAGGGACGCGCACAGACCATCCTCGGGCAGATACACGGCAACTTCGACGCCATCCGCGAGGGCAACGTCGAGGCCGGCGGTCCGGGGACGCGCATCCTCGTGGACGCCCTGGCGCGCGAGGCCGTCGAGGCGGAGACGGCGCCCATCGACGAACCGGTGACGACGGACACGAAGCGACTCATCCGCCTGCCGGGGAGCCTCCACGGCGGGTCGTCGCTGCGGGTGAAAGCGCTCGACCGCGACGAAATCGACGGCTTCGAACCGCTCGAAGACGCCGTCGTCGACCGCTTCCGCGGGAACGACATCGACGTCCGCGTGACGGACCCGGGACCGGTCGAGTTCGACGGCGATAGTTTTACACTCAGCGAAGGTGACCAGTCTGTGGAAGAGTGCCTCGGGGTCTTTCTCATGGCCCGGGGTCGCGCGGAGAAGATCAGATAATGGATTTAGACGAGTTACGGAGCGTCCGACGGACGGAACGACAGAAGGACAGCCTCCAGCACCTCCGGGACTCGTTCTACGAGGACGTGGCCGATTACATCGCCCGGCAGAAGGCCGAGCGAAAGCGCGTGGCGGACCGCGCGGACGACCCGTTCTCCGACCCCGACGTGGGTCGCCTCACGGACGAGATAGAGACCGCGGAGGACGTGGTCGAGGCCGTCTACGAACGCCGCGTCGGCAAGGTGGTCAAACTCGCCTCCTTCGCCGCGGCGGACATGAGCGCCGATACCAACGGTCTCACCGCCGAGGAGCGGAACCTGTTCGACGACCTGGTCGACCGCATCAAGGGGAACCGCGAGACGGTCCTCGACGTCCTCGCGGGCAAGCGTTCCGGCGCGGCATCGTCCTCCGATTCCGTTCCCTCCGACCCCGTCGGGCCGGCCGACGAGGGACCGAGTCCGGACGCCGACCTGACTGACCCGGCCGACGACTCCTCCGCGACCCGCGGGACGGACGAGGGGACGGCCGCGGACCCGACCGACGACGCCCCCCCGGCCCCGCCGGATGTGGACCCCGACGCGCCGACGGGCGGGTCGGGCGACGTGCTCGCGGACGCGATGGGCGGCGGGGCGGACGGAGAGGACGCCGAAGGGGCGACAGACGCCGGGAGCGAGGCGTCCGCCGACGCCGCGGAAGCGCCCGCCGAATCTCGGCAGACGGAGGCCGACCGCCCCGCGACGGAGGGGTCGGCTGTCGCCGAGGACGGCGCGGAGGACGAACCCCCGGTCGACGACGCGCCGAGAGCGGACGCCGGTGGACCCGGCGGCGCGTCGGAGACGGGGACAGACTCCGAGGCCGGCGGTGCGGCGGCGGACGCGGATACCGACACCGACACCGACCGCGTCACCCTCCGTATCACCCGCGACGTGGGGCAGATTCTCGGCGTCGACGAACGCGAGTACGACCTCGCCACCGAGGACGTTGTCACCCTGCCGGCGACGAACGCCGGCCCCCTCGTCGAACGCGGCGCGGCCGAACGCCTCGACTGACGCTCGGTCGACGGGACCGACCGACTCGCCGCGACCGGCGCCGTTTTGACGCTCCCGGCCGACCGAGGAGACATGCTCAGCGTCGGTGACGAGGCGCCGGATTTCGAGTTGGAGAATCAGGACGGCGAGACCGTGTCGCTCTCGCAGTTCGAGGACGAGTACGTCGTCGTCTACTTCTACCCCCGCGCGAACACGCCGGGATGCACCACCGAGGCGTGCGAGTTCCGCGACGCCTACGACGAGTTCGAAGACCGCGGCGTCGCCGTCCTCGGAATCAGCGACGACCCCGTCTCGGACCTCAAGGCGTTCGAGAACGACCACGACCTGCCGTTCCCACTCCTCTCCGACGAGGACGGGTCGGTCGCTTCGGCCTACGACTCCTACGGCGAGAAGAACATGTTCGGCGACACCTTCGACGGCGTGTTCCGCAACACCTACGTCGTCGCACCGGACGGGAAGATAGCGTTCGCCTACGAGGGCGTCTCCCCCGAGGGACACGCCGAACAGATTCTGTCGGACCTCGACGAAGCGGGCGCGTAAGGCGCGGACACGGGTTTTCGTTCGACGTGCGAATTCGAGGGATTCGGTCGACACCACCGGCCGGTTCGTCGAATCGCTCGCCGAACACACCGTATTTCCGGTAAAATAAACTCTCAACTAGTGGATTTCGTCTCTTCCCGAGAGAACGTATCTCTACGTAGCGGTAGGGTGCGCTAAAAGGTCGTCGGTCGACCGGTCGAACCGCCGGAGAAAAACGCTCGGTCGGGTGGGCGTCGAGACGTGCGATACGGGGTACGAGGCGTCGAGGCGTCCCTTACTGGAACGTCCGGCTGACCTCGCCCTCGGGTTCGCGCTCCACGTCGCTCTTCTGGAACCGCTCTTCGATCTCCTCGTAGCGGCGGCGCGTCTCCTCCGTGACGCTCGGGGGAACCTCGTCGAGAGCCGTCTCGAAGTGGTCCATCGTGACGCGGACGTTGCCGATGGACTCCGTGACCTCCTCGCGACTCACGCTGCGGATGAACTCGCGGCTGGCGGCCATCGACGCCTCGCGGCAGACCGCCTCGATGTCCGCGCCGACGTAGCCCTCCGTCTTCCGCGCGAGTTTGTCGAGGTCGACGTCGTCCGCGAGCGGTTTGTGCTCGGTGTGCACGTTGAAGATGGCGCGGCGCGCCTCCTCGTCGGGCACCGGCACGTGGACGTGCCGGTCGAGTCGACCGGGGCGGAGCAGGGCCGAGTCGATGAGGTCCGGGCGGTTCGACGTGGCGATGACGACCACGTCCTCGAGCGATTCGAGGCCGTCCAGTTCGGTCAGGAGTTGCGAGACGACGCGCTCGGAGACGCCCGAGTCGCCCGAGTTACGACCGCGCTCGGTCGCGATGGAGTCTATCTCGTCGAAGAACACCACCGTCGGGGCGTTCTCGCGCGCCTTCTTGAATATCTCGCGGACGCCCTTCTCGGACTCGCCGACGTACTTGTTGAGCAGTTCCGGCCCCTTCACCGAGATGAAGTTGGACTCGGACTCGTTGGCGACGGCCTTCGCGAGCAGGGTCTTCCCCGTGCCCGGCGGACCGTACAGCATCACGCCCTTGGCGGACTGCATGTCCATCTGCTCGAACACCTCGGGGTACTCGAGCGGCCACTGGATGGTCTCGCGGAGGCGCTCTTTGGTGCCTTCGAGACCGCCCACGTCCTCCCACGTCACGTCGGGGACCTCGACGAACACCTCGCGGAGCGCGGAGGGTTCGATGCCCTTCTTCGCGTCCTTGAAGTCGTCGTCGCGGACCTCAAGTGACTCCAACACTTCGGTGTCTATCTCGTCGGAGTCGAGGTCCAACTGCGGGCGGATGCGCCGCAGGGCGTTCATCGCGGCCTCCTTCGCGAGGCTCTCGACGTCGGCGCCGACGAACCCGTGGGTGATGTCGGCGTACTCATCGAGGTCGACGTCCTCGGCGGTCGGCATGCTGCGGGTGTGGACCTGCAGGATCTCCTTGCGGCCCTCGCGGTCCGGCACGCCGATTTCGATCTCGCGGTCGAATCGGCCGCCGCGGCGGAGCGCGGGGTCGATTGCGTCGACGCGGTTGGTCGCGCCGATGACGACGACTTCGCCGCGTTCGTCCAGTCCGTCCATCAGGCTGAGCAGTTGCGCGACCACGCGTCGCTCCACGTCGCCGCCGGCCTCGCCGCGTTTCGGGGCGATGGAGTCTATCTCGTCGATGAAGACGATGGCGGGGGCGCTCTCCTCGGCCTCCTCGAATATCTCGCGGAGCTGCTCTTCGGACTCGCCGTAGTACTTCGACATGATCTCCGGGCCGGAGATGGTGTGGAAGCTGGCGTCTATCTCGTTGGCGACCGCCTTGGCGATGAGCGTCTTCCCGGTGCCCGGCGGGCCGTGCAGGAGCACGCCCTTCGGCGGTTCGATGCCGAGGCGCTTGAATATCTGCGGGTGGCGCATCGGGAGTTCGATCATCTCCCGGACCTGCTCTAGCTCGCGGTCGAGGCCGCCGATGTCCTCGTAGGTCACCGACGGACCCTCGCCGCTGCCGTCCTCGCCGGAGCCGTGAATCTCCTCTGCGGGCTTCTGGCTGATCTGGACCTCGGTGGAGTCGGTGATGACGACCGTCCCCTGCGGCTGCGTGGAGGCGACCTTCACCGGAACCGACTGGTTCGAGGAGGTCATGAAGCCGAATCCGAGGGGGAGCTGGATGCTCTGGCCCTTCGTGACGGGCTGACCCGAGAGCTTATCGCGGATGTACGTCCCGACGTTCCCGCCGATGCGGAGGTTCTGGGGGAGCGCGATGGAGACCGTCTTGGCTGGCTTGACGTCCGCGCGCTCGACCTGCACGCGGTCGTCGATGCCGACGTTCGCCTGCTGGCGGAGTCGGCCGTCGATGCGGATGACGCCCGAATCGCGGTCCTCGGGGTAGCCCGGCCACACGCGCGCGATGGCGGTGCCGCCGTCGCCGTCGATTCGAATGTAGTCTCCGCCCTCGAGACCGAGTTCTTCGGCGGCCTCGCGGTCGATGGCCGCGAGTCCGCGACCGGCGTCCTTCTGCTTCAGTGGCTTGACGATGAGTTTCATTTTTGAATGGTGATGGTGAGTACGCCGTTGTTCGTCGCGACCGCTACGTCCTCACCGGGGAGTTCGAATTCCGTCTCGGTAATTGTATCGCCCGATTCGGCGACAACGATGGCGGTCGTTCCGACCACGTCGACGCTGACATCGTCGCCGAACGCGCCCGTGTCGACGGCGACGACCCACTCGTTTTCGTACTCGTAGCGGCGGAGGAACCGTTCGTCTCCGCCGGCGAACTGTTGCGTACTCATGTTGGGACCTAACCATAGGTAATCCGTCTTAGGATATAAATCTTTCTCCGACGAATCGGGGTACGGGAGCCGTTTTCTTATTTCACGGTCGTATTGCGGTTCACAGTTTCGGACGTCCGGAGCCGCGTGTGGGCTTTATCAGCGGCCGGCGTCAACGGTGGCTATGGAAACCGTCACGCACCACGGCCGGGAGACGGCGTACCGGTTCACCGACCGCGGCGGGGCCGGACCGACGCTCCTGTTCGTCCACGGCAGCGGGGGGACGCACGCCGTCTGGAAGTCCCAGTTCCGCCTCGCCGACGAGACGCCCGTCGCCGCACTCGACCTGAGCGGACACGGCGAGAGCGAGGACGTGAACGCTGACTCGGGGTACGAGGCGCTGTCGGCGTACGTGGACGACGTCGTCGCCGTCGCCGAGGAGACGGGGGCGTCGGTGCTGGTCGGCAACTCGCTCGGCGGCGCCGTGGCGCTCACGGTCGCTCTCGAACGCGAGGTTCCCCTCGACGGCCTCGTTCTCACGGGTACGGGCGCGAGGCTCAGGGTGCTCGAGGACCTCCTGCGATGGCTCTCGGAGGATTTCGAGCGCGCCGTGGAGTTCCTCCACCAGCCGGAACTGCTGTTCGCCGACTCCGAGAGCGAGTACACCGAGTTCTCCCGGGAGGCGATGCAGTCTGTCGGTCGCGCCGTCACCGAACGCGACTTCCGCACCTGTCACGAGTTCGACGTGCGCGACGACGTCGGGCGGATTTCGACGCCGGCGCTGGCGCTGGTCGGCGAGCACGACCAACTCACGCCGCGGCGGTACCACGAGTACCTCGCCGAGGAGATGCCGGACTGCGAACTCGGCGTCGTCGAGGACGCCGCACACCTCGCGATGCTGGAGCGACCCGAGGCGTTCAACGTCGCCGTGCGGGACTTCGTCGAGCGACGACTCGGCGAGTAGGACGCACTATTTCTCGTCATCTGCGCCTTTCTGCCGCGTGTGTCCCGCGTATCTGAGATTACCGATGGGTAACTGTCACTCTAATCCTCACGGATGAGTAACTGGGTGAACGTGCGGTTTAATCTCTGTGCGAAGTGATACTCGGGCAGGAGACGGAACCCACCTGTGCCTCGGTGGAACGTTACCGAACTCTCGGCCCCCTCGTCTCCTACCTTTCGATAATCGGTCTGCCAGTTTTGCTTCCTTCGGGCACCTCCGCGCGTGATTCGACGAGTGAACGGTCCGTCGGCGCCTCGCTCGAACGGCTATCGCTTCCCGCGCGAGTCGCGAGCGACGGCGCGAACCGGTCAGTACAACTCGTCCAGTTCGTCGGCGGTGTGACCGTGCTCCTCGGCCGGGAAGTCGCCGGATTCGACCGCTTCGCGGTAGTCGGAGACGGCGTCGAGCATCTCGCTTCTGAGGTCGCCGAACCGCGCCGCGAACGGCGGCGACCGCTCGGAGAGGCCGAGGACGTCGTCGACGACGAGCACCTGTCCGTCGCAGTCGCCGCCCGCGCCGATGCCGATGGTGGGAATCGAGAGCGCGTCGGTCACCTGCGCGGCGAGGTTGGCGGGGACGTGTTCGAGGACGAGGGCGAACGCACCGGCGTCCTCGTGTTTGCGGGCCAAATCGAGTATCTCATGGGCCTCGTCTCGCGTCGTCCCCTGCCGGCCGTACCCCGTCTCCTTCATTCGTTGGGGGGTGAGACCGAGGTGGGCCATCACGGGGACGCCGAGTTCGACGAGTCGTTCGGTGAGTTCGACCGTGTGCGGGCCGGATTCCAACTTCACCGCGTCGGCGTCGGCCTCTTTCACCATCCGCCCGCAGTTGCGGACGCTCTCGGCGTCGTCGACGCCGACGGAGAGGAAGGGCATGTCGGCGACGACGAGAGCGTCCTCCGCGCCGCGGGCGACGGCCGCCGTCCGCGACGCGATGTCGTCGGCCGTGACCGGGAGCGTGGAGTCGTAGCCGAGGTCGGTGTTCCCCACGCTGTCGCCGACGAGGAGCACGTCGATGCCCGCGTCGTTCGCCACTCGGGCGGTCGTCGCGTCGTAGGCGGTCAGCATCGTTATCGGCGTCGAACCCGCCATCTCTCGCACGTCGCGTACCGTCGTCATGCCCTATCGGACTCCGCTTCGCGTGTTAAGCGTCCCGCTGCCGGATTCTTCAGGATAATTGTTATGTATCTTGAGATTCCGCGCGAACCCACCTCGAAGTCCGCCGACTGCTGAGGCGAGAAAACCGGCACGCATTACTCGCTCGCCCCGTACGGATACACCGTGTCACGCGTCGAACGGACGAACCCCGACGGAGTCGACTACGGGTGGGTGATGCAGACGACGTTCGTCGTCACCATCCTCACCGGGTCGCCCACCGTCGCCGCCCTCTCGGTCGCCTACGACCTCCCGACGTGGGCCGCGCGCGTCTCCTTCGCCGTCCGGGTCGGCGCGGTCATCTGGATTCTCACCGCCGTCGCCGTCTTCCTCTACGCGAAGCGGACCGACGCCGGGGACGGCGGCACCCCGCCCGAGGCGGCGGTCGACGCGGACGACTGAGTCGGCCCACCCGACGCCACTAATCGCCGGCGGGCGACGACGCGCCCGGAAGGTCTTTGTCCCGACTCCGTGACCTGCGGGTATGATTGACGACACGATAGAGGAAATTCGGGAGATGCAGACGCACAGTTCCTCGGTCGTCGCCATCAAGGCCGCGCGCGCGCTGACGGACCTCCTCGACCGCGACCACGCGACGGTCGAGGAGTTCGAACGCGACCTCGAACGCAACGTGGGCGCGCTGAAGCGTGCGAACCCCTCGCACGCGTCGCTGTACAACGCGATGCAGGAGATAATCGACCGCGTCAAGGGGGAGGCGTCGTCGGTCGAGGAGGCGAAGAAACTCACCGAGGAGTCCATCGAACGGGTCGTCGACGACGTAGAGCAGGGGAAGTCGCGCGCGGCCGCCCACGCCGCAGACACGTTCGAGGACGGCGAGACGTTCCTCACGCACGACTACTCCTCGACGGTGCTGGACGCCGTCAAGGGCGCCGCGTCGGCCGGGACCCACCTCACCGCCTACGTGACGGAGGCCCGTCCGCGCTACCTCGGCCGGAAGTCGGCGCGGACGCTTGCGGACATCGACCGGGTCGAACCGCACCTCCTCGTCGACGGCGCGGCGGGTATCTTCCTCGAAGAGTGCGACCGGGTCGTCGTCGGGATGGACTGCATCGTCGGCAACACCCTGTACAACCGCGTCGGCACGTTCCCCATCGCCGCCACCGCCAACGAACTCGACGTGCCCGTCACCGTCGTCGGGTCAGGTGCGAAGGTGGTCGAGAGCGGTTTCGTCTTCGAGAACGAGATTCGCTCTCCCGCGGAAGTGTCGCTGGAACCCGTCGAGAACGTGTACATCGAGAACCCCGCCTACGACGCCACGCCGATGACGCTCGTCGACCAGGTCATCACCGACGACGGCGTCCTCCACTTCGAGGTCTGACGGCGTCCCGGTTTTCCGGAGGAGGCGGTGTCGAGCGAGCAGTCCGCGGCGACGACCGGTGAGGTCCGCCGGGCGCTCCGGCGTTCAGGGCTCGACCCACTCGCCGCCGTCGTCGGAGCGCTCGACGGCATCGAGAATCCGCTGGACCTCGTAGCCGTCCTCGAAGGAGGGGTGGAACTCCTCGCCGTCGCGCACGGCCGAGAGGAATTCGTAGTTCTCGTGGACGAACGTGTGCTCCCAGCCGAGGACGTGCCCCGGCGGCCACCAGTGCTCGAGGTACGGGTCGTCGCCGTCCGTGACGAGAATCGTCTCGTAGCCTCTCCCGTCGCTGCGCTTGTACTCCAGTTCGTTCAGCCGCTCTAAGGAGAACTTCAGGCTCCCCTCGGTGCCGTGAACCCGAATCGTGTGGTCGTTCTTGTGCCCGTCGGCGACGCGGGACGCCTCGAACGTCCCCATCGCGCCGTTCTCGTACTCCACCTGCGCCGTGTAGGCGTCGTCGACGGTCACCTCGCGCGTCTCGTCCTCGCCGGGGACGGGCCGTTCGTCGACGAACGTCCGGAGGTGTCCGGAGACGCGGTCTATCTCGCCCGCCTGTTCGCCGACGAGGAAGCGCGCGAGGTCGACGGTGTGCGCGCCCAAGTCGCCCAGCGCGCCGCTTCCGGCCAGTTCCTTCGAGTTGCGCCACGACCACGGCGCCTCGGGGTCGACGAGCCAATCCTGCAGGTAGCGTCCGTTTATCTCCCGAATCTCGCCGAGCTCGCCGTCGTCGATGAGTCCCTTCGCGTACCGAATCGCGGGGACGAAGCGGTAGTTGAACGCGTTGCCCGCGGGGACGCCGGCGTCGGCGGCGGCGTCGCGCATCTCCTCGGCGGTGTCGAGGGTGGGCGCGAGCGGTTTCTCGCAGAAGACGGGTGTGCCGGCTTCGAGGGCGGCGATGGAGGGTTCGGCGTGGACGTGGTTGGGACCGAGATTGTAGAAGGCGTCCACCTCGTCTATCACCGACTCCCAGTCGGTCGAGGTGTGCTCGAAGCCGAGTTCGTCGGCGGCGTCGGCGAGAGCCTCCTCGTCGCGGCCGACGAGCGTGTGCCGATTGATGTCGGGAGCGTCCGGGAAGAACATCGGCAGTCGCGCCAATGCGTTCGAGTGGGCTTTGCCCATGAACCGGTAGCCGAGGATTCCGATATCGAGCGCCATGCCGGCGCTTCACGCGGCGGCGGTTTAGCGTTTCATATCCGTCGGGTCCCCGACGCTTCCCGGACCCCTCACTCCGCCCAGTAGGCGTCGCCCGGTTGCGTGTCGAAGACGGCGCGGTCGAGGATGTCGACGGCCTTCTCTAGCCCCTCGTTCGAGGAGGTGAGCGAGTCCTCGTGTTCGATGGAGAGCGCCCCTTCGTAGCCGACCATGCGAAGCGTCGACACGACGTCCTTCCAGTGGCTCTCGCCGTGGCCGTAGCCGATGGAGCGGAACAGCCACGAGCGGTTCGATTCGTCGGTGTAGTCGGTGGTGTCGAGGACGCCCTTGAGCCGGGAGTTCCACGAGTACACCTTCGTGTCCTTCGCGTGGAAGTGGTGGATGGCGTCCTTCTCGCCGAGGAAGCGGATGGCGTGGCAGACGTCGATATCCTGCCAGTAGAGGTGCGAGGGGTCGAAGTTCGCGCCGATGCGCTCGTTCGTCGCCTCGCGCAGGCGCATCATGCCCGAGGGCTCGTAGACGAGCATGTTCGGGTGCATCTCGATGGCGACGTTCACGCCGTGGTCGTCGGCGAACTCCGCGAGGTCCGACCAGTAGTCGACGGCAACCTCCCACTGGTAGTCGTGCGCGTCGGCGTGCTCCGTCGGCCACGGCGCCGTAATCCAGTTGGGCACCTCGTCGTTCGGTCCGCCCGCGGGGAGGCCGGAGAAGCCGGTGACGGCGTCCACGTCGAGGGCGTCGGCGAGTTCGATGGCCTCGCGGAGTTCCGTGTCGGCCTCCTCGGCCCTCTCCTCGTCGGGGTGCAGCGGGTTGTTGTGCGTCGCCAGCGCGCTTATCTGCATATCGTGTTCGTCCACCAGGTCGAGCAGTTCCTCCTGTTTCTCCTCGTCGTCGAGGGTCGCCCGCCGGTCGACGTGGTCGTCGCCGGGGAAGCCGCCGACGCCGAGTTCGACACCGTCGACGCCGATGTCGTCGAGGTACGAGAGCGCGTCGGGGAGCGATTCGCCGCCGAGCGGAACCGTGAGTACGCCGATGTACATACGCGGACCAACATGCGGCGTTCGATTAAAGGTTGAGGATGAACGGGGTGGAGGGAGCGCCGCCGTCACACACAGTCTTTTATTCCTTCGGCGTCGAGTGGGAATTATGCCGACGTATATCGCGCACGTCGACGTCAACGAGATGGAGTACCAGAACCCGCAGGAGTTCGTGTCCATCTGGGGCTCGATCCGCGAAGACGTCCAGCAGGCCGGCGGCGAACTCCTCGACACGTACGCCGTCCTCGGCCCCTACGACTTCGACGTTCGCTTCCGCGTCGACGGCGACGACGAGGCGTTCGAGGTGACGCAACTCATCGAGCGACACGGCCTCGACACCGAGACGTACCAGGCGCTCCCGGTCGACCGTCTCGGCGAAATCGTCGAAGACGTGTAGACTACCGTCGGAACAGGTCGGAGAACTTCTCGCGGATGCTCGCTTTCTCCCCGAGTCGGAGGTAGTAGGCGTCGCCGCCGTCCTCGTAGTAGCTCGTAATCTCCCGTTTGACCTCGAACCCGATGTTCTGATAGAACGCCAACGCGCCCTCGTTCGTCGTCCGGGCGTGACAGGAGACCGAGCGGTGGTCGCGGGCCACCTCGGCGACGAGTCGTTCGCCGTAGCTCTGCCCGCGCGCCTCGGGCGCGACGGCGAGAAAGAGGATGTAGCCGTCGCGGCGCGTCGAGGCGAAGCCGATGAGCGTCTCGTCCTCGAAGTACAGGTGCGTCGTCGCGCGGCGGTAGGCGTCGATGAAGAAGCCGCGCCGCTGCTTCAGCACGCCTTCGGACCGCCGGATGCGCTCTTTCAGCTCCCACGCCTGTTCGGCGTGTTCCGCGGACCCCGGTTGGTCTACCCGTTTCTCCACGTTGACGCTCACGCCAACCGATAGAATCGTCTTGAATATAACTCCTCCGTCGCTTCTGCGTCTGGCCGCGAACGGTCCGCCCTCGAGCGACCTTCTAGAGGGCGGAGCGGCGACAGCGGGAACGCCCGCGGAGACGGCGGGTCGGTCCCCATCGGAGTCGAGCGGACGGACCGACCACCGACGGACGCGACGCCGCCGACCGAAAGCGAGACGGGACGGGGGCGAGGAGTCGAGCACATGAGCTTCGAACTCCGCGACCACACCGCCGACGTGGCCGTCGCCGCGTCCGCGCCGTCGCTGTCGGGTCTGTTCGCCGCCGTCGCCGACGGCCTCGCCGCCGCCGGGTGCGAGGAGATTCCGGACGCCGGCGGGGAGCGCTTCCCTGTTGAGGTGCGCGCCGAGGGCGTCGAGGCCCTCCTGTTCGACTACCTCGACCAACTGGTGTACGAACGAGACGTGCGGGCCGTCCTCCCCGTCGACAACGAGGCCGAAGTGAGAGAGGAGGGCGCGGAGTGGACGCTCTCGGGGTCCGCGCGCGGCGTCCCCCTCGCGGACGTGGACGCCCGGGAGGTGAAGGCCGTGACCTACTCGGAGATGTGCGTCGCGGAGACGGCCGACGGCTGGGAGGCGTACGTCGTCTTCGACGTGTAGTGCCCGCGGCTATCGGGTCGGTCGCCCGTGAGCCGCGCAACCCGCGGACGGAATCCTATTCACTCGTCCCGCCGAACTCACGTCCATGACCGACGACGACGTGAAACAGTTCGGCGACATCCGCCTCGAACGCGTCCGCGAGCACGTCTGGGAGATGCCGCGCGAGGGGGAGATGCGGGTTCCCGCGCGCGTCCTCGCCAGCGAGCAACTGCTCGAACAGATCCGACAGGACAAGACGCTCGAACAGCTTCGAAACGCCACGCACCTGCCGGGGATGACGAAGCACGCCATCTGCATGCCCGACGGACACCAAGGGTACGGCTTCCCCGTCGGCGGCGTCGGCGCGACGGACGCCGAAGAGGGATGTATCTCGCCCGGAAGCGTCGGCTACGACATAAATTGCGGCGTGAGAATGATGAAAACAAACCTCACGTACGCCGAGTTAGAAGGGAAAGAGGAGGAACTTGTCGACGCCCTGTTCGCCAACGTCCCCTCGGGCCTCGGTGGCGGCGGCATCGTGCAGGGCGACGTGGACGCCGTCGAGGGAGTACTCGACCGCGGCGTGGACTGGGCGTTAGAGCACGGCCACGCCGTCGAGGACGACTTGGCGCACTGCGAGGACGAGGGCCGGCGGCCGGACGCCGACCCCGACGCCGTCTCGCAGAAGGCCAAGGACAGGGGGAAGAACCAACTCGGCAGTCTCGGCTCGGGCAACCACTTCCTCGAAGTCCAGCGCGTGACCGACGTCTTTCGGGAAGACGTGGCGAGCGAGTTCGGGTTGGAGGAAGACCAGATAGTCGTGCTCATCCACTGCGGGTCGCGGGGACTGGGCCACCAAGTCTGCTCGGACTACCTCCGGAAGATAGAGAAGGAACACGGCGACCTGCTCGACTCGCTCCCGGACAAGGAACTGGCCGCCGCGCCCGCGGGGTCCGAACTAGCGGAGGAGTACTACGGCGCGATGTGCGCCGCCATCAACTTCGCGTGGGTGAACCGCCAACTCATCATGCACCGGACGCGGCGGGTGTTCGAGCGCGTGTTCGGCCGCGACTGGGAGGCGATGGAGATGGACCTGCTGTACGACGTGGCGCACAACATCGCGAAGAAGGAAGTTCACGAGGTCGACGGCGAGGACCGCGAACTGTACGTCCACCGGAAGGGAGCGACGCGCGCGTTCCCCGCGGGGCGGCCGGAACTCCCGTCGGCGTACCGCGACGTGGGCCAACCCGTCATCATCCCGGGAAGCATGGGCGCGGGCAGTTACGTCCTCCGCGGCGGCGAGCGCTCCTTGGACCTCACGTTCGGGTCGACGGCGCACGGCGCGGGCCGGACGATGAGTCGGACGCAGGCCAAACAGGAGTACTGGGGCGAGACCGTCCAAGACGAACTGCGCGACCAGCAGAAGATATACGTGAAGGCGCAGTCGGGCGCCACCGTCGCGGAGGAGGCGCCGGGCGTCTACAAGGACGTCGACGAGGTGGTGCGCGTCTCCGACGAACTCGGTATCGGCGACAAGGTGGCCCGGACGTTCCCGGTCTGTAACATCAAAGGATGAGGTCGGTCGCGGGAACGCGACTCACGCGCGAGTCGCGCTCTCCGGGGCGTCGACCCGGTCCTCGCGGCGTTTGTAGAAGTAGTACGCGAGGGCTGCGAGACCGACGAACGCGGCGGCGACACCCTCCTGCGGGACGCCGCCCGCGAGGAACGTCGTCGTCACGTCGGCGAGGCCGAGAGCGCCGAGGAGGAGGCCGCCGAGGATCCACGCGCGACCGTCGGTTCTGAGCTGTCGGTACTCGCCGGCCTCGATGAGCGCCATCTCCTTTTCGTGTTCGAGACGCGAGAGGTAGAAGGCGAGACCGAGGGCGCCGAGACCGAAGACGGCGAACGGAACGAAGAACGCGGCGTCACCGAGTATCGACTGGATGGGGAGCGTCATATCGCACTCTCGGACGCGCGCCGAAGAGATATACCCCGCGTGAGGGGTGCTGGCTCCTCTACGGTCCGTTCGGCCCTCTGGGCCCCGACCGGGGGCCGGACCCGATGTCGACGTACTCGGACTCGGGAACGGGGTCGACCTCGCGGCCGTCCTCGAAGCGGACGAACGAGAGGTAGACGTCGTTCCCGCAGGGCGACTCCAGTCCCGGGTGCTCCACGTCGTCCGCCTCGCTCACCTCCCCCGTCCAGCGCAGGCCCTCGGCGTCGCTCTCGCCGCAGACGAAGTGGACGCCGTCGGCGTCGTCGTTCTCGAACGACTCGGCGGGGTCGGCGTACTCCCACCCGACCAGCGGGTACGGCGTGACCGACTTATCGGAGAGGTAGCCGTCGCGTTCGAGTTCGACGACGGCCCCGCAGTGCGGGCAGTAGTACCTGACCGGATAGCTCATCGACGGACGTTGGCGCGTCGGCGACTTAACGCCCTCGTCGGCGGGGGACGGGGCGGGGGAGGAGGGTCAGCACCCGGAGTTCGGCGTTCAGACCTCCGACGACCCGTCGCCGACGTAGCGGAACGCGACGTTCGCTCGCTCGGCGGTCACTTCGTCGCGCCGCGAGTCGCCGACGAAGACGGCGTCTTCGGGGGACACCTCCATCCGGCGGAGCGTCTCCAGGAGGGGTTCGGGGTCGGGTTTCCGCGTCGCCACGGTGTCGCGGCCGACGACGGCGTCGACGCCCGCCGTCAGGTCGTGCGCGTCGAGGGCGAGGCGGCAGGCGCCCTCGCAGTTGAGCGAGCAGACGCCCTCGCGGTCGAACGTCCCGACCCGGTCGGCGGATGCGAGGCGCGTCGAGCGTCGCGCCCCCTCGCGTTCGTGGCCGGCGATGACGGCCTCGACGTCGTCCCGCATCCCGCGTTCGTCCGCGAGGTCCAGCATCGCCCACAGGTCCATCCCGCCGGCGTCGATTCCCGCCGCGCGGAACGTCTCGGCCGTCTCCGAGGCGACGGCGTCCCAGTCCACGGCGAGGTTGACGAGCGTTCCGTCGAGGTCCCAGACGACCGCGTCGTACTCCTTCCGGAGTCCGCGCGGTCCCGTGTCGGTCGGCATGCACGGAGTGTCGGCCCCCGCGCGAAAGACCGCTTCGGTCGGACTTTTCAGTGTGGGACTCCGATATAGGATATGACCGAACTCGCCGGTCAGCACGAACGAACCGCGCCCGACCGCCTCGACGCTCAGCGGCCGCGTTGTTGCCGAGTCGGACGCCGTCCGGCGAGCTTCGACCCACGAGCGCGACAGCACGGTTCGACGGCGCCGACCGACCGACGAGCGGGGAACCATGGCTCGGCGTAGCGGACGCGAACGCGGACTGTTCGGCCGCCTCCGCGACGCCGTCGCCCGGGTCCGCGAGGACGTGGCCGCGATTCAGGAACGCGACCCCGCCGCGGGGGGGACGCTCGACGTACTCCTCTTTTACCCCGGCATGACGGCGGTGTGGACCCACCGGGTCGCCCACGCCCTCTGGAAGCGGGACCGCCGCTTCGCCGCCCGCCTGCTGTCGCACTCGGCCCGCCTGCTCACGGCCGTCGAGATTCACCCCGGCGCGGAACTCGGCCGCCGCGTCACCATCGACCACGGCGCGGGCGTCGTCGTCGGGGAGACGGCCGACGTCGGCGACGACGTGCACTTCTACCACGGCGTGACGCTCGGCGCGAACCAACCGCACGCCGGGAAGCGGCATCCGACCGTCGAGTCGGACGTCGTCCTCGGCGCGGGCGCGACGCTCGTCGGCGCTATCACCGTCGGTGAGGGTGCCTCTATCGGCGCCAGCGCCGTCGTCAGCAAAGACGTGCCGCCGGGCGCGACGATGGTCGGCAACCCCGCGCGGCGCGTCGACGAGGCGGACGAAACCGAGGAGGCGGACGGACCGCTGGAGAACGGCGAGTGCGCCGACGAGGCGGTGAGCGAAGGCCACGCGGACGGAAGCGGGGAGGAAGACGACGTCGGTGCGAGCGAGACCGACTGCGGCGACGACTCCGAGGCGGACGCGGAGACGGCCCACTCCCGACAGCCCTGCTGAGCGGGCGGAGACGAGTCAGTTCAATCGAGGACGCCGCGCGCGATGATATTTTTCTGTATCTCGCTGGTCCCCTCGTAGATGGTCGTTATCTTCGAGTCGCGGTACATCCGTTCGACGTCGAAGTCCGTCGTGTAGCCGTAGCCGCCGTGAATCTGGACCGCCTCGTTCGTCACGTCGACGGCCGCCTCGCTGGCGAAGTACTTCGCCATCGCGGCCGCGGTGCGCGGGTCCTCCCCCGCGTCGTCCTGCCGGGCCGCCTCGCGCACCATCAGGCGCGCGGCGTGTATCTGCGTCGCCATCTCGGAGAACTTGTGGCGGACGGCCTGGATGTCCGAGATGGGGCCGCCGAACTGCTCGCGGTCGCCCGCGTACGTCTTCGCCTCGTCGAACGCCGACTGCGCGAGGCCGACTGCCTGCGCGGCGATGCCGACGCGCCCGCCGGTGAGAATGTGGAACGCCGCCGAGAGCCCCTCCCCCTCCTCGGTGAGTCGGTTCTCCGCGGGGATTCGCACGTCGTCGAACAGCAACGCCGTCGTGTCCGACGCGCGGAGGCCGAGTTTGTGCTCCTTCTTCCCCACCTCGAACTCGGCGCTCTTCGGGACGAGGAACTGCGTGACCGACCCGGGGTCCTCGCGGTCCGTCTTGGCGAAGAGGATGCACACCTCTCCCCGTTCGCCGTTCGTTATCCACTGCTTCTTCCCGTTTATCACGTACTCGTCGCCCTCGCGGCGCGCGACGGTGGACATCTCCGCGGGGTTCGACCCGGCGTCGGGTTCCGACAGCGCGAACATCCCGACGGGGCGGCCGTCGACCATCTCCGGCAACCACGCCTCCTTCTGCTCGTCGCTCCCGAACTCTGCGATGCAGGAGGTGGCGAGACAGTGGACCGACAGCGCCGTCGCCACCGCGAGTTGCCCGTAGGCCACCTCCTCGTTGACGAGGGCGTACGTCGCCCGGTCGGCGTCGAACCCGCCGTACTCCTCGGGGACGGTCAGACCCGTCAGGTCGAGGTCCGCGAGGCCGTCCCACACCGCCTCGGGGAACTCTTCGGTCTCGTCCGCCTCCCGCGCCGTCGGTCGAATCTCCTCGGCGGCGAACTCCCGGACCACCTCCCGAATCGCTCGCTGCTCGTCGGTGAGGGCCGAATCCGCGCCTGCGAGTGTCATACCCTCCGCTTCGGTCTGTGATGGAAAAAGGTGAGCGAATCCGCGGCGGCGGGAGCGACTCGGTTCGCGCGTCGAAACTGGTTAGACCGATGACAGCAAACAACGGCCGATGCTCGCAACCGTCTCCGTCTGGGCCGCCGCCTACGCCTCCGAACTCTGGTGTCTGCTCTGTCTGCTCTGGACCTGACCGAAGTGAGGGTCGTCCCTCCGGCGACCGGGTGGACTTCAGACCGCCCGTAGAAACGCCGTCACGTCCACCGGGTCGGCGTCGAGGCCGCCGCCCTGCGCGAACGGCGGACCGCCGCCCCCGCCGCCGCCGAACTCGTCGGTGACGCTCTCGACCACGTCGCCGGCGTGGACGCCGCTGTCCCCGTCGGCGGCGACGACGACGTACGGGCTCTCACCCGCGCCGACGACGGCCACCACGTCCGCGCCGTCCGCTTCCCCCGCGGCCGACTTCGCCGCCTCGCCCGCGCGGTTGGCGTCGAAGCCGTCGAGCACGCCGACGCGCCACGTCGCCTCCTCCTTCGTCACCGTCTCGAACCCCGCGATGCGGTTTCCGAGCAGTTCGGATTCGAGTTCGCGGACCTTTCCTTCCAACCGCTCGTTGTCGCCCCGGAGCGACGCCGCCGCCTCGCCGACGTTCTCGACGCCGGTTTCGAGTTCGCGGGCGGCGTCGAGGGCCGCGCGGTGGACCGTCGCCCGCCGGTCGACGCCCGCCTCGCCGACGGCGAACTCCACGCGGGTGAGGCCCTCGCCGGGGTTCGAGCGGCCGAGGACGGTGACCGGTCCTATTTCCGCGGTGTTCGAGACGTGGGTGCCGCCGCAGGCGGCCACGTCCCAGCCGTCGACGGTGACGAGACGAACCGTGTCGGCGTCGTCCATCACGCCCTCCTCGGTCTTCGTGTTGAACGCCACCTCCGCCCTGTCGAGGGCCTCCTCGGTCGGCACCTCCTCCCAGGAGACGCCGCGGGAGTCCCAGACGGTGCGGTTGACGAGGCGTTCGAGTTCGACCAGCGTCTCGTCGTCGATATCTGTGGAGGTGGCGAAGTCGACGCGCACCTTCTCGGGGGAGATGTCGAACCCGCCGTAGCCGAGGTCCGAGAGCACCTCCCGACCGGCGCCGTAGAGGACGTGACTGGCGGTGTGCGCGCGCATGCAGTAGGTCCGGAACTCGTCGTCGACGACGCCGGTCACCCGGTCGCCCTCGGAGAGGTCGGGTTCGGATTCGAGCGTGTGGACCACCGACTCCGTCTCCGCGTCCGTCTGCACGTCTTCGACCGGGACGTCGCCGAGTGTCCCTTTGTCGGCGGGTTGGCCGCCGCTCTCGGCGTAGAAGTACGTCCGGTCGAGCGTCACCTCGCGGCCGTCGACGCCCGTCACCTCGGCTTCGAACTCGCGAATCGTCGGCTCTGCGGGAGCACGCGTCAACATGATTCACCCGTGCGCCGCCGGTCGACAAAAGTGGTGTCGTCGCGTCAATCGAGGGGTCGAACCTACTCGTCGACGAGCGTCACGCCCAGTCGCTCTTCGAGGGAGCGGATGAGCGACCCGCCGACGTCCGCGCGGGTGGCCCGTCCCTGTTCGACGGCGTCGACGTCGGACTCCTCGGCGTCGAGTTCCGCCGCGAGTTCCTCGACGGTCAGACCCGCCTCCTGCCGGGCGTCCGCCACCACGTCGCCGTAGTCGGAGACGAGGTAGGGGAGTCGGTCCTTCTCGTAGTTCGTCCCCTTCTCCCAGTGCTTGGAGTCGCCCTTCGCCTGGTCGTACATCTTCGCCTGTCGCTGGGCGGCGCGCTTCTTCCTGTTCGGCTTTCCGTCGGACGACGAGGAGGACGAACCGCCGGACGACGACTGGCCGCCCTTGTGCTGGGAGTCGTCGTGCGGCGCGCAGTCCGGGCAGACCAGCAGGTCGGCACCGGCGACGTTGGCGCGGCGGAGTTTCGACGTCGAACGACCGCAGAGTTCGCAGCTATCGCCGTCGTTCCCGCCTCCCCCGCCTCCGGTGGAGTACTTCGGCATACCCCCACGTACCCGCTCTATCCTTTTAAAATGGTGGACGACGGCGCGTCCGGGAATCGGCGGCGCGTTCGCACGTGAGGTGCGAGAATCGGGGTCGGCACGGAGGCGTCTCTGCGAAGTTAGCGTCCGAAGGATTGTGCGTGGGTGATGTCCCGGAAGGGAATCACCTGCATCGTGTTGCCTCGGCGGCGATGCCGCCTCGGTCGGGGGTTCTTTCGGAACCCCTCATGCGATGCGTGGGACCGGATTTGAACCGGCGGACTCCTACGAGACAGCGCCCTCAACGCTGCGCCGTTGGCCTAGCTTGGCTACCCACGCTCGCTGTATCGTGTTGCACTCCTTCGTTGTCCGGGGTAATTTAAATGAGTTTCCTTTCGGCGTCCACATGTCGGGCGTTCGCAGGCGCCACGCGGTCGGTACGGTTTTGCCCGCCGAGGCTCCCCCTTCGGATATGCAACTCCGCGCTCGAGACCACGTCCCCGCGGCGACGGCGGCACTGAGCGTCGTCTCGCTGGCGCTCGTGTTCGGCACCGTGCTCGGCTACGTCCCCGAGTCGTCGCTCCCCCGCGTCTCCGACGGCGCGCTGGCCGCCATCCCGCACCTGAACGCAGTGCTCAGCACGACGGCCATCGGAACCATCCTCCTCGGCGTGCGCGCGATACGTCGCGGGGACGTGCGCCGACACCGGACGCTAATGCTCACCACCCTGGCGCTGTTCGCCGCCTTTCTCGCCTGCTATCTCTACCGCATCGCCCTCGTGGGGACGGCTGAGTTCCCCGGCCCCGCGGCGGTGTATCGATTCGTCTACCTCCCGACCTTGGCGGTTCACATCCTCCTAGCCATCGCCTGCATTCCGCTGGTCTACTACGCCGTCCTCCTCGCCGCGACCCGACCGGTCGCGGAGATATACGACACGCGGCACAAGCGGGTCGGTCGGGTGGCGGCGTCGCTGTGGCTCGTCTCCTTCTTCCTCGGCGACGTGGTGTACCTCCTGCTGTACCACGTCTACTGACCGGCGGCCCGACGCGGTCCGGGGGGTCACGCGGAACGAAAAGGGAGAACGCCGATTCCGAACGCTTACAGCAGGTTCTGGATGACGTTCTTGATGCTCGAACCCTTCTGTATCTTCTCGAGCGACCGCAGCGTGTCCTTCTCCTCGTCGAGGTTCGCTTCGAGCGGGTCTTTCACGTCGCCGTCGAACTCTATCTCGTTGGCGAGCGTGATGAGCGACTGGTACGCCGTTATCTCCACGCGTTCGGTCTTGATACCCGCCGTGAGGTTGAACGGAGTCTTGAGGTCGTCCGACCCGACCTGTCGTTCGAACTCCTCGCGGTCGCGCAGCAGACCGTCGAGGGCGCCGCTCTCCGCCTCCTCGGGCGTCTCGCCGATCTCCCGGAATACCCGCTCGAGGCGTTCCACCTGCTGCCGCGTCTCGTCGCGGTGAGACGAGAAGCCCTTCGCGAGTTTCTCGTCCGGCGTCTCGGTGGCGAGTTCTTCCAGCACGTCGACGAGTCGGTTCTCCACGTAGTACATCTGCTTCAGTTCGTGCACGAACAGGTCGCGGGGTGTTTCGAGGGTCATCGTGGTTCGAACGTGTCGCGCGACGCGGATAAACAGCCCCGGCCGCGAAGGTGACTGTCGGGTCGAGTCTGGTATCGGGACGAAACCGTCGTCGCGCCGCGACATGTCTTCGAGCGGAGACGAAGTCGGGTCCGTGCGGGCGGGAACGGAGCGGTGGCGTCCGAGCGGACGGGCGAGCATCGAGAGCCGATTCGGCCGCGTCAGTCGTCCGCGGGCGTCGGTTCGCCCTCGGAGATGGCGGGTCGGGAGACGTCGCGGTCGGTCGCTTCACCGTCGATGTCGTAGGGGTACTCGCCGGTGACACAGCCCAAACAGAGGTCCGTCCGCGACTCCCCGAGCACCTCGCTGATGGCGTCGATGGAGAGATACGAGAGGCTGTCGGCGCCGATGTCGTCGCGTATCTCCTCGGTCGTCTTATCGGAGGCGATGAGTTCCTCGCGCGTCGCCATGTCGATGCCCATGTAGCAGGGGGCGACGATGGGCGGCGCGCCGATGCGGACGTGTACCTCCTCGGCGCCGGCGTCGCGGACGAGTTGGACGAGTTGCCGGGAGGTGGTGCCGCGGACGATGCTGTCGTCGATGATGGTGACGGAGCGCCCCTCGATGGTGCTCCGTATCGGATTGAGCTTCAGGCGGACGGCGCGTTCGCGTTCGTCCTGCGTCGGCATGATGAACGTCCGGCCGACGTAGCGGTTCTTCATCAGGCCCTCGGCGAACTCGACGCTGTCCTCGCCCTCGCGGGGGTCGCCGTCGGGCGTCGTCTCGTTGGCCGCCTCGGCGTACCCCGAGGCGAACGCGCGGCCGGAGTCGGGCACGGGCATCACCACGTCGGACTCGACGCCGGACTCCTCCCAGAGTTTCCTCCCCAATCCGCGGCGGGCCTCGTAGACGAGGGTGTCGTCGATGACGGAGTCCGGGCGGGCGAAGTAGACGTGCTCGAAGAAGCAGTGGGCGGTGTCCTCCCGTTCGACGAGTTGGTAGGTGTCGTAGCCGGAGCCATCGGCGTCGAGGACGACGAGTTCGCCCGGTCGGACGTCGCGGACGAGTTCGCCGTCGAGGGTGTCGATGGCGGCCGACTCGCTGGCGAGGACGTAGCCGTCTTCGAGTTCGCCGATGCAGAGCGGCCGGTTGCCCTCGGGGTCCCGGACGCCGAGCACCGTCTCGTCGTGCATGATGGTGAGCGAGTAGGAACCGTGGACGCGCTTCATCGTGTGCTTGACGGCGCGGACGAGGTCCTCTTCTAAGAGATTGCGGGCGAGGTCGTGGGCGATGACCTCCGTGTCGCCCGTCGAGGTGAACGCGTGGCCGAGGTCCTCCAGTTCCGCGCGTATCTCGTCGGCGTTCACGAGGTTGCCGTTGTGCGCGAGGCCGAGCGACCCCGACTTGAACGAGACGGAGAACGGTTGGGCGCAACAGGACCCCAGCCCCCCGGACGTGGGGTAGCGGACGTGCCCGATGCCCGTGGTCCCCGCCAGCGAGTCGAGGTCCCCTTCACCGAACACGTCGCCGACGAGGCCCGTCTCGACGTGGCTGTGCTGTTGGAACCCGTCGTGCGTGACGATGCCCGCCGACTCCTGTCCCCGGTGCTGAAGCGCGTACAGGGAGTAGTACAGGGGCCGCGCCGCCGCGCGGTCCGAGAGGGCGACGCCGACGACGCCGCACTTCTCGGTCGGCCCCGAGAGGTCCGCGGCGGTCGGTTGCTGTCGGCCCGCGTCGCGTCCGGGTGTGGGGGTCTGAGCGTCCCGCCCGTCTGACATACACGAGACTGCGGCGTCGAAGCGTAAAAAACCCGTCCTTGTGCCTTCTTCGCCGGTTCTATCGGCGATTGTGTACACGTTCATGCATTATCGGACGCCGCGGACGAGTAGAGAGCGACCGACGGCGAGGGCGAGAGAGAGACGAACGCGAGACTCGAAGCGGCGTCGTCTGCGGGCGACCGGTCGAACTCGGGACGGCGCCGTCGCTCGGGGGAAGGAAAAGAGACGAGAGGAGAGGAAGAAGGCCGCTTCAGTTACCGTGGTCGCCCGACTTCGACTGCCACTCGTAGCCGCGTCGTTTGGCGGACTTGCCGAACCCGCACGAGGAGCACTGCTTCTTCTTCACGTGGTAAGACTTCTCACCGCAACGGCGGCACTTCACGTGCGTCGTCTTGTTCTTCTTTCCTTGGCTCGGGGTTCCTGCTCCCGTCATGCTTTGATCGTGACGACGTTATCGCCGCGTATAATGGTTGTGTCTTCCACCGGTGTCACTTCTATCTCGCCGAGGATGGCCTCCTCCTCGTCGGCCGGCGCCTCGAGAACAACGTTCATGTGCTGGTCGTAGCCCGCCAGAGTTCCGTGGTAAGAGCTACCGTCTTTCAGGTTGACGGTTACGGTTTCTTCCAGCGAAGCCTCGAGTACGTCGAGGGGTCGTCCGCTCATGGCAACAACGCATCGGGTTTCGGTATTAAAGGTGCCGAACACACGTCCGATTCGTCGTCACTCGCTGACACCTCCGGCCGGGGCGACGGGAACCGTCACCGTCACGACGCTGCCCGGCCCGCCGTCGGCGTCGCCGACGTTAAGTTCGCCGCCGAGGCGCCGGACGATGGTACGCACCAACCAGAGCCCCAGTCCGCTCCCGTGGACGAGCGACGTCTCCTCGCCGTCGCGCAGGACCGCACGTTCGTGGTCGGGGATGCCCGGCCCCCGGTCGGTCACGGTCAACTCGATCCGCTCCCCTTCCCGCGTCGCCTCGACGGCGACCGTCGGCCGTTCCCGTTCGGCGTGTTTGACGCCGTTCTCGCACAGTTCTTCGAGGGCGACGCCGAGGCGCGAGGAGACGGACACGTCGCCGTCGGCCGGACCTTCGACCCGCACCGTCGTCGACGGCCGCGCGAGTTCGACGGCCGTCTGCGTCTCTCGGAGCAGCGCCGACAGCGGCGTCGACCGATCCGGAAACTCCTCGAAGACGCGCTCTATCTCGGCGGCCTTCTCGGCCAGCGACAACCAGTGTTCGACGGTCCGGCCGACCACCCGCGCCGACGTCGCCACCGCCTCGTCCTCGTGCCGGGCGAGTGTCCTCGCGTGACCGTGCAGGAGGTTCAGGTCGTTGCGGATGTTGTGCCGCAGCACGCGGTTGAGCACCTTCACTTGCTGTTCGCGCCACTTCTGCCTCGTCACGTCGACGTACACCGCGACGACGCCGACCACCTCGCCGTCGACGCGGCGCGGCGTCGCGCGGACGACGGTGGAGACGACGTTGCCGCCGGCGGTGAGAAAGTCCCGCTCCTCGCGGCCGTACCTCCCTCCGCGGGCGCGTTCGTACCCGCCGCTCCGGTGTCGCTCCGCGGAGTCGGCGGTGTAGAACGCCGCGACGCGGCGGCCGACCACCTCCTCGCGGACGTAACCGAGTCGGTCGAGGAACCGTTCGTTGCAGTCCTCCACGACGGGGTGACCCGCGTCGTCGGGGCGCGTCACGAGCAGCATCACCGGCAGATACTCGAAGAGGTCCGCCTCCACCTCCTCCGTGAGTCTGCTCGGGTCCATACGTGTCCGGACCAGGACACCTCCGATATTCAATCTTTCTTAATATCTGACCTCTATCGAAGGGTCGGCGCGGAGGCCGCCGAACGCGCGGGACGGAGGCGGCGTAACCCACGTAGTTTTTAATACCCCAGTGTGTAGCCCCACTCACTGCTACACCCGCGGGTAAGTGTGACGGCGTCCGAAGTCGTCACACGCGGGGCCGACGACCGACGTGCTGTAAGATGCCGGGGCCGTTCAGTCCCGTGACGCGGACGCGCCGACTCGCGGCGCGTCCGGGAATCGGCGGGGCGTTTGAGTGAGCACCTTCGCCACAGTTGTGGCTTTCAATGCTCGGAAAACCATGGAAATCGAAATCGCAACCATAGGCGGATACGAAGAAGTCGGTCGCCAGATGACGGCGGTACGCGCAGGCGACGACGTCGTCGTCTTCGACATGGGCCTGAATCTGAGTCAGGTCCTCATCCACGACAACGTGGAGACCGAAAAGATGCACAGCCTCGACCTGATCGACATGGGCGCCATCCCGGACGACCGGGTCATGTCCGAACTCGAGGGCGACGTGAAGGCCATCGTGCCGACGCACGGCCACCTCGACCACATCGGCGCCATCTCGAAACTCGCCCACCGCTACGACGCCCCCGTCGTGGCGTCCCCGTTCACCATCGAACTGGTGAAACAGCAGGTCGAGGGCGAGAACAAGTTCAACGTCAACAACGACCTGGTGAAGATGAGCGCCGGCGAGACGATGTCCATCGGGGACTCGGGCAACGTCGAGATGGAGTTCGTCCACGTCACACACTCCATCATTGACGCCATCAACCCCGTCCTCCACACTCCCGAGGGCGCCATCGTCTACGGCCTCGACAAGCGCATGGACCACTCGCCGGTCCTCGAAGACCCCATCGACATGGAGCGCTTCCGAGAGATCGGTCGCGAGGACAACGGCGTCCTCTGTTACATCGAGGACTGCACGAACGCCGGTCGGAAGGGACGCACCCCGTCCGAGTCCGTCGCGCGGCGCCACCTGCAGGACGTGATGACGTCCATCGAGGACTACGACGGCGGCATCGTGGCGACGACGTTCTCCTCGCACATCTCCCGCGTCTCCTCGCTCGTCGAGTTCGCCAAGGACATCGGCCGACAGCCCGTTCTCTTGGGCCGTTCGATGGAGAAGTACTCCGGCACCGCCGAGCGACTCGGCTTCGTCGACATCCCCGACGACGTGGGGATGTACGGCCACCGCAAGTCCGTCGACCGGACGTTCAAGCGCATCATGAAGGAGGGCAAGGAGAACTACCTCCCCATCGTCACGGGTCACCAGGGCGAACCGCGCGCGATGCTCACCCGCATGGGCCGCGGCGAGACGCCGTACGAACTCGACAACGGCGACAAGGTCATCTTCTCGGCGCGGGTCATCCCGGAGCCGACGAACGAGGGCCAGCGCTACCAGTCCGAGCGCCTCCTGAAGATGCAGGGCGCGCGCATCTACGACGAGATTCACGTGTCGGGCCACCTCCGCGAGGAGGGTCACTACCAGATGCTCGACGCGCTCCAGCCGCAGCACGTCATCCCGGCTCACCAGGACCTCAAGGGCTTCGCGCCGTACGTGGACCTCTGTGAGTCGCAGGGGTACGCGCTGGGGCGGGACCTCCACGTGACGCGGAACGGCAACATGATCCAACTGGTGGAGTGAGATGAACTCGGAAGCGACGGAGGAGCGGGTGCTCGAAGCCGTCCGGCAGCGGCGGCAACTCGTCAACGACGCGCTCGACGAGGACGTGCCGATGGCGGAGCCCGAACGGCTGTACGAGGCCACGCGGTACCTCCTACAGGCCGGCGGTAAGCGGCTCCGCCCGACGGTGACGCTTCTCACCGCCGAGGCGCTCGCCGACGTCGAACCGCTCTCGGAGGAGTACCGGTCGTTCCCGGGCGTCGACGGCACGACGGTCGACGTGATGGCCGCCGCCGTGAGCATCGAGGTCATCCAGTCGTTCACGCTCATCCACGACGACATCATGGACGACGACGACCTCCGTCGCGGCGTCCCCGCGGTGCACAAAGAGTACGACACCGAGACGGCCATCCTCGCCGGCGACACGCTGTACGCCAAGGCGTTCGAGTTGATGACCGACACCGGCGCGGACCCGGCCAACGGCCTCGAAGCCGTCCGACTGCTCGCCACCACCTGCACGAAGATCTGCGAGGGGCAAGCGCTGGACGTGGAGTTCGAGCGCCGGACGGAGGTCGTCCCCGAGGAGTACCTCGATATGGTCGAACTGAAGACGGCCGTGCTGTACGGCGCCGCCACCGCGACGGCCGCGGTGCTGATGGGCGCCGACGACGAGACGGTCGAGGCGCTCTACCGCTACGGCATCGACTCCGGGTGCGCCTTCCAGATTCAGGACGACGTGTTGGACCTCACGGTCCCCTCGGAGAAACTCGGCAAGCAGCGCGGGTCGGACCTCATCGAGGACAAAGAGACGCTCATCACCCTCCACGCGCGTCAGCAGGGCGTCGACGTGGACGGCCTCGTCGCCGCCGACACCGTCGACGGCGTCACCGAAGAGGAGATAGACGCCGCCGTCGCCGAACTGGAGGCGGCCGGCTCCATCGACTACGCCCGCGAGACCGCACAGGAACTCACGGACCGGGCGAAGCGCCACCTCGAAGTCCTCCCGGACAACGAGGCGCGGTCGCTGCTCGAAGACACCGCCGACTACCTCATCACCCGCGGCTACTGACGCCCCGGACGCGGCGCGGACGCCGCGCCGAGTTCTTCGACGTTCGTTCGACACTCCTAGTTTGGCTCTCACACCGCACGGGCGCGAAAGCGATATATGCTATCCGTGCCAAGAGTTAACGCACCCCTACCCGTGTGCCCGCGGCGCGGGCGCGGACCGCTCCGTCGTCGGGTCGCCGCCGGTCGACCGAGGCCGTCCGGCCGGAAGCGAGGCGACGACGGGGCGCGCGTGCCCCAATCCGGGCTTGTTTTTAGGCGGCGGGCGGAATCGGACGGTAATGGACGACGAGTTACGAGAGCGCGTGGAGCGAGAGGCGGAGAAGCACGCCCTCCTGAACGCGGTCAAGTACGACAGCGACGCCGACGTGGGGGCGGTCATGGGACCGCTGATGGGGGAGAATCCCGACTTTCGACCCCACGGCGACGAGATTCCGGGCGTCGTCGGCGGCGTCGTCGGCCGCGTGAACGACCTCCCGCCCGAGGAGAAGCGCGCCCGACTGGAGGAGTTGGCCCCCGAGGAACTCGCGGAGATGGAAGCCGAGGAGGAGGCCGACGACCGGACGCTGCCGGACCTGCCGAACGCGGACGACTACGACGAGGTCAGGATGCGCGCCGCGCCGAACCCGAACGGCCCGTGGCACATCGGCCACGCGCGGATGCCCGCCGTCATCGGGACCTACAAGGAGCTATACGACGGGTCGTTCGTCGTCCGTTTCGACGACACCGACCCCGAGACGAAGCGCCCCGACTTGGACGCCTACGACGCCATCTTGGAGGACATCGACTACCTCGGCTTCGAACCGGACGAGGTCATCCGGGCCTCCGACCGGATGGAGACGTACTACGACCACGCCCGCGAGGTCATCGAGATGGGCGGGGCGTACACCTGCTCCTGTTCGGGCGAGGCGTTCTCGGAGTTGAAGAACGCGGGCGAACCGTGTCCGCACCGCGACAAGGACGTCGAGACGACCCGCGAGGAGTTCGAGGCGATGGTCGACGGCGAGTACTCCTCCGGCGAGATGGTGCTCCGAATCAAGACGGACATCGAGCACAAGAACCCCGCCCTGCGCGACTGGGTGGCGTTCCGGATGATAGACACGCCGCACCCACGCGAGGAGGCCTCTGACTACCGCTGCTGGCCGATGCTTGATTTCCAGTCCGGCGTCGACGACCACCTCACGGGCGTCACGCACATCATCCGCGGCATCGACCTGCAGGATTCGGCCAAACGCCAGCGGTTCCTCTACGACTACTTCGACTGGGAGTACCCCGAAGTCGTCCACTGGGGGCACGTGCAGGTGGATGCCTACGACGTGAAGATGTCCACCTCCACCATCAAGGCGAAAATCGAGGCGGGCGAACTCGACGGCTGGGACGACCCCCGCGCGCCGACCATCAAGAGCCTCCGCCGCCGGGGGATTCGGGGGTCAGCCATCGTGGACGCGATGCTCGAACTCGGCACCTCCACCTCCGACGTCGACCTCTCGATGTCGGCCATCTACGCGAACAACCGCGACGTCGTCGACGACGAGGCGCCCCGCTACTTCCTCGTCCGGAACGGGGAGCGATTCGCCGTCGAGGGCGGCCCCGAGGCGGGCCACCCCGCGATTCACCCCGACCACGAGGACCGGGGGGACAGAACCGTCCCCGCCGCCGACGGCGTCGTCGTCGAATCCGCGGACGTGCCCGCCGAGGGTGAGCGGGTCTGGCTGAAAGGATTCGGCTGCGTCCGCCGCGAGGGCGACTCGCTCGTCCACACCGACGACACCATCGAAGTGGTCCGTTCCGGCGACGTCGACGTGATTCACTGGGCGCCCGCCGAGGACAACGTGTCCGTCCGGATGCGGACGATGGAGGGCGACGTGACGGGCGTGGCCGAACCCGACTTCGCCGACGCCGACGTCGACGAGGTGGTGCAGTTCGAGCGTATCGGGTTCGTCAGAGTGGACTCCCAAGGGGACGACGAGTCGGTCGTCTACTGGGCGCACGAGTAGCGAGGCGTCGGCGCGCCGCTCGTTCAGCGAGCGACAACTCTGCCTGCGACAGCTCTTTCACCCGCGACTCGTCACCACACGGCATGGACTCGGAGACGCGGACGGCGCGGAACTTCGTCGGCGGGGCGTGGACGGACCCCTCGCGCGACGGCGCGGACGTGGAGAACCCGGCGACCGGCGAGACGGTCGGTCGCGTGGGATTCAGCGACGAGACGGACGTGGGCGAGGCGGTGACCGCGGCCGCCGAGGCGTTCGCGTCGTGGCGGGAGACGCCCGTCGAGGAGCGCATCCAGCCGCTGTTTCGGTTGAAGTCGCTGCTGGAGGACGAACAGGAGGAACTCGCGGAACTCCTCGTCTGCGAGCACGGGAAGACGCTGGCGGAGGCGCGCGGGGAGATTCGGCGCGGCATCGAGAACGTGGAAGTCGCCTGCGGGGCGCCGACGGCGATGCAGGCGGGACACCTCTCGAACGCCGCCCCCGAAATCGACGAGACGGCGGTGCGGAGGCCCGTGGGCGTCTTCGCCGCGGTGACGCCGTTCAACTTCCCGGCGATGATTCCGCTGTGGTTCCTCCCGTACGCCGTCGCCACGGGCAACGCGTTCGTCCTGAAGCCGAGCGAACGCGACCCGCACACCCCGACCAGAATCGTCGAACTCGCGGCGGAGGCCGGGTTCCCGGACGGCGTCGTGAACCTCGTCCACGGCGACGCCGACGCCGTGAACGCGCTCTGTGAACATCCGGAGGTGGCGGGCGTCTCGTTCGTCGGCAGCACGCCCGTCGCGAGGCACGTCTACGAGACGGCGGCGGCGAACGGCAAGCGGGTGCAGGCGCAGGGCGGCGCGAAGAACCACGTCGTCGTCTCCGCGACGGCGGACCTCGAAACCGCCGTCGACGGGACCGTCGGGTCGGCGTTCGCCAACGCCGGCCAGCGGTGTCTCGCCAACCCCGTCGCCGTCGTCGAGGACGCCGTCTACGACGAGTTCGCGGCCCGACTCGTCGAGCGGGTCGAGTCGATGGTCGTCGGCGACGGACTGGACGAAGAGACGGAGATGGGACCGCTCGTCTCCGCCGCCCACCGCGACAGCGTCGCCGGGTACGTCGAGACGGGCGTCGAGGAGGGGGCCGAACTCCTCGTGGACGGTCGGACGGCCGAGACGCCCGACGAGGGGCACTTTCTCGGGCCGACGGTGTTCGGCGACGCGCCGCGGGACTCGGCGCTCGTCGGCGAGGAGATATTCGGGCCGATACTCGCCCTCGTCCGCGTGCCCGACTTCGGGGCGGCCGTCGACGTGGTGAACGACTCGCGGTACGGCAACGCGGCCAGTCTGTTCACCGCCTCCGGCGCGGAGGCCGAGCGGTTCCGCCACGAAGCCGAACCCGGCAACCTCGGCGTCAACGTCGGCACCGCCGCGCCGATGGCGTTCTTCCACTTCGGCGGCGCGAAGGAGTCGTTCTTCGGCGACTTGCACGCGCAGGGAGACGACGCGGTGCGGTTCTACACCGACGAGACGGTGTACATCGAGCGGTGGCCGGACGCGTGACCCGCCTCGTCGACCTCACGCGGCGCGTCGAGTCGGGGATGCCGACGTACCCCGGCGACCCCGCCGTCGACGTGACGCCGCACGCGACGCACGGGGCGGACGGTTACCGCGTCTCGCGCCTCGAACTCGGCACGCACGCGGGAACGCACGTCGACGCCCCCTCGCACACCGAGGCGGACGGGAGGACGCTCGACTCGTTCGACGTCGACCGCTTCCGATTCGACGCGCGCGTCGTCGACTGCCGCGACGTCGGCGCGAACGGGGAGATACCCCCGGACGCGGTGCCCGCGAGCGACGACGACGAGGAGGAGCGAGGCGACGGAGGCGGGACGGAAGCGATGCTCGTCTTCCGCACCGGGTGGGCCGACGAGTGGGGCACCGACCGGATGACCGACCACCCCTACCTCGCGCCGGAGACGGCCGAGCGGTGCGCCGAGGCGGGATACCACGTCGGCACCGACGCGTTGAGTCCCGACCCGACGGGCGCGGAGTCGGTTCCCGCGCACCGCGCGCTCCTCGGGTCGGAAAGGCTGATAGTCGAAAACTTGCGGAACCTCGACGCGGTGCCCGAACGCTTCGAGTTGCTGGCGCTTCCCCTCCGCGTCGACGCCGACGGCGCGCCGGTCCGGGCCGTCGCGTGGGTGTGAGGACTCGCTACTCGCCGGGGAATACCGGGAGAAAGACCGCGACTCCCGGAACGAGACCGACGAGGGCGAACAGCGTCGAGAGCGCGGGGAACTCGCCGGAGACGCTCGCCCATATCGCGACGGCGACGAGCAGGACGGCCAAGAGGAGGTAGTCGGTTCTGTCTGACACGAGCGCCCGTTCCGCGCACTGTCTCTTAACTGACACGGGCCCCACCTCCGAGGCGACGTCCCCCTCTCGTCGCGCGGGCGCGACTACCCGAAGTCCGAGACGAGGGCGGCCGAGAGGAACACCGGCAGCATCGCGGCGACGCCGAACGCCGTCGAGACGCCCGCGAACCGGTAGGCCGTCGTCACCCACTCCGCGAGGACGAACAGGAGCACGGTAGACAGCAGCGAGTCGGTTCGAGGCGACACGGAGGTGCGTATCTGACCCGTCGTGTAAACGCTGTCGGACTCGACTCGACTCCCCGCCCTCTCAGAACAGCACCGCGAGGACGAGGACGACCAACATGGCGCCCGTGAGGAGCACCTGCATCACCGTCGAGGCGAGGACGCCCGCGGTGGCGTAGAGGGCGACGCGCGCGCTCTGTTCGGGGTCGTTGTTGCGGACGAACTCGACGACGAACACCGTCGCGGCGATGCCGAGCAGGAAGCCCACCGGCCCCGTGACGACGAGGAGGACGAGGCCGACGACGACGGCGGCGGCGGTTGTGAGCGAGGAGGCGCCGCCCGCCCGCGCCGCGATGGCGCCGCCGAAGTAGTCGATTATCACCGTAAAGAGGCCGACGGCGGTGAGCGTCACCAACACCGGGAGCGACGGGTCGGCGTACCCCGTCGACCACCAGTAGAGGTAGGCCCCGACCAAGGAGAGCAACCCGCCCGGGAGGAGGGGAACGACGACGCCGACGACGCCGAGAGCGGCGAGTGCGATGGCGAGAAGCGCGATGGCGTCCATACCGGCCGTTCGTCCGGTCGACGGAAATAGGCGGTGCCCGTTCCGACCGTCGACGTAGATTTATGCGCGTCGCCGCGCGACGTTAGGCTATGCCGATAGACCCGAACTTCGAGACGAACCGCGAAGCAGTGGACGAAGAGGACGGCGTGACGGTGTGGGGACCGGTGGACCCTCCGGAGAAACTCGGAATTCACGGCACGCACGTCGCCGTGGACTTCGACATCTGCATCGGCGACGGGGCGTGCCTCGAAGACTGCCCGGTGGACGTGTTCTCGTGGGTCGACACGCCCGACCACCCCGAGTCGGAGGTGAAAGTCGAACCCGCGCGCGAGGACCAGTGCATCGACTGCATGCTCTGCGTCGACGTCTGTCCCGTCGACGCAATCGACGTCGACCCGGGTCGCGCGGGCCGCGTGTGAGCGCCGCACGCTCATTTGTTCAAGAATAATTGTTAAGGAATCGGTGGCCCATCGTCACCTAGTGGTGAGTCAACGATGCACACACTCGTGTTGACGAAGGGCGTTCCCGACTTCCGGGAGGGGAAGGTGTCGTTCGACGAGGACGGGCACCTCGAACGCGGCAAGACGCCGACGGTGATGAATCCGAACGACGCGTACGCGCTGAACGCTGCGTTGCAGACGCGGGTCAGGCACGGCGGGCGCGTCTCGGTGATGAGCATGGGTCCGCCGGGGTACAAGGAGGTGCTCCGAGAGGCGATGGCGACCACGTACGCCGACGACCTCTACTTGGTATCCGACCGCGAGATGGCCGCCGCCGACACGTGGGCGACGGCCATCACGCTCAGCGCCGCCATCGAGAAGATGGGCGTCCCCGACCTCGTGTTCGCGGGGTTCAAGACGGCCGACGGGGAGACGGGCCACACCGGCCCGCAGACGTGCTGGTGTCTCGATATGCCCATCGTGACCCACGTCACCGGCCTCGACGTCGACGAGGAGGCGGGACGACTCCGCGCGCGGCGACTCGTGGAGGGCGACCTCTCGGAGACGGAGACGGTGGAGACGGACCTCCCGGCGTTCGTCGTCGTCGACCCGGAGTTCGAGCCGTCCTATCGGACCGCGGGACACCGCCTGACGCTGAAGGACCTGCGCGAGACGGCGCGCGAACGCGCCCCGGACTACGAGGACGCGCTGACGGTGTGGGACCACGCCGACATCAACGTCGACCCCGACTACATCGGCCTCGACGGGTCGCCCACCATCGTCTCCTCCGTGGACCCGATTCCGAAACCGCCGGCGGAGCGGGAGGCGACGATGGTCGACCCGGGCGACCCGGAGGGAATGCGCGCCGTCCTCGACGCGATGCGTCCGCTCGCGGGCGACGGTTCCGACGACGCCGCGGCCGCGGGGGGTGACTGACCGTGACGCTCGACCCCGGCGAGTACGACATCTCCGAACTCGGACCTAAAATAAAAGACGTCGAGGACGTCGACGAACTCCGCGAGATTCTGGAGGCCGAGAAGTCCGGCGAGAATCGCGCGGGCGCAATCGCCCTCGTCGAGAGCCGCATCGAGAAGTTCTCCGAGGACGACGAGGCGGACGTCGAGGGAATCGACCTCTCGGCGATGTCCGCCGCCGAAGTCGGCAACGCCCTCCAACGCGTCGACGACCCGGACGAACTCGAACGCCTCCTGCAGGAGGAGTCCGAAGGGGAGGACCGCGGCGCGGTGAAGCGCCTCGTCCAGCGCCGACTCGACGCCGTGCAGGGGAGCGAAGAGAGCGAGGGCGAGGAGTCGGCGGTGGACGACCGGCCGCCCGAAGAGCGACACCCGGACCTCTCGCACCCGACGCGCGACAAGCGGCACGTCCGGTCGCTCCGGGACGGCCGCTACCGCGACATGTGGGTGTACTGCGAGACGCAGGCGGGCGAACTCGCCTCCGTGTCGCGGGAGATGCTCGGGAAGGCGCGCGAGTTGATGGACGGCTACAACGACCGCTACGCGGGCGGCGGAGACGGAGGCGACGGAGACGGCGAGGACGGCGGCGAGGAACGCGTCGTCGCGGTTCTCGTCGGCGACGACGTGCGCGGGCACGCCGACGACTGCATCGCCCTCGGTGCGGACGTCGTCGTCGTCCACGAGGACGAACGCCTCGAACGCTTCCAGCACAACCCGTACACCGAAATCGTCGCCGACATGGCCCGCGCCGGGGCGGAACACGTAGAGGGCGAAGTCGCCGGCGGCCGCGAGGAGGCCTGGCGCGACTACGACAAGCCCCGCTACTTCCTCTTCCCGGCGACGAACAACGGGCGGGACCTCTCGGCGCTGGTGCAGGCCGAACTCGACTCCGGCCTCGCCAGCGACTGCTCGGGGCTCTACATCGAGGAGGAGGTCATCTCGAACCCGGTGAAGACCGGCGCCGCAGGCACGAAGCGGACGTTCGAGCGCGTCCTGCACATGAAGCGCCCGGACTTCTCCGGCTTCGAGTACTCGACCATCCTCTGTCTGGACAACCCGCGACGGGAGTTCCACCCGCAGGGGGCTTCGGTCATCCCCGGCAGTTTCGACGTCCCGGACCCGGACCCCGAACGGGCGGGCGTCGTCGTCGACCACGAACTCGAACTCGACGAGGCGTGGTTCCGCGTGGCCGTCACCGACCACGAGCGGTTGGACGAGGGCGTCGACCTGTCCGGGCACGACGTCGTCGTCGCCGTCGGACGCGGCATCGGCGACGACCCGACCCGCGGGATAGAACTGGCGCTGGACCTCGCGGAGGCGTTCGAGGACGCCGCCGTCGGCGTCTCCCGCGGCATCGTCACCGGGTCGTACGCCTTCGAGCCCCACGTCGAACAGTACGCCCGCGAGGAGCGACAGATCGGCGAGACGGGACAGGTCGTCGCGCCGGACCTGTACGTCGCCGCGGGCATCTCCGGGGCGGTCCAGCACAAGGTCGGCATGGACGAGTCCGAAACCGTCGTCGCGGTGAACACCGACCCCGAGGCCCGAATCCGCGACTTCTCGGACTTCTTCGTCGAGGGCGACCTGTTCGAGGTGCTCCCGACGCTGACCGAGGCGGTCCGCAGGGGAACGTTCGCGTTCGGCGCCGCGGCGGAGGACGCGGCGGCGACGGACGGGGGCGAGGTGCGGCGGCCGAGCGAGCGTCCCGGGACCGACGCGCCGACGGGAGGTGAGGGCGAATGACCGAGCACGAACGCTACGAGGCGGTGGTCGTCGGCGCCGGTCCCGGCGGGGCCGCGGCGGCGGCGACCTTAGCCAGATACGGCGTCGAGACGCTCGTCTTAGAACGCGGCGTCGAGGCCGGATCGAAGAACGTCTCGGGCGGTCTCATCTACGCCGAATCGTCCGCGCCGGTGACGATAGACGACCTGTTCCCGGACTTCCGCGCGGAGGCCGCGGAGCGTCCGGTGACGCGCTACTACCTCCACAACGTCGCGGGCGACCGGGTGGAGACGTTCGACTTGGGACCGCTCCACGAGCACGACACCGAGTGGGCCGACGCCGTCCTCCGGCGGAAGATGGACTCGTGGCTGGCGGACCGCGTCCACGAGGTGACGCGCGAGACGGGCGGCGGCCTGCTGACGGGCGTCCGTGCGAACGGCCTGCTCCGCGACGAAAGGGGGGAGGTCATCGGCGTGACGACGGACGAACTCGACCCCATCGAGGCGGACGTGATAATCGCCGCCGACGGCGTCAACTCGGAGTTGGCGCGCGACGCCGGTCTGATGGACTGGGCGGACCCCGGCGAGTGGTTCCAAGGGGTGAAAGCGGTCGTCGACATGCCGGCCGAGACGGTGAACGACCGGTTCGCCCTCGACGAGGACGAGGGCGCGGCGCATCTGTTCTCGGGCGACCTGTTCTCGGACGTGCGCGGCGGCGGCTTCCTCTACACGAACGAGGATTCGCTCTCCATCGGGACGGTGTTCCACCTCGACAGCCTCGTCGCCGAGCAGGCGGAACCACACGAACTGCTCGACGCGCTGTTGACGCACCCGCTCCTCGCGCAGTGGCTCGGAGACGACTACCGGGAGCGGGAGTACGCCGCGAAACTCGTCCCCGACTCGAAAAAGGTGGCGCTGCGCGAACCTCACGCCGGGCGACTGCTCGTCGTCGGCGACGCCGCCGGGCAGATGCAGGCGCAGGGTCCCATCATCAAGGGGATGAACCACGCCGTCACCGCGGGGGCGCTGGCCGGCGAGGCGTTCGCGCAGGCGCGGGGTCGCGGGCGGCCCGAGGACGCCGGTCGGCTGTACGCCGAGAAACTCCGAGACGAGGGCGTGATGGACAAACTCAGACCGCGGGGGTACGACCTCGTGCGGACCGTCGCGGAGCGGGACGACGTGACCGACGCCGTCGACTCGCTTCTCACCTCCCGCCTCGGCCGCCTCGGTATCCGCGCGTTGGGCGGCGGCCTCGAAGGGCTGTACGGCTCTCCCCGACTCTCCGCCATCGTGCCGGACACCCGAACGCCGTACGTGACGCTCCCGACGGTCATCGCCGAGGAACTGGGGACGCGCGTCGCGGACGAGAGCGGCGTCGAACCGCCGAGCCTGGAGGAGCGCATCGGCGAACTGACGTACGACACCGACGTGGGCAACCCCCACATCACGCTGCGCGACGACTCCTACGCGGCCAGCGGCGCCGCCGTCGCCGCCTGTCCCGTCAGCGCGGAGGACTTCGGCGGCGGCTGTTACCGCGAGGAGGTCGTCCGGACCAACGGGAGCGAGGAGCGCGTCGTGAGTCTCGACACGCAGCCCTGCGTGGAGTGCGGGACGTGCGCCGTCGTCGCCGACACCGAGTGGCGGCACCCGCGCGGCGGCAAGGGGGTGGCGTTCGACCAGGGATGACGGACGAACGCGCGGACGGCGGGAGCGCGGGGTCGGGGGCCGCAGAGCGGTCGGCCTCCCACGAGGAGATTCGAGCGCTGGCCGCGGCGGCCCGCGCCGAGCGCCGGCGGTTCGAGCCGCCGGCGGACGGCGAGGCGGCGGAGCGAGCGCTGTCGTACGTCCGCGAGGGCGTCGCGCCCGTGACCGGCGTCTACCTCGAAGCGCACACCGGCGGGCGGAACGTCCGCTTCTCGGCGGCGGAACTCCGGTCGCTCCACCGCGCGCTGAACGACTGGCTGGCGCTGTACGCGCGGTGTTACGGGGTCCGCGTCGACCCCGACGCGACGGTCCGGACGGCGGCGGAGATTCTGCTCCAGACGCACGACGCCCGCGAGGTGGCGCGACTGCTCACCGACGCGCCGCCGCGTCGGTGACCGACCGAGGACGCCGGAGCAGACGAGAGCGACGCCGCGCCGTCGGAACCGCGTTCGGTCCCGGACGGTGCTGTTCGGAACTCGAACGTTCAAATAATAATTAAAAAACATTAACTTTCGGTGCGTGGTAGATGATGGCATGGACGTGACGAAATCGCTGACGTTCGACCACGCGGACCGCAAAGACATCTACGACTACATCGAGAGTCACGGCATCGTCCGCGAGAGCGACGTTCGCCGCACGCTCAACTTCGAACCGGGCGCCCTCGGCGCGCACCTGAGCGTCCTGCGACGGGAGGGGTACATCCGAAAGGTCGACGACAAGGTACAGGTGGCCTACGAGAAGGACGACGCGGAGGTGTTCGAGACGGACGACGGCGAGGGGTTCACCATCCGGACGGCCCAGCAGGTGGACTTGGAGGCCCTCGTCGAGGCGATTCGGGAAGTAGCCGAGGAGGGGACGTACATCGAGGCGGAGACGGTGGGTGAGATGATAGACCACGAGGAGGTCGTCCTCCGGCACAACGACGCGCGCTCGCGGATGGTGTTCGTCGCCACCGTCGACGACGAACTCGCCGGCTGGTGCCACCTCGACCTGCCGGAGACCGCGAAGCTTCGCCACACGGCCGTCCTCACCGTCGGTCTCCGACCGAAGTTCCGCGGGCGCGGGATGGGCAGTCGCCTCCTCGAACGCGGCGTCGACTGGGCGCGCGAACGCGGGTTCGAGAAACTGTACAACTCCGTCCCGGCGACGAACGAGGACGCCATCGCCTTCCTGGAGGCCCACGGCTGGGAGACCGAGGCCGTCCGCGGGGACCACTACAAAATCGGTGACGACTACGTCGACGAGATGATGATGGCGGTCCGCATCCGCTGAGTCCCCCCCCCTCTCACCGCCAGTCGTCGTCGGCCCCCTCTAGGGGTTCGGCGACGACGCCGTCTTCTTGGACCAACGCCCGCGCGTGCCCCGTGCAGACGTCCCTGTCCTCGCCCCACGGCACGTAGACGCGGACGGTCGCCGGGTCCGAACAGCCGTCTTCGGCGCACTGCGTCATAGTCGAGAGAGGTCGGCGAGCGACTTCGAGGTGTCGCCGTCTCCCGCGTTCGCCGTCTACTCCTCGAATCGCCGCCGCTCCGAAACGACCGCGTCCACGTCCGCGCCGTACTGTTCGACGACCGCGGCGTAGGCGTCGCCGAGGGACTTCATCGCGTTCCGCGGCGAGTGGTAGCCGAGTTCGTCGGCGACGGCGGGCCACGGGTGGCCCTGCAGCACTTTTCTCACCAGCAATCGCTCCTCTCTCCCGGTACAGGCCGCGTCGTCGTCGTTCAGGGCGCGGAGGGCGAGTCGCCGGAAGGCGTCGGGCGCGGTGGTGTACATCCCCGGCCCGAACGACGCACCGACGACGACGCGCCACTCGCGGTCCGACAGGTCGACGGGCGGGACGGCGCCGCAGGCCCGCACCGCCGCCCGGACCACGTCCGGGTCGGCATCGCGCAGGGGGTCCGCGAGGACGCCCGAGAGGCGGCCGAGGAACCACTCGGCGTGCCTGTCGCGCAGGTCCGTTCCGGCGTCGGTGAGAGGGTCGAGCATCAGCGCGGAGTACTCCCCGCTGGTGTCGTTTCGGGTCGTCGAGAGGTGGACCGTCCCGTAGCCGTTCCCGCGCCAAAAGGAGAGGAGTTCCGGCGTCGCGCCGTAACCGACGCCGAGGTAATCGACTTTCTCGTCGCTCGTCGACTTCTCCGCGCGAACCTCGGCGAGCAGTTTCGAACCCAGTCCAGTGGACCGGGCGGCGTGGTGCGTGGCGATGCGGACGACGCGGTAGCCGACGGGGACGGCCGCCTCCTCGTCCCGCAGTTGGCTGGTGAACACGTCCGGGAGCATGTTGCCCCGCACCCGCGCGCCCTCGTACATCGACCGGCGCGTCTCGGCGTCGAGGCCGCCCTCGCGGGCGAGGAGGGCGACGCTGACGACGTGGCCCTCGTGCGTCAGCGCCCGCACGGAGAGGTTCGGCGCGTCCAGCAGGCGGGCTAAGTCGTCCGGTTCCGTCCGGTAGTGCGCGAGGACGAGGAGGCCGAACACCTCGTGCAGGAGGTGGTCGTCGCCGGCCAACTCGTCCTTCGAGAGCGCGCGGTACTCGGTCGATTCGGGCGTCGCGTCGGCGACGAGGGGGTCGACGGCGGGCCGGGCGTCCAACAGGAGGGCGCGGAACGACCACGACTCGACGGGGTCGCCGCGGGCGTAGCGGATGGGGTCGTCCATCCGCACGTCCGTCGCCGACAGGTCGCTCTCGGACAACCGGTCGCGGAAGCGCACGGAGAACCCCCGACCCGCGCCCTCGTAGCCGTGAACGGTGGTGAAAAAGCCGACCGACGGCGCGTCGAGGAAGGAGGAGAGCAGGCGGACCGGGAGCGCCGCCGCCTCGTCGACGAGGACGACGTCCGGGTCGTCGGGGAGCGTCGCCGCTGTCGGCGGGTCCGCGAAGCGCACCCGGCCGCCGTCGACGGCGCGGACGACGTGGGCCTCCTCGTCGTGCGCGTCGAGCGAACCTATCTCCGAGAGAAGCGCCGCGGACCGAACGAACGCCTCGCGGGCGTTGCCGTAGCCGGGAGCGGTCACCAGTACGTCCCGTCCCGCGGCGGCGAGACTCCCGGCGGCGAGGCCGGCGGCGCTGGATTTTCCTCTCCCTCTGTCGGCCTCGACGACGACCGCTTCGCCGGGGGTCCTGAGCCGTTCGAGCGCCGAGAGGGCGCGCGACTGGTCGGCCGTCAGGCAGGCCTCGTAGGCGGCGCGGGGGAAGCGGCGGTCCCGCGGCGGGGCGGGTCGGCGGTCGGCGCCGTCCCCCACAGTCGTTCCGCCGACCGACCCGCCGTCGGAGCCGTCGCGTTCGACCGTCTTCGATTCGAGGTCCGCCACCGCGACGCCGGGATGCGTCCGGAGCGTCTCGACGAGTCGGGCGCGGAAGCGCCCGCCCACGTCGGTTCGGGAGAACGGCGGAACAGCCAGGGAGTCCTCGAAGGAGCCGTCCCGTTCGAACCACTCGTCGAAGGGGGGAGTCAGGAGGACGAACAGGCCGCCGCCGTCGACGACGCCCGCGAGGCGGCCGACGACGTTCGGCGAGAACTCCTCGTGGGCGTCGCAGACGACGACAGTTCTGGTGGTTCCCAAGAGCGTCCCGGCGCGCTTCGGGCGGACGCGCTCGAAGCGGAAGCCCTCGCGGGCGGTGACGAACGTCACCTCGTCGTCGGGCGCGTCGGCGCCCGCTACCGCGTCGAAGGCGGCGTCGAGGCCGGCGTCGCGGGGGCCGGCGAGGACGAGGAGTCGGCGCTGGTTCGTCCGCCGCGCCGCCGTCCGGAGGGTACGGGCGAGAGCCGCGATATCCATGTCCGCCGTTTCCGGAGGCGTCGTAAGGAGTGTTCCGCTCGCGTCCGACGCTCGTCCGAACGTCCGCGAACGTCCGATAACGGCCGTGCGGACGGGTGACACGCCAGGGGAGCATTGAAAGCGTTTTTATGGGGTCCTGAGCTAACTGACTGTACGGCCTGCCCGGGGTTGATGAACGCTCTTCGCCGAGAGGGAACGACCGCGACCAGCAGTGGTCCGCCGGCGAGGATGTCGAGCCCGCGAGCAGGAATTAGGTGAACAACATGGCAGTATACGTAGAATTCGACGTCCCAGCCGACCTCGCAGAAGACGCCCTCGAGGCGCTCGAGGTCGCACGAGATACGGGTACAGTGAAGAAAGGTACGAACGAGACGACCAAGTCCGTCGAGCGCGGCAACGCCGAACTCGTCCTCGTCGCCGAGGACGTCTCGCCCGAAGAGATCGTGATGCACCTCCCCGAACTCGCCGAGGAGAAGGGCATCCCGTACATCTTCATCGAGACGCAGGACGAAGTCGGTCACGCGGCCGGTCTCGAAGTCGGCTCCGCCGCCGCCGCCATCGTCGACGCCGGCGAGGCGCAGGAGCAGGTCGAAGACATCGCCGCGAAGGTCGAGGAACTTCAGTAATCGACCATGAGCGCAGAAGAGACCGCCAGCGACTCGACGTCCGCCGAAGTCATCGAGATCGTTGGCAAGACCGGGATGCACGGCGAGGCCATGCAGGTCAAGTGCCGCATCCGCGAGGGCTCGAACCAGGGCCGCATCATCACGCGGAACGTGCTGGGCCCCGTCCGCGAGGGCGACGTCCTCCAGTTGCGCGAAACCCAGCGCGACGCGGACTCCATCGGAGGTCAGTAACCAATGGTAGAGACGCGAACCTGCGACTACACGGGTGAACAGATCGAGCCCGGAACGGGCACGATGTACGTCCAGAACGACGGCACCATCCTCCACTTCAAGGACTCGAAGGCCGAGAAGAACTACTTCCTCGGCCGCGAGGCGCGCGACCTGGAGTGGACCGCCGAAGGGCAGGCCGCGAGCGGTCCCGCCGGAGGCGACGAGCAGTGAGCCACCACGACGAGCGCACGTTCGTGATGGTCAAGCCCGACGGCGTCCAGCGCGGACTCGTGGGCGACATCGTCTCCCGCTTCGAGGAGCGCGGCCTGAAACTGGTCGCCGGCAAGTTCATGCAGATCGACCGCGACCTCGCCGAGGAGCACTACGGCGAGCACGAGGACAAGCCGTTCTTCGACGACCTCGTCGGGTTCATCACGTCCGGCCCCGTCTTCGCGATGGTCTGGCAGGGCGCCGACGCGACCCGACAGGTCCGTTCGATGGTCGGTGAGACCGACCCCGCCGAGTCCGCCCCCGGCACCATTCGCGGCGACTACGGACTCGACCTCGGCCGCAACGTCATCCACGCCTCGGACCACGAGGACGAGGGCTCCAACGAGCGAGAGATAGACCTCTTCTTCGACGACGACGAACTCGTCGACTACGACCGCGTCGACGAGACGTGGCTGTACGAAGAAGAGGACCACTGAGACCGACGTAACCGGTCGACGCGAGGAGCGCCCGCGCTCCGCCTGCGACCCGCCGACGGCCGCCGACCGCACTTTCGATTTTCTCACACCCGTCAGTGACGCCGACGGTCCGTCCGCCGCGAGCAATCGCTATATCGTCGATGCGCCAACTACGCGCATGGACCTCACCATCCTCCCGTGGCTCCTCGGCGCGTTCTTCCTCGCGGCCGCCGTCTTCGGCGTCGGCCTCCTCGCCGTGACGGCGTGGACCACGATGCGCGTCGCCGAGCATCTGTCCGCCGTCATCGCTCCCGTCCGGACCGGCGCCCCGGCGTCGATACGCGACGTGGAGGCGCACCTCGGTGCGCTCGCGGCCTCGCCGCACGTCGACTCGGGCGTCGTCCGCGCCGTCGTCCCCGAGTCGCGCCGCGGGCGCGGGCGCCTGCACCGTCGCCTCCGACGGACGCCGGGCGTCCGCTTCGACGTGGCGCTGCCGTTGGCGGACCGCGAGGCGACGCTACCCGTCTGGACGCCGGTACCGGCGCGGCTGACCGGACGGACCGAATTCGAGCGGGTCGCCGCCGCCTGCGGCGTCGCTCCGGAGCGAGTCTCCGACGCCGTTGGCGAGGAGGTGGCGGTGCGCCGCGTCGGGGACGGGTGGGCGGTCGGCCCGGCGGCGACGGGAGCGACGGCGGTGACGGACGTCGACGCCGGCCGCGCGCGACTCCCCGACGCGGACCGGTTCTGACGCCGTCGCTTTCGGTCGGCGCCGCCGAAGCGCTCTCGTCCCCGGGCGGACTATCCGACGACGATGTTCGACGCGTGGCGCGAACGCGCCGAGAAACTGGAGCGGGAGGTGTACGCTCTCGCCCTCGCCGCGCGGGACGACCGGACGCCGGCGCGCGCGAAGGCAATCGTCGTCCTCATCGTCGCCTACGCCCTGAGTCCGGTCGACCCAATTCCCGACTTCCTGCCCGTCGTCGGCTACCTCGACGAGTTGCTCGTCCTGCCGCTAGGCGTCGCGGCGGCGCTTCGATTGACGCCGAACGAGGTGGTGCGCGAGTGTCGCGCGCGCGCCGACGAGGACGTCGACGCCGGCCGGGCGAGGTGGGTGGTCGCCGCCGTCGCCCTCATGACGTGGCTGGGCGGCGGCGCCCTCCTCTTGCGAGTGTTCGTCGGGTGGCCGTGACGCTCCCCGGAACGCGGTGCGGATGCGGCGGCTACGGCGGTTCGAGCAGCGTCGAGACGCGCGCGTTCTCCTTCAGCCTGAGGCCGCCGGTCGGCACCGACAGCGGAACCGTCCCCAGCGAGTCGGTGAACAGCGTCGGGTGCGAACCGCCGCGTTCGCGCAGTTCGGTCCGCGGTTGGAGGACCAGCGAGTCCCCGCCGGTCAGCGTCTCGTTGTACGAGAGGAGGTACGTCCCCGCCTCCAGATTCCACCAGCCGTAGTCGTCGTCGAGGTCGCGCTTCTCCGTCTCGACCGGAGACGACTCGGCGGCGGTCAGTTCGCCGCCGCCGAAGTCGATACGGCCGGGTTCCTCCACGACCGAGATCTCCGCGACCGTGAGGTCGACGCCGCGCTCTGCGACCTGCGTGTCGGCGTGGACGATGCCGTCGAGTCGGTCGGCGACCGAGTGGCTCATGAAAAGTGGTGGTGCGCAATCGCCGAAAAAGGTGCGGGCGAGAGAAAGCGTTCAGTCCGCGCGTGGCGTCGGCGCGGTGACGTCTATCTCGCCGGCGTCGAGTTCGGCCTCGACTTCGCGGGCGGCTTTCACCATGTTCTCCATCTTCCGATATGCGACTTCGCGGGGGAGGAGTTTCACGCCGCAGTCCGGCGAGACGGTGAGTCGCTCCGGCGGGACGACTTTGAGTCCTTCGAGGATGTTCTCCTTTATCTCCTCGACGGACTCGACTTCGGCGGTGTGGACGTCGACGACGCCGAGGGCGAGGTCCGGTTCGAACTCGGGGTCGGTGAACACGTCTATCTGCTCGTAGCCGCCGTTGCAGAGTTCCACGTCGAACTCGTCGATGGGGAACTCGTTTATCTCGGGGTAGATGCGCGAGTAGTCCCCGTAGCAGACGTGCAGACCGATGCGGACGTCCTCGGGGATGCCGTCGACGATGCGTTCGAGACACTCCCCGACGATGGCGTGGTCGTCCGGCGTCGTGGCGAGGGCGGGTTCGTCTATCTGGACGTACTTCGCGCCCGCCTCGACCAACTTCTCGACCTCCTGATTGACGAGGTCCGCGAGGTCGTACGCGAGGTCCGCCTCCGTGTCGTAGGCCTCGTTGAACGACCAACGGGCGAGCGTGTACGGTCCCGTGATGGGAACTTTGACGGGCTTTTCGGCGACGTCCGAGGTGAACTCGAACTCGTCCACTAACCAGGGTTCGTCGTACTCGACCTCGCTCGCGACGGAGGGCTTGTCGAAGTAGTTGTGCCCCCACACCTTCACGGGGCCGTTGAACTCGTAGCCGGGGATGCGGTGGGCGAAGTACTCGACCATCTCCTCGCGGCGCATCTCGCCGTCGACGACGGTGTCGAGGCCGGCGTTCTCGTGTTCGTGCGTGATGACGCGCGAGGCGTCGTCGTACGCCTCTTCGAGGTCATCGGCGTCGAACTTCGAATCCTCGTCCGCCGCGAGTTCCTTCGAGCGGTTGAGCCACTTCGGCTTGGGGTAGCTTCCGACGACGGTGGTGAGCAGGAAGTGGTCGGTCTCCAGTCCGTTCGGGCGGAACTGCTCGCGGTTCTCGGCGTTCCGGGACATTACGCCTCCACCTCCGATTCGAGGTCGGCGGCCGCAGCCAACGCTTCGAGTTTCTCCTTGTGTTTGTTCACGGGCAGGTAGAACGGTTCGGTGTTAGTCGTCACGTAGGCGGTGTCGAACTCGGAGGCCTGAATCTGGCCGTTCACCCAGTCGACGCGTTCGCGGACGGTCTCGGGGTCTTCGACCAGCGTGTTCTGACCGTCGGCGAGGCCGAGGGCCACGTCGTCCTTCGCGCCGTACTCGTTGAGGTTGTACAGCGTCTCCTCGCGGCCGCCGGCGACGAAGTCGAAGCCGATGGCCTCGACGTCGGCGTCCATCAGGTGCGCGTACGTCTTCTCGTCGATGGCGCCCCAGTAGGTGTGGACGACCACGTCGGCGTCCGTCGCGCCCGCGACGGCGTCGATGGCCTCGGGGACGAGTTCGGCGATGTCGTCGTCGCCGGGCGCGTCCGTCACCAAGGAGGGGTCGAGGAGGAACAGCGTCTCGTGTTCGGGGAACGCCTCCACCTCGCCGGCGAGGAAGTCGCCGACGGCCGAGAGGAACTCGGCGTCGTCGCCGTAGTGCTCGTCGCTGGCGAGTTCGGCCAGCGAGTACGGACCGGGGAGGACGGCCTGCAGGGGCGTCTCGCCCGCGAGGTCCGCGGCGGCTTCCAGTTCCGCGGCGACGTCGCCGGAGAAGTCGAGTTCGCCGACGACGCGGGGGTCCCGATAGAAGTTGTTGTTGTCGTAGTACCGGACGATACCGCCCGTCTCGACGTTGTCGTGGACGGTCAGCGGGTGCGCGAGCATGTCGTCCCAGCGGAGTTGCCCTTCGACCACTCGGTCGAGGCCCGCGTCGAGTTGGTCCGAGACGACTTCCTCGCGCGCCTCCTCGTAGACGCCGACGATGGCGTCCGACTCGTCGCCGGAGATGAGGTCGTCCTTCTGGTGCCCTTTGAGGTCTGAGAGGTCCGACTTCGCCCAGTCCGGGAGGGGAAAGAGCCCGGGCGAGGTCGCTACCAGTTCGGTCATCAGCCACGGCTACGAAATGCCGACGCTTAATATTTGCTGATGCGTTCTATTACCTATGGTTATTTTAGTTCGAGCACCGACAACACCTCGAACGGGTAGGACTCCTGCACCACCGTCTCGTGGGCGAATCCCCGCGACTCGACGCGGGCGACGACTTCGTCGTACCCGGTGAGCGAACTGACGAGGAGCAGGACGCGCCCGCCGTCGGCGAGGACGCGGCCCACGCTATCGACGAACGGGTCGAGGAACTTTCGACCGGTCTCACCGCCCGAGAGCGCCTGCTCCATCCAGTCGTCCCACTCGTTGTCGGGGTCCGTGGGTAAGTAGGGGGGGTTGAACGCCACCGTGTCGAACGCGTCGTCGGCGAAGGGGTCCACGAGGTTCGCGCGCACCGCCTCGATTCCGAGGTGTCCCTCGGCCGCCGCCCGTCGGCCGCGTTCGCGGGCGCTCTCGCAGGCGTGGGGGTTGACGTCGCTGGCGACCACTTCCGTCACGTCCGCCTCGCGGGCGGCCCGTTCGGCGACCCACCCCGAACCGGTGCCGACTTCGAGAAACCGACCCCTCGCGCGGTCGACGACGGCCTCCGCGAGGAGCGCGGAGTCCTCGGCGGGTTGATAGACGTTCGTCTCCATGCCGCGACGCTCGGCCAAGTCGCGTCCCGTCACGACTCCTCACCGTCCGGGGAATCGCCGCCCTCGCCGTCGGGCGTCTCCGCCTCTTCCTTCCCTTCGCTCTCTGCGCTCTCCTCGCCGTCCCCGCCGTCGGTCGTCGCCGCCGGCGAGTCCGGTGCCGGACTCGGGTCCCGCGGGGCGGCCGCTCGCTCGCCGCCTGAGACGACGAACCCGTTCTCCTCCTCTCGGCCCATGAGTTCGCGTTGCGGGTAGGGTATCTTGATACCCTCCGATTCGAAGGCCTCCTTGATGGCGGAGATGACCGCCGTCTGCGTCCGCCACTTGCGGCGCGCGCTGGGGCGGTCGATCCAGACGCGGACGCCGAGCACGACGGCCGAGTCGGCGAACCGCTTCAGCACCACCTGCGGCGTGGGGACGCCCAGCGGTTCGTCCAACTGCTCGACGGCTTCGAGCGCCACGTCCGACGCCCGCTTCGGGTCCGCGTCGTAGTCGGCGCCCACATCCACCTCGATGCGGAGCCGTCCCTTCCGACTGCGGTTGACGAGGCTCTCCGAGGAGACCACGTCGTTCGGCACCATCACGTACTCGCCGTCGAACGTCTGGATGCGCGTGTTGACGATGGTGATGTCGGTGACGATGCCCTCGTGGTCCCCCACTTCGACCCAGTCGCCGATTTCGAACGGACGGGAGAACATCAGGACGAACCCGGCCAAGAGCGCGCCGAGCGTCTGTCTGGCGGCCATCCCGACGACGATGCCGAGGAACCCGGCGCCGACGAGGATGCCCCCGAGGTCGACGTTCCAGAGGGCGAGCACCATGGCGACGCCGACGACGTAGAGGAACACCTGCGCGAGGCGATAGGCTATCTCGCGTTGGTGCTGGCTCACCGCCGGCCGGGCCTCCGTCACCTCGTCGACGAGGCGGCGGACGAGACTCGTCATCGTGTACGCGCCGACGAGGATGAGAATCGAGAGTCCGAGATTGACGAACGAGCGGTAGCCGAAGCTGTACCCCTCGAACACCTCCGCGACCTGCGTCGCCTGTCCCCAGACGCCGACGATGACGGCGGCGCCCCCGACGGTCACGGACATCGTCGTCAGCGTCACGGCCAGACTCCACAGCGCCGCCGGGACGTGCTCGGGGTCGGAGTCGTGGACCCGGTCCCCGCGCGCCAGAAGCGCCGTCACGAGGAAGATGATGACGCCGGTGACCGCCACCCGCCCCGCGAACGACGGCACGAGCGAGGCGAGTTCGTCCAGCGGGGAGGCGCCGTTCTGCAGGGGAACGAGGAGGGACGCGGGGGTCATCTATCGACCGTGTTCGTCGGCGAGCGCCGCCAGCGCGGCGAACTCGCTCGGGGACATCTTCCCCGCGCGCTTCCGGAGCGTCTCCTCGTCGGCCGCCTCGACGACGGCCTCGGGGTTCGACAGCCCGGAGATGTGCGCCGTGTTGCGGATGCCGTTGCGGATGGTCTTTCGTCGCTGGGTGAACAGCGCCTTCACGAAGTCGAGGAAGAACGCCTCGTCGTCGACCTCGTAATCGGGGTCGCGCGGGGTCACGCGAACGACGACGCTGTCGACGGCCGGCGCGGGCGAGAACGCACCCTTCGGGACGGTTTCGACCACCTCGACGTCGCCGTAGTGCTGGGCGCTCACCGACAGGCGGCCGTACTCGCTCGTCCCCGACTCGGCGGCCATCCGCTCGCCGAACTCCTTCTGGAACATCAAGACGAGGGGGACGCCGCGGGGCAGGAGTCTGAACGTTATCGCAGAAGAGATGCCGTAGGGGAGATTCGAGACGCAGGCGGTGAACTCGGGGAGGTCGACGTCCAGCGCGTCGCCTTCGAGCACGGTCAGCCGGCCCGATTCGACCTCGTCGGCGAACTCCTCGCGGAGGAAGGCGGCGAGGCGCGTATCGCGTTCGACCACCGTGACGCGCTCTGCGACGCCCAGCAGGCGGTCGGTCAGCGCGCCCGTCCCGCCGCCCACTTCGAGCACGTGCGAGGTGTCGGCGTCCGGTGGCAGGTACTCGGGGATTCGGTCCAGAACGCGGTCGTCGACGAGAAAGTGCTGGTCCTGGTCGGGGTCGCCGCGCAGGCCCGCGCGTTCGATCAGTCGGTCCGGGTCGCGCGAGGGGCGCGCCGCGGCCTCCGGCGTATCCGGCTGCGGCTCGGTCATCGGCCGAGGTTTCGTCTGCGCGGGTGTAAACGTCCCGGCTCCGGGCTCAGTCGTCGCGGCCGACGAACGTCTTGTACTTCAGGTCGTCGTCGCGCAGTTCCTCCATCACGCGTTCGACCAGCACGTCGCGGGCGTGGTGGAGTCCGGAGACCCGCTCTTCGACGTCCTCGAAGCTCTCGAACGGGCCGCGCTTCCGTTCGTCGAGGATGTTGTTCCGCAGTTTCTTGCCGATGCCCGGCAGGAGGTTCAACTGGTGGAGGCGGAGCGTGATGGGTTGGGCGTCGTTGTAGAAGTCGACGAAGCGACGCTCGTTCTCGGTGACGATGTCCTCGACGACGTACTCCAACTCCGAGTGGGCCGTGTTCGAGAGGTCGTCGTACTCCACCTCGCGGAGTTCTTCGACCGCCTCGCGCCGTTCGGCGGGGAACAACACCACCCTGTCCCCGATGGAGGTGTCGGAGTCCCCGGTCAGCCGAAGCTCGAAGAGGCGAAAGTTCCGCTCCCCGAGGGCGTACGCCAGCGGCGACTTCTTGTACCGCGGACGGTCGTCGTCCGGCCGTCCGTGGGGGAGGTGGTCGAGGACGATGGCGTACTGTACCTCCTCCTCGGCGTCGGCGCCGCTCTCGGTCTCGTCGACCGGCGAATCGGGGTCGGCGTCTCCGCTCTCAGCGCTCGTCATGTCATCCGATACGCCGAGGGCGTATTTAAACAGTTGGCCGTTTCGGCGGACGCACGACCGACGGGGTCGCCCGCCCTCGGGCCGTCGCCCGAATCGGGTCGGCCGAAGTTCCGGAGTCCCGGAGTCGAATCAGACGTACTTCGCGACGACGTTCAACACGTCGTCGAGTTCGTCGCCGTCCAGAGCGTAGCGCTCCTGGGCGTAGACGGCGCGGAGTTCGTCCCGGCTCTGGGGCAGGAGGTCCGCGATTTTGAACGCGGTCTTCTCGTCCACCTTCTCCAGTTCGAGGAGTTCCTCGACGAGTTCGCGCGACTCCCCGGCGTCGAGGACGGCGAAGCGGTTGACGTGTTCGATGGCGCGAGCGAGTTCGTACCGGAGTTCGCGCTCTTCGTCCGCGGCGCGTTCGGCCTCGACGTCTTCGAGGAGGTCTTTGACCTCGCTCGTGGTCTGGTACTCCTCGTGTACCTTCTCTTTGAAGATGGTCATCGCGAGGGAGTTACTGCTGGGCGCGCAGGTGGGCGGGACGGACGACGAGGATCTTGTCCTTGCCGCCGTCGTTGATTTCGACTTTGAACGCGCGACCCTGCTTGCCGACCACTTCGCCCGTGTGGCCGTTGAAGCGCGGGTGGAAGCGGCCCTTGCGCACGCTGGGGTCGATTTTCAGGTGGACTTTCTGGCCCTCGTCGTACTCCTGAATCGCGCGCTGCGGCGGGGAGGTTCCCCGGTCGCGGGGGTCGTTCGAGAGTTTTCCTCGCGTCCCGTGAAGCGGACCGTTTGAGCTCGGCATAGTCGTGAGGCAGTCTACTGGTGACGGAGGTATAAAACGCACGTTCCTGTTCCGCGGCCGTGCGAGGGGTCCGCGCGGGCGGTGCGGGTGGGTCGAAGGGGAAGAGTCACGCCGGTCGCCCGAGAGGGGTCCGACATGGACGACAGCGACGACCGACGCATCGAGACGCGCGCGATTCACGCCGGACAGGACCCCGACGAGGAGACGGGCGCGCTGATGACGCCCATCCACGCCAACTCGACGTACGAACAGGACGGCCCGGGCGAGCACCGCGGCTACGAGTACTCGCGGACGGGCAACCCCACCAGGACGGACCTCGAATCCAACCTCGCATCGCTCGAAGGAGCCGAGTACGGCCGCGCGTTCTCCTCGGGGATGGGTTCGATCAACACCGTGTTGAACCTCCTCGAAGCGGGCGACCACGTCGTCACCGGCGACGACGTGTACGGCGGCACCCACCGCATCTTCACGCAGGTGTACGAGAAGTACGACCTCTCGTTCGACTTCGTCGACACCACCGACCACGACGCCGTCGCGGCGGCAATGCGCGAGGAGACGGCCCTGCTGTGGGTCGAGACGCCGACGAACCCACTGATGCGCGTCAACGACATCGGCGCCTTGGCGGACCTCGCCCACGAGCACGACGCGCTCTGCGCCGTCGACAACACGTTCGCCACGCCGTACCTCCAGCGACCGCTCGAACACGGCGCCGACGTCGTGAGCCACTCGCTGACGAAGTACCTCGGCGGCCACTCGGACGTGGTCGGCGGCGCCCTCGTCACCGACAGCGAGGACCTCGACGAGGAGTTCGGCTTCTACCAGAACGCCGTCGGCGCGACGCCGTCGCCGTTCGACTGCTTTCTCGTCCTCCGCGGGACGAAGACGCTCCCGGTCCGCATGGACCGCCACTGCGAGAACGCCCGCGAACTCGCCGCGTGGTTGGAGGGCCACGAGCGCGTCGACCGGGTGTACTACCCGGGTCTCGAATCGCACCCGCAGCACGAACTCGCCGCCGAGCAGATGGACGATTTCGGGGGAATGCTCTCCTTCGAGGTGGACGGCTCGCTGAGTCAGGCCTCCGGCGTCGTCTCCGAGACGGACGTGTTCACGCTGGCGGAGAGCCTCGGCGGCGTCGAGAGCCTCATCGAACAGCCGGCGGCGATGACGCACGCGGCCATCCCGCGCGAGGAACGCGTCGCGGCCGGCCTCGCCGACGGCCTCGTCCGCGTTTCGGTCGGCGTCGAACACGTCGACGACCTGAAGGCGGACCTCGATTCGGCGTTCGACGCCGCGTTCTGACCGGTCCGACGGGGCGGAGTTCCCAGCCGCCGGGAACGAGCTAAAAGGATAGGCTCTCAGCGAGCGTCTCTCCGCACATGGCTCAAGAAGTCACCGCAGGGGACAGCAGGCGCACCGTGGACGAGCAGGTGACGCAGTACGACGCCGACCCCGTCGACCCGCCGCGGGTGGGCGGAGTGCCGAGCCACCTCGGCGAACGCTTCGGTCTAGGTCTGTCCGCGGCCATCTTCCTCGGCGCCGTCGTCGGCGTCGCCCTCACGTGGGCGCTGGGCGGGAGCACGCTCCTGCCCCTCTTCGTCGCCCTCGGCGCCGGGTTCGTCGTCTCGCCGCTGGCCGGCCTGCTGGCCGTGGAACTGAGCGACTGAAAAGTCCGAACCGAACGGGTGTCGCGCCGCGGCTCAGATGCGGCCGACGTTTTCGACGGCGACGCTCTCGACGCCCTCGACGCCCGTGAACGCCTCTTCGACGGCCTCGGTGCCGCCGGCGTCGTCGGGGACGATAACCGTCGGGAGGAGTGCGACGAGGCCGAACGCCACGTCGTCGCGCTCGAAGCCGTTTATCTTCGCGCCCTCGGGGAGCGAATTCTCCAGGCGCTCCTGAAGTTCGTCGAGGTCGATTTCGGGGCTGTTCGGCATGACCTTCATCTTGGCTGCAACCTTCCCCATCGTTACGGCCCCATGAAGCCGCAGTCGGGACACTCGTAGAGGTTGCTCTGCTTTCGGCACTTCGAACAGCGCGAAATCTCGGTGCCGCACTCCGGACAGCTGAACGTCGCGGCGCTCATGCCGGAGATGTTGATGCCGCAGGACACGCACTGTCTGGCGTGTCGCTGCTCGGAGTCGGATTGGCTCATACGAATACCAACCCGGTGGCGACTTTTAACGATTGTCTTTTCGGAGCTATCCGAGCGACCCGACCGCGACGGGCGCTAGCAACACCCCCATCAGGTGGACGCGCCGGACGCCGAGACGCGGCGGCGCGAGGCCGACCAGCGCCGCGACGGCGAACGCGCACAGACCGGGCCACCCGGCGAATCCGGCCGAGAGCACCCACAGCAGGACGAGGACGGCGAGCGAGAGCGGCCGATGGGGGAGCCGACCGACCGCGGCGAGATAGCGGTCGCCGGCGAGGGGGACGAGCGCCGTTCCGACGCCCGCCGCGAAGACGACGACGGCGAGCGCCGGGACGGACCCGAACGGCGACCCGCCGCCGCCGACGGCTGAGAGGGCGACGGCGACGCCGCTGCGCTCGTCGCCGAGGACGGTCAGCGCCGTCGCCGCGAAGACGGCCGTCGCGGTGTCGGCGCCGCTGGTCGCCACGACGTACGCGCGGTCGGTGCGCTCTCGCCCCCCGTGCGGGGTCGCCTCCGCTCCCGTCTCCCCGCCGACGCCGCCGAGCGCAAGCACCGTCGCCACGCCCGCGGAGACGCCGGGGAGATACCCCACGAGTGCCCCGCCGCCGACGCCCGACAGCGCCGCGCGGAGCGTCGTCCGGGGAGGGAGGGCGACTCCCCGCTCGACCTGCGGCGGTATCGCCCCGCGACCGGAGAGCGCGTCCACGAGCACCGGCGCCCCGAACAGGCCGGCGAACAGCGGCGCCAGCATCGACGCGGCCGCGTCCGGGACGAGCGCCCCCGCCGTCGGCGCGTCGAGCGCGAGAAATCCGAGCGCCGCCGCGAGGCCGAAACAGCCGACGGCCGCGAGTCGCCGGCGCCACGTCGGTTCGGCGGCGACGAGCAGACAGACGACGGCGGCGAGCAGGAACGGGAGCGCCGCGTTCAACTCCGTGCGCCCGGCCGCGACGAGCGTCGACAGGGGGAGCGACAGCGGCACCGCGACGGCGACGGCGGCGCCGCTTCCGAGAGCAGAGAGCCGGAGCGCCTCCTTCCCGCGCCCGGCGAGGACGAGGCGGTGGCCCGGCAGCGACCCGGCCGCCGTCGCCGCGTCGGGGACGCCGAGGACGAGGGCGGGGACGACGTCGAGGAAGGTGTGGACGACGCCCGCCGCGAGGACGGCCGCGCCCACCGCCGCCGGCGGTCCGGGAAGCGTCGGCGCGGCGGCCGCCAGCAGGAGGGCGAGGGCGTTGACGTGGAGGCCGGGAATCAGCCCGCTCGCGGTGCCGAGACAGATTCCGCCCGCGACGAACCCGAGGGTCAGGAGGGCGGCGTCGGCGGACGGGGGCGGTGCGACCATCTGCGCGTGCTGGCCGCTCGATGGTACTTGAACGTTCGTCGCCTCGGTGCGGGAGTCGAGCCGTCGGCGCGGAGCGACCGCTCGCGGGTCGGGTTCCAGAAAAATGCGGGATGTACTGACGATTCGAGGCGCGACGTCCGGACGGACGTGGGAACTCCGGCGTTAGCCGAAGAGTTCGCCGAGGCCCTCGCCGGAGGACTCGTCCTCTTCTTCCTCGTCGTCCTCGTCGGCGGCGGCGTCCTCGTCGCCACCCTCGTCCTCGTCCTCGTCGTCGTCGGACGTCTCGACCTCGCCACCCGAGCTACCGCCCGCGGCGGGCGCGGGAGCGGCGGCGGCCGTGTCGACGGCCTCCTCGATGTCGACGTCCTCCAGCGCGGCGACGAGCGCCTTGACGCGGGATTCCTCGACGTCCACACCGGCGGCGTCGAGCACCGCGGTGACGTTGTCTTCGTTGATCTCTTCGCCCGATTCGTTCAGGATGAGAGCTGCGTAAACGTATTCCATTGTTGTGTTCCTCGTTGATTATCCGAACATCGCGCCGAGGCCGTCGGCACCGTCGCTGTCGTCGTCTTCATCGTCGTCAGCGTCGGTGTCGTCGGCGTCGGCTTCCGTGTCTTCGTCAGTCGATTCGTCGTCGTCCGCCTTGTCGGCGGAGTCGGCCGCCGGCTCGGGCGTCTCGACGCCGCGGAGCTCCTCGGGGAGGGCCTCCTCGTCGTCGATCTGCGCCGCAAGCGTACGGAGCTGCGCGTCGGCCTTGGCGATGAGGTCCGGAACGAGTTCGGGGTCCTCGATGGCGGCGAACAGGCCGAGGGCCTTCGCCTCGCCGGCGGCTTTCGCGAGCATGGTGGGCGCGGTCTGCGCCGTCGGGTAGCCCGCGTTGACCGAGAGGTTGCGGGCGCCCGCCGCGGCGGACTGGATGTCCGCGCGGTATTCGTCGACGTCGATGGCGAGTTCGTCGGGCTCGAACAGGACGCCCTCGGAGTAGACGCCGCGGAGGTCGAGACCGACCTCCTTCGGTTCGATACCGAGTTCCGCGAGCACGTTGGCGAGCTCCTCGGAGACGACCTCGCCCTCGTCGAGCACGTGGGAGTCCTCGGTGACCTTGATGGAGCCGTCCATGATGCGGGCCGACGCCCCCACCTGTTGGAGTTCGCCGACGAACGGACCGGGGTCGACGCCGGTGTCACCTTCGGGGATGACGACGTCGTTCGGAGCGACCTCGCCCGCGTTGATGGGTGCGGGAGTCTTCGAGGCTTCGAGCTCCTTGTACAGGCCGAACGGGTTGTCGTTCGTCCCGACCAAGGCGACCTGTCCGTAGACGAACTCGGTCAGCTGTTCGAGGCCGTCGTTCACGTCCTCCAGCGCGCGCGTCAGGAGCGTGTTACGGCTCATCCGAAGCGCGGCGCTGCCGTGCAGTTCCCGCCGCATGCTCTGAAGCTGGCGGCTCGGGATGCCGGTGACGCTGACGACGCCGACGGACTGGTACTCTTCGAGGAACTCGGTGAGCTCACCGACCTCGATGCGCTTCCACTCGGGGATGGTTTCGGTCTTGCGGACGCTCTCGCTCTCGCTCATGCTTCGACCTCTACCGATGGCCCCATCGTCGTCTTCACGAAGACCCCGTCGATGTTGAGGGGGCCCTTCTCGAGCGTCGCCTCGAGGCGGCGCACGATGACGTCGATGTTCTCCGCGATTTCGTCGGCGGACATGTCCTCGGCACCCACGCGGGTGTGGAACGTCCGGCGGTCACGACTGCGGAGTTGGACCGTGTTCTTCATGCGATTCACCACTTCGACCACGTCGTCGTCGGGTTGGAGCGGCGTCGGCATCTTACCGCGAGGACCGAGGACGGTCCCGAGGTAGCGGCCGATATCTTGCATCATGTCGGCCTCGGCGACGAAGAAGTCCGTTTCGTCGGCGAGGTCCTTCGCGGCGTCCGAATCGTCTCCGAGGTCTTCGAGGTCGTTACCGTCCATCACTTGGTCGGCAACGTCCTCTGCTTGGAGTGCGGTTTCGCCGGTCGCGAAGACGACAATCTGCGTCTCCTGTCCGGTGCCGGCCGGGAGCACGATGCTCTCGTCGACACGCTTCGACGGGTCGTTTAGGTCAAGGTCGCGCAGGTTGATAGCGAGGTCGACCGTTTCGCGGAAGTTCCGCTGCGGCGCCTCGTCAAGTGCGCGAGAGACTGCTTCAACTATCGTATCTGCCATTATTCACCTCCGTAGTACGCAGGATTGCTCCTACGGGTCAGTGAAACAGGCGTCTGCCTGCCTCGTCGGAAGGAATGGGGATGGCGCCCTTAAGTCCGTCGAAGCCGCTTCCGCAGAAATCCGGTATTCGCCCGCTACGCGGCGTTTCCGTGTGACGGAGGCACATTCCGGTCCGTAGTCTCGACGGCCGGACGCTTCGCTCCGACGGGGGGTCGAAACGAATTCGAAGAAGGGAGTCGTCCCCGGAGCGGTCGACGAGCGGTTTACGCGGCGAGTTGGTCGTCGTACTCGCCGTCGTCGATGCGCTTTTTGAACTCGCGGGGGTTGTTCCCCTCGATGGTGACGCCGAGGGAGGTGCAGGTCCCGACGACCTCTTTGGCGGCGTTCTTCGTGTCGTACGAGAGGAGGTCCGAGGACTTCTGCTCGGCGATTTTCTTCACCTGGTCGAAGCTCAGGTCCGCGACGAAGTTCTTCTGGGGTTCGCCGGAACCGGTCTCGAATCCGGCCTCGTCCTTGATGAGTTCGGCCGTCGGCGGGACGCCGACCGAGATGGAGAACGACCCGTCGTCGTCGTACTCGACCGTGACGGGCACTTCCATGCCGTCGAACGCGTCGGTCTGGTCGTTTATCTCCTGCACGACGTCCTGCACGTTCACCGGCGTCGGGCCGAGTTCCGGTCCGAGCGGCGGACCGGGGTTGGCCTCCCCGCCGGGAACGAGCACTTCGATAGTTCCAGCCATACCCCAAATCACCCTTCCGCGACTTTTAACGGTTTTCTTTCGCGCTAACGGACGTGCGAGGGTGAACCTCGGTGGTGTACGTCACGCCGACGGCCGTCGTGACGGGATTCGCACTCCGGTTCGCACCGGACCGGTCAGATATCGACGGCGAACGGCGCGGCGTCCGCGGCGCGTTCGGCCATCGCTCCGAGCAGCGTCGACACCCCGTCTAGGTCCTCGGTGTCGACGACTTCGACGGGCGTGTGCATGTAGCGGTTCGGGATGCCGACGTTGAGGGAGGGGATGCCGCTTCGGGAGGTGTAGAACGCGTCGGCGTCGGTGCCCGTTCTGATGCCCGCGGCCTGCAACTGCACGTCTACGTCCGCACCGTCGGCGGCGTCGCGGGCGAGTTCGACGACGGCGGGGTGGTTCGCGCTCCCCCGCGTGACGACCGGCCCCTCGCCGAGTTCGACGGGGCCGCGGCGCTTGCCCGACACGTCGGGGTTGTCCGTCGCGTGCGTCACGTCGATGGCGACGGCGGCGTCGGGGTTGAGGTCGTAGCTGACCATCTTCGCCCCCTGCACGCCGAGTTCCTCCTGCACCGTGCTGACGGCGTACACCGTCGCGTCGACGTCCGCCTCGACGGCGTGCCGCAGGGCCTCCGCCGCGGCCCACGTCCCGACGCGGTTGTCCATCCCGCGGGCGGCCGTCCGGGTGCCGTGCAGGTCCCGGATGCGCGTCTGGACGGTGAGCGGGTCGCCGACCTCGACGAGTTCGCGCGCCTCCGCCTCGCTCGTCGCGCCCACATCGACGAACTGTTCGGTGAGGTCCTCGTGCTCCTCGTCCCCGGTCTCGCGCAGGTGGATGGCCGTCTGGCCGACGACGCCCGGCACCTCCCCGTTCTCGGCGTACACCGTGACGTGCTGGCCCTTCGAGACGGTGCGGTCCGCGCCGCCGATGGCCTCGATGCGGAGAAAGCCGTCGTCGGTCACGTCGCGGACGATGTAGCCGATTTCGTCGGCGTGCCCCGTGAACGCGATTTCGGCGGCGTCCGCGTCGCCCTCGTGGACGGCCACGGCGTTGCCGTAGGCGTCGACGCGCATCTCGTCGGCGAACTCCTCGACGTACGACATCCACACCCGCTGGCCCGCCGTCTCGAACCCGGAGGGACTCGGCGCGCTCAGCAGGTCGGTCAGAAACGTGCGTCGCTCTTCGTCCATGCGGGAGGCGACGGTCAGTTCGCACCTCAAAGCACCGAAACCGAGGGTGATGCCCGATTTCAGTCAGTTCCGGACCGCTGGGTGGCTCTTTCGCCTATTTCCCTTCGTTCTTCCCGTCGGTTCGTTCTGTTCGACCGGGCACAACGATTATTCCGCTCGTCGGCGTACTGTGAGTGCTATGGGAGACAAATCGTTCACGCTCTTCGAGATAAATCTGCACGAGCCCAGTTTCAACGCGTCGAACTCGGCTCCGGGCATCATCCGAAATCTGGCCGAGGAGGCCACCGAAGCCGACGAAGCGGACGGCGACGGTCTGTTCCAGTCCATCGACGTCATCGGCGGTGACGCCGAGGACGCCGACGCCGTCGAGGACGACGAGGAAGCGGAGGTCGACGTCGAGGACGAACTCGACGACGTCGAGGCCGACGACGACGCCGGTTCGTCGGGACGCGGCAAGGGGAGCACCGTCGCCGGACTGCTCCTCCTCGCTGCCCTCGCCATCGGAAAGAAGGTGCTGAGCGGCGACGACATCGACGAGTTGGCCGAACTCGACGACCTCACCGACGTCTCCGTCGGCGACGCGGACGACGCCGCCGAGGCGGTCGACGAAGCCGAAGACGCGGTCGACGTCGTCGGCGAGGACGACACCGACGCCGACGCCGATATCGACGCCGACGCCGACGACACCGGTTCGTCGGGTCGCAGCAAGAGCAGCATCCTCGTGGCTCTCGTCCTCTTGGGAGCGCTCATCGTCGCGAAGAAGCTGATGAGCGGCGACGACGAACTGGCCGAACTCGACGACCTCTCCGAGTCGGACGACGACGGTCACGACGCCGCCCTCGACACGGACTCGAACGACGAGGCGGCGACGAACATCGTCGACGACGAGGAGACGGGCGCGGACGCGGACGACAACGACGCCGCCCTCGACGAGGACGACGAGAGCGAGCACGACTACGAAGAAGACGAGGAGTAAGCCTCGTTTCGCCGGCCGCTCGCGGCCGCGACCGCGGTTCGACACGCTTTCTTTCGCAACCCGCCTCCGGCCCGCCGAGTGCCGACGGTCGGACAGCCTTAAGCGCCGTCCGGGGAATCCTCGGACATGACCGTTTCGAGCGCCCCCGGGAAGGTGTACCTGTTCGGGGAGCACGCAGTCGTCTACGGCGAACCGGCGGTTCCCTGCGCCATCGAACGCCGGGCGACCGTCTCCGTCGAGACGCGCGAGGACGACCGGGTCCGGGTCACCGCGCCCGACCTGAGCCTCGACGGGTTCACCGTCGAGTACGGCGGCGACGGCGACGACCGACCCGACGTGAACGTGGCGAAGGGCCTCGTCGAGGCCGGCATCGCCTACGTCGCCGCGGCCGTCGAACAGGCCAGAGACGCCGCCGACGCCCCGGACGCCGGGTTCGACGTGACCGTCGAGAGCGACATCCCCCTCGGCGCGGGACTCGGCTCCTCGGCGGCCGTCGTCGTCGCCGGCATCGACGCCGCGACGCGCGAACTCGGCGCACCCTTGGATCCCGAAGAACTCGCCGAACGCGCCTACCGCGCGGAGCACGACGTGCAGGACGGGCAGGCCTCCCGCGCGGATACGTTCTGCTGTGCGGTCGGCGGCGCCGTCCGCGTCGAGGGGGACGACTGCCGGCGCATCGACGCGCCGAACCTCCCGTTCGTCGTCGGCTTCGACGGCGGCGCGGGTGATACGGGGGAACTCGTCGCCGGCGTCCGGTCGCTCCGCGAGAAGTACGACTTCGCGGCCGACACCGTCGAGAGCATCGGCGACGTGGTCAGGACGGGCGAGTCGGTGCTCGCGGCGGCCGACCCGACGGACGACCCGCCGGAGTCGGTGCTGGCCGAACTCGGCCGCCTGATGGACTTCGACCACGGTCTCTTGGAGGCGCTCGGCGTCTCCTCGCGTTCGCTGGACAACATGGTCTGGTCGGCCCGCGAGGCCGGCGCCCACGGCGCGAAACTCACCGGCGCGGGCGGCGGCGGCTGTATCGTCGCCCTCGACCGGACGGAGGAGACGGAGACGGCCCTCCGATTCACGCCGGAGTGCGAGGAGTCGTTCCGCGCCGAACTCGCGCGCGGCGGAGTCAGAGTGGAGGAGCGATGACGACCACGACCGTTCTCAAACTCGGCGGGAGCGTCGTCACCGACAAGTCCGCCCCCGAGACCGTCGACGACGACGCTCTCGACGACGCCGTCGGGGCGATAGCCGAGGCGCTCGGTGCCGGTAACGGCGGGGCGGACGCCCCGCGCCTCGTTCTCGTCCACGGCGGCGGGAGCTTCGGACACCACCACGCCGCGAGACACGGCGTCAGCGACACCGACGGCACGCGCGACGCCGAGGCGGCGTTCGCCGTCCACGACGCGATGCGACGACTGAACGACGCCGTGGTGACCCGGCTTCACGGGGCGGGCGTCGACGCCCTTCCGGTTCACCCGCTCTCGGCGGCGACGCGGGACTCGGAGGCCCGTCTCTCGCTTCCCCTCGACCCGGTGGCGACGATGCTGGCGGAGGGGTTCGTCCCGGTCGTACAGGCCGACATGGTGACCCACGCCGGCGCGGGCGCGACGGTGCTGAGCGGCGACGAACTCGTGACGACGCTGGCGCGCGGCCTCGACGCCGACCGCGTGGGACTGTGCTCGACGGTGCCGGGCGTCCTCGACGACGACGGCGCGGTGATTCCCGAGATAACGGCGTTCGAGGACGTCAGCGACGTGTTGGGCGGCAGCGACGCGACGGACGTGACGGGCGGGATGGCCGCGAAGGTGCGCGCACTCCTCGACCTCGGCGCGCCGGCGCACGTGTTCGGTCCCGACGCCCTCGCGGACTTTCTGGCCGGCGAGGACGCGGGGACCGTGATTCGCGGCTGAGTCGGCGGGTCGAACCGTTCAGATGTCGATTCGGAGACCGTCGCGCGCGAAGCGCACGTCGCCGTCGTACCCTCGCGCGACCGATTCGAGCATCTCCTCGTGTCGCCCCTCGGTGTGCGGGTAGAGGTGCGTCAGGTAGACGCGGCCGATATCGCGGCCGGCGAGGGCGGCGCCCAACTGCGAGGGCGTTGGGTGGTTCGAGACGTCCACCTCGTCGGGAAACGAGCAGTCGTGCGCGAGGACGGCCGCGCCGTCCGCGAAGTTGGCGAGGCCCTCGAACGCCTCCGAGTCGCCGGAGAAGACGAAGTCGCCTCCGCCCCCCTCGTCGCCGCCCGCGAACCGGTAGGCCAGACAGTTCACGGAGTGGCGCGTCTCCGTCGCCTCCACGTCGAACCCGCCGACCGAGAACGACCCGGCCGCGACCTCTCTGACCTGCAGGTCGACGCGGTTCTGCATGTAGTCGTAGACGTCGAGGAGGCCGTCGAGGTGCCGTTTCGTGCCAACTGGGCCGACGACTTCCAGGTGCATCTCGCCCGCCAGCCACCGCGCCTTCAACAGGGGGAGGAGGTCCGAGACGTGGTCGAGGTGGTGGTGGGTGAGCAGGACCGTCCCGACGCCCTCGTAGCCCGTCTCGGTGCCGGCGAGGCGGGAGAGGACGCCGCTGCCGCAGTCGACGAGGAGCGAGCGGTCGCCGGACTCGACGAGGAGGCCCGTCTGCGCCCGGTCGGGAGAGGGCATCGCGCTACCGGTGCCGAGGAACGTGACGCGCATAGTCGCCGTAAGCGGCGCGGGTATAAGTTGGCGGCGTCCGTCGGCCGCGGACCGCGCCGGTCGGCGGGCCGTCGGGGAGTCGCACGCGGGCGCGGGCGCAACCCACTTACAGGCGCGCCCCTCACTGCAACCAATGAGTAGCGGTGGCCGACACCTCCTCCGCGAGGCGGCGTCGCGGGCGGCCGACGAGGACGACCCCTTCGCGTTCGACCCCGAAACCGTACCGCTGGCCGACGAGGACGTCCTCGACCGGTTGGAACCGACGGTGAGAGAGTGGTGGGTCGACCAGTTCGGACGCTACGTCGGCGGCAACGGCGGCTTCTTCACCCCGCCCCAGCGCGAGGGCATCCCGCTCATCGACAAGGGGGAGAACGCCCTCGTCTGCGCGCCCACCGGGTCCGGCAAGACGCTCGCCTCCTTCACGGCCATCCTCAACGACCTCTTCCGCAGGGACCGAGAGCGCGAGGAGGGCCTGGAGAACTCCGTTTACTGCCTGTACGTCTCGCCGCTGAAGTCGCTGGCCAACGACATCCACCGGAACCTCACCGAACCGCTGGAGGGTATCGCCGAGCGGATGGGCGAACGCGGCGAGGAGGTGCGCGTCCGCCACGCCATCCGCCACGGCGACACCGAGAGTTCCGAGCGCCAAAAGATGCTGGAGACGACGCCGCACATCCTCAACACGACGCCGGAGACGCTCGCCATCCTCCTCAATTCGCCGAAGTTCAAAGAGAAGCTCAGGACGGTCGAATACGTCGTCGTCGACGAGATTCACAGCCTCGCGGAGAACAAGCGCGGGACGCACCTGTCGGTGTCCTTGGAGCGATTGGAGGAGATGTGCGAGTCCTCCCCGACCAGAATCGGCTGCTCGGCGACGGTCGAACCGCTGTCGACGATGGCGGAGTTTCTGGTGGGGCGCGACGACGCCGGCGAGGTGCGCGACTACGAAATCGTCGACACGCGCTTCGTCCGCGACTTCGACGTGCGGTTGGAGTGTCCGACGGACGACCTCATCGACACGCCGCGCGACGTCGTGCAGGAGGGGTTCTACGACCGACTGGACGAACTCGTCCGCTCGCACACGAACACGCTGGTGTTCACGAACACGCGGTCGGGCGCCGAACGGGTGCTGCACAACCTGCGAGAGGAGTACGACGGCTACGATGAGACGAACTCGGGGTGTCACCACGGCAGCCTCTCGAAGGAGCGGAGGGGGGAGATAGAATCCCAACTGAAGGCCGGCGAGTTGGACGTGGTGACCACCTCCACGAGCCTCGAACTCGGCATCGACATGCCGCACATCGACCTCGTGGTGCAGGTCGGGTCGCCGAAATCTGTCGCCTCGCTGCTCCAGCGGGTCGGACGCGCGGGCCACCGACTCGGCCAGACGGTCGAGGGGAGGGTCATCGCCCTCGACAGGGACGAGTTGGTCGAGTGCGCGGTGATGCTGAAGAAAGCCGAAGAAGGATTTGTCGACCGGGTGTTCGTCCCCGAGAACGCCCAGGACGTGGCCGCACAGCAGGTCTACGGTATGGCCATCAACGCCGTTCGGCGCGAGGAGGACGTGCTGGCGACGCTCCGGCGGGCGTACCCCTACCGGGACTTCTCGGACGCCGAGTGGGAGCGGCTTCTCTCGTACCTGACGGCCGACTACGAAGGCCTCGAAGAGAAGAACGTCTACGCGAAGGTGTGGCGCGACACGAACGACGCGCCCGACGGCGAGCACCACTACCCCGAGTACGACGTCGGTGAGCACCTCCTCGGCAAGCGCGGGCGGATGGCGCGCGTCATCTACATGACGAACATCGGCACCATCCCCGACTCCTTTACCTGCGACGTGGTGACGCGGGGGGGCGAGGAGTGGGTCGGCCAGTTGGACGAAAACTACCTCGACACCTTGGAGAAGGGCGACGTGTTCGTCCTCGGCGGCGACCGCTTCGCCTACCGGTACCGCCGCGGGTCGAAGGTGCACGTCGACCGGACGAGCGACCGACCGACGGTGCCGTCGTGGTTCTCCGAGCGCCTGCCCCTCTCCTACGACCTCGGCCGCGAGATAGCCGCGTTCCAGGGGGACCTGCTCGAACGACTGGAGGCGGGCGGCGCGCCCGGCGTGCGGACGTGGCTCCGGGAGTACCCGATGGACGAGAACAGCGTCCGGGCGGTCACCCGGATGTTCGACGAGCAGGTGCGCTACGCCGGCGCCGAGAGCGTCGCCACCGACGACCGACTCGTCGTGGAGGTGCAGTTGGACCGCGCGGCGTACCGCCGGCACTTCTACGTCCACTCGAACTACGGGCGGCGGTTCAACGACGGTCTCTCGCGCCTCGTCGCCTACCGCTGCGCCCAGCGGTCGAACGCAAACGTGCAGGTGGCCGTCGCGGACAACGGCTTCTGCGTCTCCATGCCGCTGAACCGGAAGGTGGACGTCGAGGCCGTCCTCCGCGACATCGACCCCGCGGACGTGGACGCGGACCTGCGCGCCGCAATCGACGGCACCGACCTGCTGAAGCGCTACTTCCGCATCAACGCCGCGCGCTCTCTAATGATTCTGAAGCGCTACAAGGGCTACGAGAAGACCGCGGCCCAACAGCAGGTCTCTTCCGAAATGCTGCTGTCGTTCGCGCAGGGGCTCGACTCCTTCGCAGTGATGGAGGAGACCTACCGGGAGATTCTGGAGGACAAGCTGAACGTCGCCGCCGTGAAGGACGTGCTCGGCGACGTCCGAGCGGGCGATATCAACGTCGTCGCGCGGAACGTCGACTCCCCCACGCCGCGCGCGTTCGGCCTCGCGACGCTCACCGCCAGCGACGTAGTGCTCGCCGAGGACGAGAGCGAGGTGCTGCGTGAGTTCCACGCGCGCGTACTGGACGAAATCGACGACGGCGATGGCGGCGACGGCGGAGCGGTGGCCGCCGGCGAGGACCGGCCGTAGCGGTCGTTCGGTTCAGTTCACCAGCAACCAGAGGGCGACGAACGTGACGCACCCGACGAAGATGGCGATGAGGTAGTCGCCGACCGTCGACGCGCCGAGGAGCGTGAGCACCACGCCGGCGAGGCCGCCGGAGACGGCGCCGAGGACGCCGCGCCTGAACGCGTCGGAGTCGTCGAACCGCTCTCGCAGCGAAGTCATGACTCCATAGGTGGTCGCCCGAGGGCAAGAACGCACCGACCCGCGCCCGGCATCCGCATGGATTTTGTGGGAACAACCGTGAGAGTCACTCGATGGCCGCCACCTCGTCCGTCGACGTCGCGGATCTCTCCCCGCGGGCGTGGCGACTGCTCCGCGTCGCCGCCGACTACGACCAGCGGACGGTCGAACGCGAAGTCGACGACGTCCTCCAAGCGCACGTGTCGATGCTCGAATCGGGGGCGCGCGCGCTGTCGCGGTCCCGCCGGGAGGAACTGCTCGACCTGTACGCCGCCGAACTCAGCGCCGACCAGGTCGAAGCGCTCGCGGAGCACTTTTAATCGCAGACGGTATGTGATACGATAACTCTCCCATCCCGTCTCCGAAAGTATTAATCGTGGAGTTTCGTAAGCAGAGGTGTATCAATGATACAGCTGGGTAACTCGCGCACGCAGCGGCGGCTGATACTGTTCGCCATCGCGGTGTTCGGCACCGCGCTCGTCGCCGTCGGCCCCTCGCCGGAGGGGCTGTCGGTGAAAGGGCAGTACGCGATAGCGACGATGTTCTTCGCCGGCTTCCTCTGGGTGACCGGGGCGCTCCCCTTGGCCGTGACGGCGCTGTCGATACCGTTCGTGCTCACCGCGTTCGGGGTGTATCCCGACCTCGACGAGGCGTTGGTCGGATTCGCCGACCACCTCATCTTCCTGTTCATCGCCGGCTTCATGCTGGCGAACGCCTTGCAGAAGTACGATATCGACCGCAGAATCGCGCTGTGGATCATGTCGAAGATGGGGTCGTCGCCGCGGCGACTCGTCGCGGCGGTGATGCTCGCCACGGCGTTCCTCTCGATGTGGGTGTCGAACACGGCGACGACGGCGATGATGACGCCCATCGCGCTCGGCGTCCTCACGCAGGTGCTCGGGCGGGACGAGGTGGCCGCGGCCGCCGACGACCCCGACGCCGACTTCGACTCGGAGATGGGCACCGACGACGACGCGCGCGGAGCGTCCGGAGGCTCCTCGGACACGATGTCCGACGGCGCGGGCGTCGGCGACGCCGGCCTCGGCGACGGGGCGGGCGAGGACTCTTTCACGAACATCCAGATTTCGATGCTGCTCGGCACCGCCTACGCCGCCAGCGTCGGCGGCGTCGGCACGCTCATCGGCACGCCGCCGAACGCCATCCTCGCGGCGCAACTCAACCAGATACTCGGCTACGAAATCGGGTTCGCGCGGTGGCTACTCATCGGCATCCCCATCGTCGTCGTCACGCTTCCCCTCGTCTGGTACCTCCTCACCTACCGCATCTACCCGCCGCAGATAGACAACGTCGAGTCGGCCCGCGAGGAAGCGGCGCGCTACCTCGAAGAGGAGGGTGAACTGAGCACGCGCGGCAAGCGCGTCGCGTACATCTTCACCGCGACCGCGGGGCTGTGGGTGCTCGGCGGCCTCGGCGACCTCATCGGCCCGTACCTCCCGGCCGCGTGGGCGACGACGGTGTTCGGCGGCGACGGCGCGACGGTGCTCGGCGTCGAGGGCCACCAAGGCATCCTCTACTACGTGATGGTCGGTCTCGCGGCGATTCCGGCCCTGGTCCTCGCGGACACCATGGAGTGGGACGAACTCGTCGACATCGACTGGGGGACCATCCTCCTGTTCGGCGGCGGTATCGCGCTCGCGGACGCCCTCGCGGCGACGGGCGCGACCGACTGGATAGCCAACACGGTGTTCAGTTCGCTGACCGGCGCGCCCATCGTCCTCGTCGTCGCCGCGGTCGTTCTCCTAGTCATCTTCCTCACGGAGATGACCTCCAACACCGCGACGGCGACCATCATCGTCCCCATCCTCATCGGCATCGGCAGCGTCTTCGCCACGACGCTCGGTCTCGCGGAGGTGGCGGCGGCCGTCTTCCTCTCGGTCTCCGGCGCCGTGGCGGCGAGTTTCGCCTTCGCGCTCCCGGTGGCGACGCCGCCGAACGCCATCGTGTTCGGGTCGGGCTACATCGAACAGAAGCACATGATGCGCGCCGGCGTCATCCTCAACCTCGTGATGACCGTCGTGCTGACGGGTCTCCTCTGGTTCATGTTCCAGTTCGTCTGGCCCGCCATCCTCTGGTAGCCCTCCGTTCCCCGCCGCTCACTCGCCGTCCTCTTCGGTCGGCGACCACTCCCCGCCCACCCGGTCGACGCCCATCAGTTCCTCCCCCGCGTGCTCGGTAAACGACACCTTCAGGTTCGTCTCGGGTATCGAGAACCGCTCGGCCGCCAGTTCCATCGCCGCCAGCGCGAACGACCGCTTGCGCTCGAACGACCGGCCCTCGCGGATGTCGGCGCTCAGAAAGCACAGCGGACCCTCCTCGGCGCGGCCCAAAGAGAGGTTCGCCGGGGGGTGCTCGCGTATCACCACGGCGACGTGGCCCGTCGTCGTCGCCATCTCCTCGGCGTACAGGTCGGTCACCGCCGCGGTGAACCGCTCTCGCTCCTCGGCGCTCGCCTCGGCCGTCGTGTCGAACTGGAGCAGCGGCATCTCAGACGTCGTAGACGGGGATAGTCGCGTAGCGGCCGTAGACGGTGCCGAGGACGTAGCCGTAGCCGACGTGCGCTAGGAGCGTCAACAGGAGGTACAGCGCGAGCGTCAGACCGGTCTGTTCGGACCAGAAGGCGACGGCGAACCCGGTCCAGACGATGGCGTTGAAGACGGCGCCCTTCGTCCCCATGCTCTCGCCCGGCATGAACACCGCCAGCGAGGCGAACAGGAGCGGAATCGTCGTCATCCCGCCGCCGACGAAGATTATCGCGCCGAGCAGGAAGCTCTCGCCGAGTCCGACGATGCTCGCCAGACCGGCGACGGCCGAGAGTTCGAACGCCCCGAGCAGCCACGCGACGCCGAGAAGCGGGACCATCACCGCCATCCCCGCGAGTCCGGCCGCCGCTCCCAGCGCCGCCTGTCTCACGCCGAGGAGTTGTCCCTCCGAGTCGGCCTCCGGCCGAGACATCGGGCTCTGTTTCTGAGACATATGCTACTAGTTCGCACCCCACGAGGAAAAGCGTTCTCGCGTGACGGTCGGCCGACGGGCCGCCGTCGGACCGGTACCCCGACGCGGTCCGCACGTCGCCGCCCTCACCGCCGCGCCCAGTCGAGCATCCGCGCGTAGAAGGGGTCCGAGGCGAGGGCGTCGGCGTCGCCGACGAGGACGAGCGCCTTCTTCGCGCGCGTGAGGGCGACGTTGATCCGGCGATGGTCCTCGAAGATGGGGCCGTCGAGCCCCCCGGCGGCGACGAACGACACCAAAATCACCTCCTTCGAGGAGCCTTGAAATCGGTCGACGGTGTCGACGGTGACGTCGGTCCGCTTGCTTATCTCGGCGACCTGCGCGCGGAACGGCGCGATGACGCCGATGTCGTCGGGGTCGACGCCGGCGGCGGCGTAGGCGTCGACGAGTTCGGCCACGCGGTCGGCCTCCGCCGGGTTGGTGTTGCCGACGCGCGACCCGCCGGGGTCGACGAACGCCACGGGGTCGCGGAGTTCCTCGGGCAGTGCGGACTCCGCGACGCCGAGGTCCGAGAGTCGCTGCGCGGCCACCTCGCCGCCGGCGGGTCTGAGCGCGCCGTCGTAGAACTCCGCCGAGGAGAACGCCTGGATGCGCTGGCTCATGCGGTACTGGCGGTCCAGCATCACCGACGCCTCGGGGTAGCGGTCGACGAGTCGCTCGAACAGCGATTTCTGGAGGTCGTTCTCGGCTCTGACCACCGGCGGTAACTGCTGGTGGTCGCCGACGAGGACGAACCGGTCGGCGAGGTTGATTGCCGCGAGCGTGCCGGGTTCGGTCAACTGCGACGCCTCGTCGACGAGGGCCACGTCGAAGGACTGTTCGCGCATCATCCGCGACCCGCAGGAGGAGGTAGTGGCGGCGACGACGGGCGCGTCGTTCAGCGCCGCCGCGCGGTCGTTCGGTTCGCCCGCCGTCTTCAGACGGAGGTCCAGCATGTCCTCGCGGACGCCGTTCTCCGTGCCGACGCGGACGATATCCTCGAATCCCTGTTCGCGCAGGGCCTCCACGGCGTTGTCGACGGCGCGGTTCGTGAACGCCGATAGGAGGACCCGCTGACCGTCGTCGAGGAGGGCGCGGACGGTGCGCGCGATGGTGTACGTCTTGCCCGTGCCCGGCGGTCCGTGGACGAGTGCGGCATCGTCGGCGTCGACCGACAGTCGTACCGCCCTGTTCTGCGCCTCGTTGTTGTCGACGTACGCCTCCGCGCTCCGAGCCGAGAACTCGGGGTCGCGTCGGCCGAACAGCACGTCCTTGCGGTCCTCCGACCCCTTCAGTAGGGCGTCGTGGACGGCGGTGAGCATCCGCGAGACGGATATCTCGGAGGGGTAGACGTCGAGACGCCGGAGTTCGACGGGTTCGTCCGCGGTGACGACCACCTCGTCGCCCAGTTCGCGGATGCGACAGAGTTCGGCGTGCCCGCCCACCGGGTCGCCGTCGCTGGCCAGGCAGATGTCGCCCTCGCGGAGTTTCGACACCGCGCCGTCGGGCCGTCGCGCGCGGAGTTCCCAGCGGCCGCCCTCGATTTCGCGCCGGTCGACGTAGTCGAGGTCGATGAGCGCCCTGTCGTCGTCGGCGCGTTCCTCGGCGGACTGCTCCCAGAGCTTTCGGTACTCCTCGTGCGTCTCGCGTCGCTCTTCCTCGATGGCGCGGTAGAACCGGTCGAAGTACTCGCGTTCGTCTTCGGGGAGCGGCGTGCCTATCTGTCCCGCTTTCGACTCCTGGTCCAAGCGCCCGGAGACGACCATGCAGGTGTCCTGCTCGAAGCAGTACTCGCACTTCGCGTCGGCCTCGAACCCCGTCGGCACCGAGAAATCGAACTCCATCGCGGCTATCTCGTTGCGCTTGCGGACGACGAAGTCGAGGAGTCCCTTGCCGACGGAGAATTCCTTTGCGGGCGAGAGGTCGCCCGACTCCTCGTTCCGCTCTAAGGCCGTGTTCTTCGTGTACAAGAGCGTCGCCGTATCGGCGGGAACGCCGCGTTCGGCGAGGACGAGGGCGTACGCGGCGGCCTGAATCTTGTCCTGAAACCGCGGGTCGCGCTTGAGGTTCTTACCTGTCTTCAACTCGACGGGCATCCCGCGTCGCAGGGCGTCGGCGCGCCCCTTGATTCCGAACGTCGGCGAGATGAGCGTGTACTCCGAGCGCCACCCGTCTTCTTCTGTCAGGGTCCCTTGCGCCAACCAACCCTCGATAGCGGCGGCGTTGCGACGCACCTCGTCTCGCACCTCCTCGGCGTCGTAGCCGAGGAGGCCGAGTTGCAGGCCCGCCTCGGCGACGCGTTCGTCGATGGAGTCTTCCAAATCTCGGCCCCGCAATAGGTCGCCGAACACCTCGTGGACGACGGTCCCCTTGACGACGGGGTAGTTCAGCGGGATACCCGAGAGTTTGTTCAGATAGTACATCCGGGGGCACTGCACCCACGAGCGCACGTCGGTCACGTCGACGAGGAAGTCGGGTTCGAGGACGACGTACGACTCCTTGGACGTAGCATAGGTCGTCTCGCCCCGATATTCGGACTCCTCCGCGTCGGTGACGAGGAGGTCCATGCCGGATTCCGCGAGGTCGGCGGTGTGGGTCCACTTCCCCCAGAGGGTTACCCGGACGGTCGCGTCGGGAGCGTCGACGTCGCCGCCCTCGGGGCGGACCGTCATCTCGGCGAGCGACCGCGTCCCGTACTGCGTCTCCACTTCGCGTTCCTCGCCCACCTCGACGAGACGGCCGCGGAGGTTCACACGGAGTGGTCCGCGTCGGCGCGAAAAACGCTGTCGGTCACTGAAGTCGAACGGGGGTCGGCGCGGCGCACGGGGGCGATAGCCGGCCGACCGACCGGCACGGGTGGTCCCTTCCGAGGTGTTCACGGTCGCGGGAGCGCGATGGCCGAGAGTCACTCGCGCGAACTGCACCTCGCGTTCTGACAGCCACGTTCGCCACATATCGGAACTACCCGCTGAAACCGGCACGCTCATCCGAAGCGCCGTGGTACCACCGAACGTATGCGCGTCAGAGACTGGAAGGACGTACTCTCGGACGTCACCGAATCGGGCGCGGACCCCGACGGTTGGCGGGCGGTCGCCGGTCATCGAGAGCAGGGACTCGGCGAGGAACTGTTCCTCGGGCACCCGAGCGTGGGCGTCTACGAACTGAAGACGTACGCGAAGAACCCCTTGGAGGTCCGCGGCGTCGGGTCGCGCGTCGCCCGCCGCATCGACGACGACATCGAACCGCTGCTCCCGCGCCGCGGCGACGGCGGCGACGGCGGGCGGTTCGCCGTGCAGTCGCCACCGGAGGACGAGGACCACGCGAAGTCGATGGCGACGCGCCTCGAAGAGACCGTGAAGGTCCACGCCGAGGCGCCGACGACGCCGGAGGACTTCTTCACCGACCTGATGGACGCCGTGGACAGTCCGGCGTTCGGCCCGATGGAGTACGAGTTCGACGGCCGCCCCGACCGACTCGACGAGTTGACCGAGGAGTTCGCCGACGCCGACGACCTGCTGAGCGAGGACTTAGAGGACCTCATCGACGAGGACGCGGTCGGCCGCGGCTTCCAGTAGCGGCGGACGGGCGACGGCCTCACCCGCGGCGCGGAACCGTGTTTTCAAATCCCCTCGCGCCGACGTATCGAACATGAGCGCACGGGCGACCGTCGAGGACTACTACGAAGCCCTTCGCCGCGGAGAGCCGCTGTACCCCTACTTCGCGGAATCCGAGGCGGTGACGAAGTTCGGGGTGGGCGAGACGCTCGTCGGCTACGACGCGGTCGCCGAGGGACTCCGCGAGCAGACCCGGACGACGACGGACTGGACCGTGGAGAGCGGCGACCTACGCGTCGTCGAACGCGACGACCACGCCGCCTTCGCCGACGACGTTCGGATGGCGTGGACCGACACCGAGGCGGGCGCGGACCGCGAGTTCGACACGCGGTGGAGCGGGACCCTCGAACGGCGTCCCGCGGCCGACGGTGCGAGCGAGGGAACCGACGGAACCGACGGGGACGACGGAGGCGGACCCGACGCCGGGACGGGCGGCGACTCCGAGGAGTGGGTGTTTCTGGGGATGCACGTGAGCGTCGCGCACGACCCGGAGGACGGCTGAATGGTCGGACCGAGCATGACCGACGAGGAACGGGAGACCGCGAGCGCCCGGTTGAAGGTCGGGTTCGTCCTCCTCGTCGCCGTCTCGGGCGCGCTGGTCGCGGTCCAGGCCGGCGGCTCTCTCGCCTTCGTCGGCGGTGGCTTCCTCGGCGGACTGCTCGTCGGCCTTCTCCTCATCTTCTTTCTCGTCCGGTGGTGGGCCGACTTCCTGGCGACGACGAACCGCGGCCGCAGTCGATGAGCGACGGGCGCCGGCCGACGGGGGGGGCCCGCGATGCTTCCCGAGACGAACGTTTATCCGACAGCGTCCGGAAGCGCCTGGGAACGAACAAACGGGGCGACCGTCTCGCCGTCCGGAGGGGGCCGGGTCGCTCCGTCGCCCGAATCCGCCTCGACCGGGCGCTGCGACCCGTTTCGACGCCGAGTTACCAACAGATGACAACTAACATATATCCCCGAACCGCCGCGTCCGAAGGCTCTACGGGGTCGACTCCCGAGGCGACCGACCGATGAACGAGTTCGCGGGGGTATCGCCGTCGACCGACCGGATTCGGGTCCTCCACGTCGACGACGCGCCGGACCTCGGCGAACTGGTCGCGGCGTTCCTCGAACGGGCGGACGACCGACTGACGGTCGAGACGGCGGCGAGCGTCGAGGAGGGACTGGACCGACTCGCCGAGGAGACGTTCGACTGCGTCGTCTCGGACTACGAGATGCCCGAACGCACCGGCATCGACTTCCTCGAAACCATCCGCTCGACGCGCCCGGACCTCCCCTTCATCCTCTACACCGGGCGGGGGTCCGAGGAGGTGGCCAGCGAGGCCATCACGGCCGGCGCGACGGACTACCTCCAGAAGGAGTCCGGCACCGACCACTACGCGGTGCTCGCGAACCGCATCGCCAACGTGGTCGAACGCGACCGCGCGCGGACCTCGATGAACGAAATACAGCACCTGTTCGCCGAACTGGTCGACCGCACCGACGACGTGCTCTGGTTGTTCTCCCGCGACTGGAGCGAACTGGTGTTCATCACGGACTCCTACGAGACGGTGTACGGGCAATCGCTCGCGACCCTTCGGGAGGACTCCCGCGCGTTTCTCGACGCGGTGCACCCCGAGGACCGAGAACGGGTCGAGCGGTCCATGGAGGCCCTCTCGAACGGACGGGCGGTCGACGTCGAGTACCGCGTCAACGAAGCCGAAGGCTACGGCCGCTACGTCTGGGTGAAAGGGGAACCGATAACCGACGCCGAGGGGCGGGTCACGCACGTCGGCGGGTCGACCCGAGATATCACGTACCGTCGGACCCGCGAGGAGGAGCTCGCCCGCGCGGAGCGCCAGTACGAGGCGGTGTTCGAGGACCCGAACGTCCTCGTGGGGTTGCTCACCCCCGACGGGACGGTCCTCGACGTCAACCGGACCGCCATGGAGTACATCGACGCCGACCGCGAGGCGGTGCTGGGGACGCCGTTCCGCGAGGCGCCGTGGTGGGGGGACGACGACTCCCTCCGCGAGGACGTCCAGCGGTGGGTCGACCGCGCGGCGTCCGGAGAGTACGTCCCGTTCGAGGCCGAAATCGTCGGCGCCGACGGGCACCGTACCGTCAGCGGCGTGTTCAGACCGGTGACGAACGACGACGGGGAGGTAACCGAGATAATCGTCTCCGACCGCGACATCACCGACCGACGGACGCGCGAACGCGTCCTCCGCGAGATGTACGAGATAACCGCCGACCCGGAGCTATCGTTCGACGAACAGGTCCGGGGGCTCCTCGCGCTCGGTCGCGCGCAACTGGGAGTCGGCTACGGGACGCTGTCGCGGATTCGGGGCGAGGAGTACCGCTTCGAGGTGGTCGATGCGGCCGACGACAGCATCTCCGAAGGGGATATCGTGCCGCTGTCGGCGACCAACTGCGAAATCGCCGCGGCGACCGAGAAGACGCTCGTTCTCGAGAACATCGAGCGCGACGCGCCGGAGGAGACGGACCGAGCGGGCTTCACCGAGTGGGGCATCTCCTGTTACCTCGGAACGCCGGTGTTCGTCGACGACGGCGTCTACGGCACGTTCTGCTTCTACGATACGGAACCTCGGAGAGAGCCGTTCTCCGAGTGGGAGGTGACGCTCGTCGACCTGATGAGCCGCTGGGTGAGCTCGGAGCTGCAGCGCCAGCGGGCGAACGAGCGGTTGCAGCGGCAGAACGGTCGGCTGGAGCGGTTCGCCTCCATCGTCTCGCACGACCTGCGGAACCCGCTGAGCGTGGCGATGGGGTCGGTCGAGTTGGCCGAACAAACCGAGGACCTGGACCACCTCGCACCCGCGCGGCGCTCGCTCAAACGGATGAACGGGCTCATCGACGACCTGCTCATGCTGGCTCGGTCGGGGGACGTCATCGACGACCTCTCGGCCGTCGAACTCGCCTCGGTCGTCGAGCAGTCGTGGATGAACGTTCCGACGGCCGACGCGACGCTCCGAGTCGAGACCGAGCAGACGGTTCGTGCAGACGGGACGCGGCTCCGGCAACTGTTCGAGAACCTCGTCCGGAACGCTGTCGAGCACGGTGCTCGACAGGCCTCCGGTCGCTCCGCTCCCGGAGACAGCGTGGAACACGGTTCCACGAGCAGTGAGACCGCGTCTCACGAGGCCGAGAGCGGCGGCCGGTCGGTGACCGTCACGGTCGGCGACCTACCCGACGGCTTCTACGTGGCGGACGACGGGCCGGGGATTCCGCCGGAGAACCGCGACCGCGTGTTCGAGCACGGCTACTCGACGGACCGGGACGGAACCGGGTACGGACTCGCCATCGTCCGCGAGATTGCCGACGCCCACGGCTGGGAGATTCGCGTGACCGAGAGCGCGGAGGGCGGCGCGCGGTTCGACATCACGGGCGTCGACGTCGTGGGCTGACGTTACAGCCGCGACTCGGGGTTCACCCGAGCGATCCACTTCCAGGGGTTCTCCAGTTCCTCCTCGGTCGGGAGGTTCTCCGGGCGCTCCCACACGGTCGAGGCGGCGGCGACGCCGCGTTCGTCCGCGACGGTCTCGAAGAACCGCGCGCCGCGTTCGTACTGGCGGCGCTTCATCCCGAGGCCGAGGAGGCGGCGGGCGAGGCGGGCGACGGGGCCGCCGCCCTTGCGGCGGGCGTCGAGTTTCTCCCGGAGGTCCTCGTACTCCTCGTCGAACGCGCGGTCCATCAGGAGTTCCGCGTACCCCTCGACGGCCGTCATCGCGGTGTCGAGGTCCGAGAACGCCTCGCGGTCGAACTGCCCGTCGGCGAGGGCGTCGAGACCGTCCTGCATCCGGGTTTCGAGGTGCTCTGAGAGCCACGGGGCCGCGCCGAACTCGGCGGCGTGCGACACCTCGTGGAAGGCGATCCAGCGCCGGAAGCGGTCGAGATCGACGTCGAGCGACTCCGACGCCGCGACGATGTTCGGGTGAACGAAGTAGAGGCCGTGCTCCTCGTCGTCCTCGGCGAGGAGGAGGGGGTCGTACTGCCCGAGGACGTTCTTGCCGAGGAACGACAGCATGAACGCCATCGTCCCGGTGTTGACGACGCGGGTGACGCCGGGGAGGGTGACGCGGCCGCGCTCCTCGATGGGTCGCATCACGCGCTCGAACGTCCGGATGTTCGCGTCGATCCAGTGGTGGCGGCTCTGCACCTCGACGGTGTCTGGGAGGTCGAACTCGACGTCGCCCACGTCGCGGAGGCGGCGGCGGGCGTCGCGCACGTCCGTCGCGTACCCCTCGCGGTCGGCATCGGAGAGCGCGATATCGCCGGGGTCGGTCACGTTCTTCGCGGCGTCGGCGACGGCGACCCAATCGATGGCGCCGGTCCCGGTGCCGTCGCCCGAAGCGGTCGCGACCGCGTGGACGCTACGGAGGATATCCATACAGGACGGTAGAGGTGGGGAGACAAAACCCTTGTTCTGGCAGTCCGACCCGCGGGAGGGCGGTTTGAGCGCCGACGCGGCCGGTTCTCGGCGCCCCGTCGCTCCGTCCCGTTTATGCCCGCTCGCGTCGAGTGGCGAGGCGTGCTCACCATCGACCACGTCGCCTTCAGCGGCCTCGACCTCGACGACCTGCGAGCGGTCGCCGAGACCGTCGGCCTCCCCACGGCGTACGGCGGCCCGCACGGAACCGGAACGACGCACATGGCCGTCGTCGGCCTCCCCGACGGCTCCTACCTCGAACTCGTCGCCCCGACGGAGGGAACCGACCCCGCGGACGCCGGATTCTGGCCCGCACACCTCGCCGCGGACGCCGGCCCCGCGGGGTGGTGTCTCGACGTGCCCGACGCGGCCGCGGCGGCGAAAGCGGCCATCGACCGCGGCGTCCGCGTCGACGGTCCGCACGAGGGCTCGCGGGTCCGTCCGAACGGGACGCGCGTCGAGTGGGACATGTGCTTCGAGGGCCCCGACGGCGACGAACGACTCCCGTTTCTCGTCTCCGACCGGACGCCTCGCTCCTACCGAACGACGCCCGACCCCGACCTCCTCGACTCGCCCCTAGTCGGCACCGCCGCCGTCGTCCTCGCCGTCGACGACGCCGACGCGTCCGCGGACCTCCTGACCCGGCGGCACCGCCTGCCGACGCCCGTCGACGCCGCCGGTCCGTTCGACCGCCTGCGCGTCTGTCCCGGCGCCCCCGTCGCCCTCGCGGAGGCGGGGACGGGGGCGGACGGACCGCTCCGGAAGCGACTCGAGACGGTCGGGGAGGGGCCGTGCGCGTACCTCCTCGGGGTCGACGACTTCGAGGCGGCCCGCGAGCGCTTCTCGCTCGGCGACCCGTTCGCGTTCGGACGCGGGGACGGGGCGCGCGCGGCGTGGTTCGACCACGAGCGATTCGCGGGGCGACTCGGCGTGGTCGAACGGTCGGACTGAGCGGTCGCTCGGCGGGCGAGAGAAAGAGGAATCGGAATCGTCGTCGGTCGCGTGGTCGGAGTTAGACTTCGGCCTCGAAGTCTTCCAGCGCGTACACCTGGTCGGTGCCGCGGCGGTCGAGCGTCTCGTTGGCGAGCAGCCAGTAGACGACCGACAGGGCGCGTCGACCCTTGTTGTTCGTCGGGACGACGAGGTCGACGTTCGAGAGCTGGTTGTTCGAGTCGCACATGGCGATGACAGGGATGCCGACCGTGATGGCCTCCTTGACCGCCTGCGCGTCGCCGATGGGGTCAGTGACGACGACCACGTCGGGTTCGATGTAGCCGGCGTAGTCGGGGTTCGTCAGCGTGCCCGGAATGAACCGGCCCGTGCGGGCGCGGGCGCCGACGGCGTCGGCGAACTTCTTGGCCGGGAACCGACCGTACTGGCGCGAACTCGTGACCAGAATCTGCTCGGGGTCGTAGTTCGCGAGGAAGTCCGCGGCGGTGCGGATACGCGAGTCCGTCTGGCTCACGTCGAGGACGTACAGACCGTCGTCGCGGACGCGGTGGATGAACCGCTCCATGTCCTTCGTCTTCTGCTGGGTCCCGATGTGGACCCCGGCGGCGAGGTAGTCCTCGACGGGGATGAGGAGGTCGGCCTCCTCGTCCGGCATGACGTCTTCGTCGAACGCCGGTCCGGCGTCCTCCTCGTCTTCCTCGAGCGTTTCGGCCTCGGCCACGTCCTTCGCCGGAGCCTCCTCGGTTTCGGCTTCGGCGTCGGCTTCGTCGGCCTCGGCGACTTCTTCTTCGGTCGTCTCGGCCTCGGTCGTCTCGGCGGCGTCGGCGTCGGCGTCTTCGGCCTCCGCGACGTCCTCGTCGACGACTTCGACCGCTTCGTTGTCGTTGTCTGTCATACTGCGTCGTCCGCGATGCGGATGAGTTCGTTCAGTTTAGCTGTTCGCTCGCCCTGCACCGCCCCCGTCTTGATGAAGGCGGCGTCGGTCGCGACGGCGAGGTGTGCGATGGTGGTGTCCTCCGTCTCGCCGGAACGGTGCGAGATAACCGCGTCGTAGTTGTTCCGGACGGCGAGTTCGACGGCGTCGAAGGCGTCCGAGAGGGTGCCGATCTGGTTCGGCTTGATGAGGATGGAGTTCGCGGCGCCCACGTCGATGCCGTCCTGCAGGCGTTCGACGTTGGTGACGAACAGGTCGTCGCCGCAGACGAGCGTCTGCTCGCCCACCCGCTCGGTCAGTTCCGCGAAGCCCTCGTAGTCGTTCTCGTCGAGGGGGTCCTCGACGTAGACGAGGTCGTACTCGTGGACCATCTCGGCGACGTAGTCGACCATCTCGTCGGTCGACTTCACCTCGTCGCCGAAGACGTAGCCGCCCTCGTCCTCGTCGTACAGTTCGGCCGCTGCGATGTCGAGACCGAATCCGATCTCGAACCCGAGGTCGTCCTCCACGTCGGAGACGGCCTCGTCGACCACCTCGAACGCCTCGGCGTCCGAGATGGGCGGCGCCCACGCGCCCTCGTCGCCCTTCGCGGCGGGGACGTCGCGGTCGTCGAGTATCTCGGAGATGCGGGCGTGGACCGCGGCGTTGGCGAAGATGGCCTCGGAGACGCTCGGCGCGCCGACCGGCGCGGAGAGGAACTCCTGGATGTGCGTGGCCTCCTTCGCGTGTTCGCCGCCGCCGACGACGTTGCCGAGCGGCGTCGGGAAGTTCTCACCGCGGAACGCGCCGCCGAGATGCTGGTACAGGGGTGCACCGAGCACGTCGGCGCCGGCCTTCCCGGCCGCCATCGAGATGGCGACGGCGCTGTTGGCGCCGACCTCCGAGAAGTTGTCCGTCCCGTCCGCGGCGCGCAGGGCCCCGTCGACCTCGCGCTGATTGCCCGCGTACACCTCGTCGACGAGGCGCGGGATGGCGTGGCGCCGGGCGGCCGCGATGGCCTCCGACGGCGGGAGTTCGATAGCCTCGTACTCGCCGGTGCTCGCGCCGCTGGGCGCGGCCGCGCGGCCGAAGCCGCCCGACTCGGTGAGTACGTCCGCCTCGACGGTCGGGTTGCCCCGAGAGTCGAGGACGCGTCGGAGCCGTACGTCGGTGATGAGTGTCATGTTCACTTACCCTCTCGTCTGACCGTGAACGGCAGCACACCGGCGTCGTACTCCTCGGCCGCGATGAGGATGGGTTCGCTCTGGTCCGTGTCGAGTAGGACCGGCGCCCCGTACGACACCTGCAGCGCTCGCGCGCCGAGGATGCGTGCCTTCTCGTATCGGTTGTAGCGCTGGTGCATTATTGGTACGGTGCCACCACGTCCACGAGGTCTTTGTGCGAGACCATCATGCGCCGACAGCAGTGGCGCTCGACGCCGAGTTCGTCGAGGACCTCGGCGGGGTCTTCGTCACCCTCGCGGGCGCGAGCCTTGAACTCGTCCCAGTGTTCGCCGACGACGTTGCCGCACGTGAAACACCGGACGGGAATCATCATGGTTGGATCACCTAGCGGTAGGACTTCTGGTAGCGCGCTCTCGCACCCGGTCCGCCCCACTTCTTCGACTCGGACTGGCGAACGTCGTTCACCAGGAGCGAGCGGTCGAAGTCCATGTAGGCGTCGCGGAGTTCCGCGTCGTTGAGATGCTGCACCAGACCGCGCGCGATGGCCGTGCGCGTCGCGTCGGCCTGCCCGGCGAAACCGCCGCCGGACACGGTGACGTCGATGTCGACCTGCGAACGGAGGTCCTCGCCGGCGATGCGGAACGGTTCCAGCATCTTCAGGCGGGCCATCTCCGGTTCGGTCAGTTCGACCGGTCGGGAGTTGATACGGACGCGGCCCTCGCCCTCGCTCACGGTGGCGCGGGCGATGGCCGTCTTCTTCTTTCCGGACGTATTCGTTACCATGTGACGTTAGCACCCAGTTTCTCGGAGACCTCTCCGAGCGAGATGAACTTGATGTTCGAGAGGCGGTCCAGCGAAGTGCCGTCGACGACGTCGCCGTCCTCGTCGAACGGGTTGCCGACGTAGACGCGGACGTTCGAGAGCGCTTCGCGGCCCTCGTCGGTCTTGTACGGGACCATCCCGCGGACGGCGCGCTTGAAGATGCGGTCCGGCCGCTTGGGGTAGTACGGACCCTGGTCGGAGCCGACTTCCACGCGCTTGCGGTAGACGCTCATTACGTCGTCCTCGGAGCCCGTGATGACGGTGTCCTCGGCGTTGACGATGGCGACCTTCTCGCCCGCAAGCGCCTTCTGGGCGACCTCGCTGGCGACGCGACCCATGATGCAGTTCCGCGCGTCGACGACCACGTCGGCGTCGAACTCTGCGAGACTCATCGGATCACCCGCACGTCGGAGCCCTCGGGGTTCTGTTCTGCGATCTGTTCGAGCGTCACCGTCGAACCGACCTGCTCGATTTTCTTGCGGGCCGACGACGAAAAGTCGACAGCCGCGACAGTGACGTTCTTCTCCAGCACACCGCTGCCCAGCACTTTGCCGGGGACGATGACCGTCTCGTCTTCCTTGGCGTACCGTTCGATACGACCGAGGTTGACCTCTGCGTGGGTGCGCCGGGGCTTCTCCAGACGGTCCGCGACGTCCTGCCACACGTTGGCTCCGGAGTCGCGCGAGGCCGCCTTTAGCTCGGCGATGAGACTGTTGAGTCTCGGGTTAGTCTTACTCATTGTCTATCTGTTGAGAGAAAACGGAGTGCAGGGAGCAGGATTCGAACCTGCGGACCCCTATGGGACGGCGCCCTGAACGCCGCGCCGTTGACCAGACTTGGCTATCCCTGCGCGCACTCCGACGTACTGCGTGCCCCTTCAAACCAGTTTCGGTCCGACGGTTCCCTGCGAGCCGTTGTCGCGGCTCCGCGGCCGTCAGGGCAGCCGGTTGGGCGACTCGCGCGCCGGGGGCGGCGAGTCGTCGTCGGATGGTGTGAGGGGCAGTCATGGTTCTATATCGCGACTTTCTCTTCGAGTTCGGCGGCGCGGTCGGAGATGCTCTCGACGGCGCGCCGAACGAGTTCCTCGACGGTAAACGACCCGTCAGTCTCCACGTGGAAGACGAACGCGCCGGGGACGTCGTGGACTTCGACCTCCTTTCCGGGGTACCGCTTCGTGAGGTCGTTGTCGAACGCATCGGTGGGGACGAGGTCGCCGTTCTGCGCGCCCTCGTCGGCGGCGTGTTCGGCCGCCTGTTCCTCGATGACGCCGCGCAGGATGTTCGGCTCCTGCTCGTCGAACTCGTTGGCGTCGCCGACGACCTCGATGCGGTGGAGATGTCGGTAGCCGACGGCCACGCCGCCCTGGTGTTTGGCGTGTTCCTTCCCGCGCCCGAGGACGGCGTCGGCCTCCAGTTCGAGGCGGTGACCCTCCTTCAGTTCGACGATGGGCACGTTCTGGTCGGCCGGGTGGACGAGTCCGTCGGACGTCTCGATGTCGCCCGAGTAAGCCGTCGCCGGCCCCTCGACGTCGAGAGCGAGGGTGACGACGTCACCCTCCTCGAAGTCGTCCAAGTCGGTCGTCAGCGGAACGAGGCCGAGGCGCAGACCGATCATCTCGTCGAACATGACCGAGGAGTTCTCGACGAACCGGACGGTGTCGATACTGAACGTCGGCACGTCCGCGATCATCGCCCGGCGGATGCCGTTCGCGACCGCGGGGGTCATCCCGCGGACGAGGAAGCGAGCCTTCCGGTCGTCGCGTTCGATGAACTCGACCTCGAAATCTTCTGCCATGGTTCTGGGTTAGAGTCGGCTGTTTTTCGGCGCGCGCGTCCCGTCGTGCGGGATGGGAGTGACGTCCTCGATGCGGCCGATTTCGAGTCCGGCGCGGGCCAGCGCGCGAATCGTCGCCTGCGCGCCGGGGCCGGGGCTCTTGTTGAGGTTGCCGCCGGGCCCGCGCACGCGGACGTGCAGGGCGTCGATGCCGGCCGCTTTGATCTCCTCTGCGACCGTGTCGGCCATCTGCATGGCCGCGTACGGCGACGCCTCGTCGCGGTTCTGCTTCACAACGGCGCCACCGGACGACTTCGCGACCGTCTCTGCGCCGGTCTGGTCAGTCACGGTGATGAGGGTGTTGTTGAACGATGCGTACACGTGGGCGATGCCCCACGTCGTGCCGGAGTTTTCGGATTCGCTCATTGGTTACGTTACTCCTGCCCCTCTGCGCGTTCGGGGTGTAGTTCGTCCGAGAGGGGACTGCCCTCGTCGAACGCGACGAGGTCCTCCTCGGCGGCTTCGACCTTCTTCGAGGGGCGCGTGACGCGGCCCTCGCCGACGACCACGTGGCCGTGGACGATGAACTGCCGCGACTGCTGCGGCGTGTGACCGATGCCCTTCCGGTAGGCGACGGTCTGCAGGCGGCGTTCGAGGATGTCGGTCACGTCGAGACCGAGCACCTCGCTGATGTCGGCGTCCTGCGAGAGGATGCCGTAGCGGCGGAGTCGGTCGAGGAACTCCTCGCCGAGTTCTTCGGCGGCCTCCATATCGCCCTGCGCCTCGCCAATGAGGCGTCGGGCCTCGCGGCGGTAGTCGCGCAGTTCGGACTGGGCGCGCCAGAGTTCCTCTTTGTTCTTCAGACCGTAGCGCCCGAGGAGGTCGGCCTCCTGCGCGATACGTTCGCCCTGGAACGGGTGGTTCGGCGTCTCGTAGAACTTGGTGTTCTTACCGGTCGCCATTATTCGTCACCCGCCTCTTCGGCGGCCTCTTCGGCGGCCTGTTCTTCCTTGATCGCTTCGACGTTCACGCCGATGGTCCCCTCGGTACGTCCCGTGGACTTCGTGCGCTGTCCGCGCACCTTCTGTCCGCGCTGATGTCGGACGCCCTTGTAGGAGTTGATCATCTTCATGCGGTTGATGTCGTGGCGGCGCTTTTCTTCGAGGTCCGAGCCGGTCTTGTGGTTGGTCTCGCCGCTGTAGAAGTCGTCGCGGCGGTTGATCATCCACTCGGGGGCGTGGTCGGTAAAGTTCTCGACGACGTCGACGACCGAGTCGATTTCGTCCTCGTCGAGAAGTCCGAACGTCGCCGTTCGGTCCACACCCGCGGCGTCGGTAACGATGCGCGCCGTGCGCTTGCCGATACCTTTCATGTCGGAGAGACTCCGCTCTACCGACTTCGTGCCGTCCAGGTCGGTCTGACCGATTCGGACGAAGTATTGGAGGTTTTCCTCCTCCTCGGGAGCGTCGTCTTCTGGTTCTTCTGCACTCATGGCTGGAAAGTCGGGGCGAGCGTTGCGGCGGGGATTCGAACCCCGGAGGCGATATGCCACAGAGTTAGCAACCCTGCGCCTTGGGCCAGGCTTGGCTACCGCAACTCGTGCTCTGGTACTGTCGCCCTCTCGGACTCGGGGCCGGCGCCCCTACAGCGTATTGCAGTCGGAACAAAACGTGGACCCTACTTAAGCATCACGATAGGGCGCCTGGGTGAGAGCGGCACACACGCCTCGAAGCGGGCGGTTCCGCCCGAACGGGCCTCCGCTCACCGCCACACGTCGGCGTAGTCGGCGGCGAACGTCGCCACGTCCCGAGGGGGTCGTCCGAGCACCGCAGACGCGTCTGGTTCGACCCGCCCCGCGAGGCCGAACCGCGCCGTCGCGTAGATGCCGAGCATCGCGACGACGAACCCCCAGTCGTGCCCCCGGCGGCGCATCCGCCGCGCGAACGCCCAGGCGGACGGGTCGACGTACTCGACGGGCCGCCCGAGGGCGTCCGAGAGGACGGCCGCCACCGCCCCGTACGTCACCGCCTCCGGGCCGGTGAGGTCGTAGGCGACGTCCGCGTGGCCGGGTTCGGTCAGCGTCGCGGCGGCGACGGCCCCCACGTCGCGGGCGTCGACGAGGCTGGTCGCGCCGTCGCCCGCGGGGACGAACAGTTCCCCGCGTTCGCGGACGTCGGGGGCGTGGACCTCCGCGAGGTTCTGCATGAAGTAACTCGCGCGGAGAAAGGCGTACGTCGCGTTCGCGCCCGCGTCGGTGTCGTCGGCTTCGAGGTGACGTTCGACCCGGCGGTGCGGGAGCAGGGGGTTCCGCTCGGCGCCGAGCACCGAGAGGAACGTCACCCGGCCGACGCCGCACCGGACCGCCGCGTCCGCCGCCGGGAGGAGGCGCCGCGACACCCGCGTCGTCGTCGGCGGCCGGAGGAGGAACAGTCCCGTCGCGCCGTCGAACGCCCGCCCCCACGTCTCGGGGCGCTCGAAGTCGAACTCGACGGTCTCGGCCCCCGCGGGGACCGACGCCACCGAGGGATTCCGAACCGCGGCCCGCACGTTCGCGCCGCGCGCGAGCAACGACTCCACGGTCGGTTCGCCCACCGTCCCCGTCGCACCGGTGACGACTATCACGGTGACGCGTTCGTCGCGGAGCGCAAAGTACGCACGGCCCGTCGCGCGGCCGTGCGCCGACAGCGACACCCCGCCGAAGCGATATAGCCGCGGTGACCCTATTACCACGTGTGAGCGCAGACGCACCCTCCACCGCCGACGCCCCGAACAGACCCGTCACCGTGGAGTCGGAGGCCGAACTCGACGCCCTCGTCGCCGGGAACGACCTCGTCCTCGTCGACTTCTACACGAAGGGCTGTACGCTGTGTCAGAGCATCGAACCCGTCCTCGGCAACGTCGCCCGCGCGCACGAGGACCTGACCGTCGCCCTCTGCAACCCGCGCGACGACATCGGCCTCGTCGACCGCTTCGACATCCGGAGCGTCCCCACCCTCGTCCTGTTCGAGGACGGCGAACGCGTCGGAACGCTGGCGGAGGGGTTCCAGGGTGGCGCGGCCATCGACGAGTTCGTCGCGGAGTCGCGGTCGGACTAGTCGGTCTTCGCTCCCGCCGGTACGTCCCGGACGACCAGCACCGGCACCCGACTCCGGCGGACGACGCGCCGCGCGACGCTCCCGAGGGGGACGGCGTCGAGTCCGCGGGGTCCCCGTCCGCCGACCACGACGAGGTCGGAATCGCTCCCCAAGTCGAGGACGCGCGTCGCCGGGACGCCCGTCTCGACGGCTGTGTCGACCGCGACGCCTCGTTCCGCCGCGTCGACCGCGACGCCCCGGACCGTCTCACGCGCCGCGGATTCGAGCGACGTTCTGAGCGCCGAGGGGCGGGCGAACCGCTCGTCGACGACGGACAGCGCCGTCACCTCGGCGTCGTAGGCGGCCGCCAGCCACACCGCCGCGTCGGCCGCGCGGTCCGCGTCCCCGCTCTCGCCTCCGCCGACGGCGAGGAGGAGGCGCCGGTAGTCGGGCGTCGGGTCCGAGCCTTCCTCGGCCGTCGGCACCACTAGCACCGCGGCGTCGACGGCGTCCACGACGGCCTCGGCGACGCTCCCGAGGAGGAAGCGGCCGACCCCGGTTCGACCGTGCGTTCCCACCACGACGACGTCGACGCCCACGTCGGCGGCGTAGTCCGCGATGACGGCCGCCGGTCGCCCCTCCTCGACGGCGGTCAGGGCGTGGACGCCCGCCGCCGTCGCCCGCCGCGCCGCGGTGGCGGTGGCCTCCTCGCCCTCCATCGCGGAACGTGTTCGCTCCCGCCGGCGCATCTGCTCGGTCGAGAACGAGTCGGCGTGCCTGTCGTCGGCGACGCTCAGGACGTGCAGCGTCGCGTCCGTCCGCGCGGCGAGTTCGACGGCGTGGACGGCGGCCGCCTCGGCGCCGGCGCTCCCGTCGGTGGCGAGGAGGATGTGAGAGACGGAGAAGGGTTCGGGAGCGTCGTCGGAGGCGGTTGTCATGCAGTTGATACGCCGCGCGGAGTGATATACTGTCGGTCGACGGGGGAGCGAGCGTCGGCGTCGACCCGCTCAGGCGCCGATGTACTTCTCGTTGACGACCCACTGGTCGTCGTCGTCCTGCACGAGGTACTCGCCGTAGTAGGGCACCCGGTTCTCGACCGTTTCCCGATAGGTCTCGCGTATCTCCTCGCGGGTCATCTCGCCCATCGTCCGCAGGTCGTCGTTGCGGTTGAGACAGCCCTTGAGGTAGCCCTCGTGGGTGACGCGGACCCGGTGGCAGTTCGCGCAGAACTCCTCGTTCTCGACGGGGTCGACGATTTCGACCATCCCGGCGCCGCCGTCGTCGCCCGCGTCGGCGTCCGAATCGGGGTCGGTGTCGCTGACCCAGTAGCGCTTGCGGTCGTGCATCTCGCGGTGTTCGACCCGGTCGGCGATGTCCGCGAGCCAGTCGTGGACGCGCTGGATGTCGATATTCCACTCGGGGCGGCCGGTCAGTTCCGGCATGTACTCGATGAGCTGCAGTTGGAGGCCCTCGTTCTCGGCGACGTGCTCGACCATCTCGTCGACGTAGCCCGCGGTGTGCTCGAAGACGACCATGTTGAGTTTCACCGGCGAGAGGCCGGCGTCGACGGCGGCCTGTACGCCCTCCATCACCTGGTCGTACGCGCCGGACTGGGTTATCTCGGCGAACTCCTCGGGGTCGAGGGCGTCCTGCGAGACGTTCACCCGCGAGAGGCCCGCCTCCTTCAGGTCCTCGGCGCGGCCCGGGAGGAAGGTGCCGTTCGTCGTCAGCGACGTCTCCATCGAGTCGGGCGTGCGTTCGAGTATCTCTTCGAGGTCCTGCCGGAGCATCGGCTCCCCGCCGGTGAACTTCACCTTCTCGACGCCGAACTCCTCGACCACTTCGAGAAAGCGGACCACGTCGTCGGCCGACATCTCGTCGTCGTCGGGGTCCATCGGCCCGCGCGTGTCGCCCAGCCCCTCGTTGTGACAGTAGACGCAGTCGAAGTTACACCGGTCGGTGAGAGAGACGCGGACGCCGGTCACCTCGCGTCCGAAATCGTCCTCGAGCATATCTCGAAACTGGGAGCGGACGCTGATAAATTCGCGGCCCGCCGAACTCGAATAGTAACGACGAGCGGTTACGCGAGCGGACGGACGTGTCGACCGCGAGTTACGAAGAGCGCCTCCCTCGGACGACCCCTTCAAAACCCTTATTCGGCGCACGGACCCATTCTCGCGGCATGAACGACGACGCGGTACGCGACCGACTCCGGGCGGTCGAGGACCCGGACCTCGGCGACGACATCGATTCGCTCGGCCTCGTCAACGCCGTCGAGGTGGACGAGGAGGCGGGCGTGGTCCGCATCTCCGTCGCCCTCGGCGCGCCGTACTCGCCGCACGAGACGGACATCGCCGCGAAAATCAGAGAACAGTTCGCGGACACCGACTACGAGGTGGACCTCTCGGCGTCGATTCCGGGCGGCCTCTCGGCCGACGAGGACGTCCTCCCCGGCGTGAAGAACGTCATCGCCGTCGCCTCCGGGAAGGGTGGCGTCGGCAAGTCCACCGTCGCGGTGAACCTCGCGGCGGGTCTCTCGAAACTCGGCGCGCGCGTCGGCCTGTTCGACGCCGACGTGTACGGACCGAACGTTCCGCGCATGGTCTCCGCCGACGAGGCGCCGCAGGCGACGGGCGAACAGCAGATCGTCCCCCCCGAGCGGTACGGGGTGAAACTGATGTCGATGGCCTTCCTCGTCGGCGAGGACGACCCGGTCATCTGGCGCGGCCCGATGGTCCACAAACTGCTGACCCAGTTGGTCGAGGACGTGCAGTGGGGCGAACTCGACTACATGATTCTGGACCTGCCGCCGGGGACGGGCGACACCCAACTCACGGTGCTCCAGACGCTCCCCCTCACCGGCGCGGTCATCGTGACGACGCCGCAGGACGTCGCCATCGACGACGCCCGGAAGGGCCTGCAGATGTTCGGCAAGCACGACACGAACGTGCTCGGCATCGTCGAGAACATGTCGTCGTTCCGGTGTCCCGACTGCGGGTCCTCGCACGACATCTTCGGGACGGGCGGCGGCGAGGCGTTCGCCGCCGAGAACGACCTGCCGTTCCTCGGCGGGATTCCGCTCGACCCCGCGGTGCGGACGGGCGGCGACGGCGGCCGACCCGTCGTCTTAGAGGAGGACAGCGAGACGGCCGACGCCTTCCGCCGACTGACCGAGAACGTCGCCGACATGGCGGGCGTCGTCCGGCGGCGAGAGGCCTCGGGGCGATGAGCGAGGAGGGAATGACCGACCGGCCGGCGTCCGAAGCGCGGACCGACGGCGGCGCGCCCGAGGAGTCGGACGCCGACGACCCCGACTGGGAGATGGCCCCCGACTCGGAGGCTGAGTTCGAACCGGACGCCGACCGCCGGGAACTGCTCCGTGCGGTGGCCGAGGACGTGTACGGCGACACCTCCGAGAGCAGACAGCTTTCGGCCGTCCTCTACCGCGTGAGCGACCTGTACGACCCCGACGAGGACACTTCCCCCGAGGAGATATACCTGAACGTCCGGCACATCATGGACATCAAGGAGCGGGGCGGCCTGCGAACCGAGTAACGTCTTCACTTCCGCTCTCGCCGCGGCGTCCGTTCTCTTCGCTCCGGTCCCGAACCCGCCGCGCGTCGCGTCTCCCTCGGCGTCCACTTTCACCGCGCACTCCCGCCATCGGACCGACCGGCGCGCGCCGTCTCTCTCGTCGCGCAGACGGCGCCGACGCGCCGAGAACGACCATTTTTCACCGTCGCGGCCGAGGGCCGAACGTGGACGCCGAACAACACACGCTCGAGAACCCGTTCAGCATGGACCCCGACTGCGAGAACTGTCCGGGCCTCTGCGACGTCCGCGAGAACGTCGCGCACGGGTACGGCGACGTGGGCGGTGAGTTCCTGTTCATCGGGGAGCGACCCAGCGAGGGCGCCGACCGGAACGGGATTCCGTTCACCGGCGAGTCGGACGAACGACTCCAGCGCATCCTCGGCGACCTCGGGTTCTCGCGGTCGCCGCCGGACAGCGACCGGCCGGACCTCCAGAACGCTTTTCTCACCTACCTCACGCGCTGCCGGCACCCCGACCGGCGTCCGACCGACGAGGAGGTGCTCACCTGCGAACCCTACCTCAACGCCGAGGTGCGGATGATAAACCCGGAGATTATCGTCCCCATCGGCCAGCGAACGCTGGAGGAGTTGGCCATCGACTACACGACGCGCGCGCCGGACAGTTTCGACGTCGAGGCCGAACACGCGACGACGATTCGCGGCCGCGGCTTCGAACTCGTTCCGATGCTGCCGCTGGACGAGCAGACCGACGAGCAGACGGAGGCGTTCGTCGACCACGTCGTCGAGTCGGTGTTCTCGCGGGACTACCGGCAGACGAAGGGTCGTCGGGGCCGCTGACTCGCGGCCGCGGTCCGCCTTCGGCTTATCAGGTCCGCCAGTACGGCGTCGACGTCTTCCTCGCCCGCCGCGCGCCGTACAGTACGGTTCCGACGACGGCGACGAGGAGCAACGCGCCGACGAGGAGCGACCACTCCGCCGCGGCGAACAACCAGTACAGACCGGCGACGACGCCGAGGAGGACCACGAGGGCGGCGCCGAGGTACGAGAGCGCGCGCGTGAGTCCCGAGGCGGCCGGTCCGCCGGTCGGTCGGTCGTCCCTCGCCGGAGCACCGTCGGTCTGAGCGTCGGGGGGCATGCTCCCCTCTTCGGCCGGGGAACACTTGAATCGAAACGGCGAGTTGAAGGGTCGCCCTCTCCGAGGGTGGAGTATGACTGTCGTCGTTCTCCTGGCCGACCCGCCGCGCCCCGGACTCGCGCTCTCGGAACTCGCCGCGACGAGTCCGCTGTCGGAGGCGGAGGCCGCCGACCTGCACGCCGCGATGCTGAAAGATACGATGGTGGCCGTCTCGCGTTCCGGTAGCGACCTGCTCGTGAACTACCCCGCCGAGGAGCACCTCCCCGAGGCCGATAGGAAAGAAGAGGGAACGGCGGAGGCCGAGATGCGCGCCCTGGCCGTCGACGCCCTGGAGGACCCCGACGACGTCCGCTTCGAGGTGCAGGTCGGGTCGTCGTTCGATGCGCGCGCGGGAAACACGATACAGCACCTCCTCCGCGACGAAGACGTCGCCTCCGCGGCCCTCCTCCGCGGCGACGCGCCGTTCTTCGCCCGCGCGAAACTGGACACCGTGTCGACGAAACTCCGGACGAGCGACGTCGTCGTCGGTCCGTCCTCCGGAGGGCGGTGCTACGTCGCCGGCTTCTGCGAGTCCGTCGACTTCGCGGACGCCTTCGAGACGCCGGAACTGCAGACCGTCACCGACCGAGCGACGGACGCCGGGCACAGCGTGACGTTCGCGGAGTTCCAACCGACCGTCCGGACGGGCGAGGACCTCCTGACGCTCGTGCCGACGATTCGGGCGCGCTGGCGGGCGAGCAGCATCGTCCCCGGCCACACGGCCGAGTTCGTCGTCGAGAACGGCCTCCGCGTCGCCGCGGAGGGGGGCGACCCGACGCTGGTCCGCGAAGACTGACCGACAAGCCTTAGAACGACCGCCGAGAATCACGGTCCGCTGGTGGGATGGCAGAGTGGACTATTGCGCCGGTCTTGAAAACCGGTGGCCTTCGGCCTCCTGGGTTCAAATCCCAGTCCCACCGCATTCTGACGCGAGCAGACCGGCGAGCACCGCATAGCGTGTGCTCGCGTACCCGCGAGCGTCGAATCGAATACGCTGGCGATTTGAATCAGGGAGCGACGTGAGCGAAGCGAACGAGCGACCGTGGTTCAAATCCCAGTCCCACCGCATTCTGACGCGAGCAGACCGGCGAGCACCGCGTAGCGCACCGTGTGTGGAGCCGACCCCGTCCCTCACTCGGTCGACAGACGGGTCACGGCGTAGCGCAGACAGGAAAAGACGGCGAGTGCGGCCACACCGGCGACGAGGACGGCTTCGACGGCCGCGAACCCTACGCCGGTCAGCGCCCACCCGGCGAGCAGTCCGCAGACGAGCGCCGCGGCGGCGAGCAGCACCGGGAGTGTCCCGCTGTCGGAATCGGGGTCGGAGTCGGACGCGTCGCCGCGGTGGGACGAAGGAGTCGTCACGGGCCGACATCGGGCCTCCGGCGACAAAGCCCTGCCGTCGGCGTCCCCGAGATGCGTAACGGCTATGAGTCGCCCTCCCAACGTCGAATCATGGACTGGCCACACGACCCCGACGGCGAGGAGGGGAGCGAGGGGATGCGGAAGTACGGACAGGCGATCATCGCGAAGAAGATAGACGAGGAGGAGGACTTCCCCCTCTCGCGCGACGAGTTCGTCGAGGCGCACGGCGACGAGCCGATTCGCATCGACTACCAGACGGTCGTCCCCCTGCGGGACATCTTCGAGAACGTCGAAGAGGAGGAGTTCGACGCGTTCGTCCCGTTCCACCAGGCGGTCGGGCGGGCGATGCGCGAGTCGGGCTACTGGTTCTACGAGGGCGCCGACCAGTTCGTCAGCGGCAAGAAGAGCGCCTGAGATTCCGGACGGCGCCTACCGCTCCGGTGACGGGCGCTCCCAGTCGCGCACCGTGTCGCCGTGTACCTCCGCCATCACCTTCTCCTCTAGGAGGTTCACCGCGACGCTGTTGGCTCCTTCGGGGATGATGAGGTCCGCGTGTTTCTTCGAGGGTTCGATGAACTGCTCGTGCATCGGCTTCACCGTCGAGAGGTACTGGTCGATGACGCCCTCCAAGTCGCGCCCGCGTTCGATGACGTCGCGTTCGATTCGTCGGAGGATGCGAACGTCGGCGTCCGTCTCGACGTAGAGACGCAGGTCGAACATCTCGTTTACCTCCTCGTCGTACAGCGCGAGGATTCCCTCGACGATGATGACGTCCGTCGGTTCCACCGTCGTCGGTTCGTCCTTCCGGTTGTGAATCTCGAAGTCGTACACTGGCATCTCGATGGGTCGCCCCTCCAACAGCGTCGAAAGCTGTTCTCGCAGGAGACCCCACTCGAACGCCGAGGGGTGGTCGTAGTTGACCGCCTCGCGTTCGGAGAGGTCGAGGTGGCTCAGGTCTTCGTAGTAGTTGTCGATGGGGATGCGCGTGACGGACTCGCCGACGTTCTCCGTGATGAGTCGCGCGACGGTGGTCTTGCCCGCGCCGGTCCCGCCCGCGATACCGATGACGAACGACGGGATGGTCATCGATGGAGAACGCGTCCGCGCCGATTTGAGCGTGGCGGTTCGCCTCCGAAGCGCCTCCCTCGTTCCCTCGTGTGTCAGTAACAATCGCTCACGTTTCACGGGTGTCAGACGTGCGAATTCGAGTCATTTTGACGGGTCGAAGGGTAGATTTATAAACGGTAACTGCCTTTGCGTGTCACATGGCACGTGATATCGTACGGCGTGACTTTCTGAAAAGAGCGGGTGCGGCCGGGGCAGTGGGCGTGGTGGGCCTCTCGGGTTGTATCGGAAGCCCGGACGACGGCGGGACCGAGACGCAGGGTGAGACGGGGACCGACGCCGGGTCGGGAACCGACGCGGGTACCGGCACCGAGACCGACAGTAGCGGCGGCGGCGGAAGCGGCGACGGCCCGGACGGACTGGTCGTCATCGGCTACCCCGAAAGCGGGATTCAGCTGTTCCGCGACTACTACAGCCAGTCCGACGGGGCCGAGGCCATCCTCATCCCCGACGGCCTGCGCGACGGCGCGCTCCCGGCGCAGGTCGGCAACGACATGAACAACGTGACCGGGACGGCGCCGGCGGCCGGCGGCCCGAACCAGGAGGCGTTCGTCTCCCTCTTCCAGGAGGAGTACGGCTCCGCACCCGGCGTGTTCACCTCCCAGTCGTTCGACTCGGCCGCCATCGGCATCCTGGCGAACGCCGCAGCGGGTGAGAACAATGGGCCCGCCATCAAAGAACAGATGCGGCGCATCGCCAACCCCGGCGGGATGGAGGTCGGCCCCAACAACTTCGTCGAGGGCGTCGAGGCCGCCGCCAACGGCGAGGACGTCAACTATCAAGGAGCCTCCTCGTCGACCAACTTCGACCAGAACGGCGACCCCGCCTCCGCGGCGTACGCCATCTGGGAGTTCGACGGCGTCGACTCGCAGTCGACCTCGACCCTCGAGACGCAGTCGTTCGAGGGACAGAACCCGAACGGCGCCGGACCCGCCGCGGACAGCGGACCCGGCGGCAGCGACCGCGAGATATCGCTCGGAATCCTCCTGCCGGAGACGGGCGACCTCGCCTCGACCGGCCAGCCGATGATTCAGGCCGCACAGATTCCCGGCATGCTGGTCAACGACGCGAACCCGGCGGGCCTCTCGGTCAACCAGCAGATAGAGGACACCCAGACCTCGCCGAGCGCCGGCGTCTCCGCGGCGCAGTCGCTCGCCAGCGCGGGCGTCCCGTTCGTCTGCGGGACGGCCTCCTCGGGCGTCAACGTCCCCGTCTCTCAGCAGGTGTTCATCCCCAACGAGATGATCGGCTGCTCGCCGTCGTCGACGGCGCTGTCGGTGTCGAATCTGGAGGACAACGACTACATCTTCCGGACGGCGCCGTCGGACCGCCTGCAGGGACGCGTGATGGCGCAGGTGATGGCCGAGCGACTGAACGCCTCCTCGGTGTCGACGCTGTACGTCAACAACGACTACGGCCAGCAGCTTTCGGAGCGCTTCTCCGGCGTCTTCGAGGACAGCTTCGACGGCGAAGTGCTCACGCAGGTGGCGTTCAACATCGGCGAGTCGTCGTACTCCTCGGTCATCGAGTCGGCGCTGTCCGGGTCGAGCAACTGAGCGTCGAGCTGGGTCGAATCAAGCCGACTCTCGAACTCCGACCGTTTCTTTCGGTACTGCACCCCGAGCGGCGGCGTCGGGTCGCACGCAGCGTCGTCGCTCGCGCTCGCGTCGGTTCGAAAAAATTCCGCGTCCCGGTCCGCGTTCGAGTCGCCCGGACTATCCGCCGAGGAAGTCTCGTCTCACTTGCTCGTCCTCTAAGAGCGCCCGGCCGGAGTCGACGTAGCGGTTCTCGCCGTTGGCGAGGACGTAGCCGCGGTCGCAGCGTCTGAGCGCCTCCTTGGCGTTCTGTTCGACCATCAGCACCGCGGTGCCGGCGTCGTTTATCTCGTCTATCTTGTCGAACATCTCCTCGACCAGGTCGGGCGCGAGGCCGGCCGACGGTTCGTCCAGGAGCAGCAGCGACGGGTCCAGCATCAGCGCGCGACCCATCGCGAGCATCTGCTGTTGCCCGCCGGACATCGTGCCGGCCTTCTGGTCGTCTCGCTCCTCCAAGATGGGGAAGCGCTCGAACACCATGTCGAGTGCGTCCTGCGGCACCTCGTCGAGGATGTACGCCCCCATCTCCAGGTTCTCGCGGACCGTGAGCGAGGCGAACACGTTGTCGTTCTGCGGCACGTAGCCGATGCCCTCGTGGATGATGTCCTCGGGTTGCAGTCCGGTGACGTCTTCGCCCTCGAACGTCACCGTACCGCCCATGAGGTTGGTGAGTCCGAAGACGGACTTCATCAGCGTCGACTTCCCCGCGCCGTTCGGACCGACGATAGTGACGTACTCGCCGTCGTGGACGTCCATGTCGACGTCGGTGAGGATTTGAAGGTCGCCGTAGCCCGCGTCGAGGTTCCGGACGCGGAGCAGTTCGGCGCCCTCGCCCTCGGGCGTCGACCCGGCGGTGGCGGCGCCAGCCGTTTCCCCCGCGTCGGCGGAGTCGGGGGTCGAGGCGTCCGCGGCGTCGGCGTCGACGTCGACGTCGGAGCTCACACGTTCCCCCCGAGGTAGGCCTCGATGACCTCCTCGTTCGATTTGATATCCGCCGGCGTCCCCTCGGTGAGGACGCGGCCTTGGTGCAGGACGATGACGTGCTCGCAGTTCTCCATGATGAGGTCCATGTCGTGTTCGACCAGGAGGAAGGTGTACCCCTGCTCTTTCAGCGCGTGGATGTGTTCGAGCAGGCGCTTCTCCAGGGAGGGGTTGACGCCCGCGAACGGTTCGTCGAGGAGCAGCATGTCGGGGTCCGTCAGGAGCGCCCGCGCCATCTCCAGCAGTTTCCGCTGGCCGCCGGAGAGATTGCCCGCGTACTCGTCGGCGATGTGGTCGATGTCGAAGAACTCCAGGACGTCCCAGACGCGTTCGAGGAGCTCCTTCTCCTGCGCGATGACGTCGTCGCGGACGCCGGGCGTCACCGACCGCCAGAGCTTCTCGCCGCGCTGCCCCTTCGGCGCGAGCATCATGTTCTCCAAGACGGTCATATCCTCGAGTTCGCGCGCGATTTGGAACGTCCGGACGAGCCCTTTGTTCGCGATGGCGTGCGGCTCCATCCCGGTGATGTCCTCGTCGTTGAACGTCACCGTCCCCTGGTCGGGCGTCAGCATGCCCGTGATGAGGTTGAACGTCGTCGACTTACCGGCGCCGTTCGGGCCGATGAGTCCCGTCAGCGTGCCGCCCTCGACGTAGAATGACGCGCCGTCGACGGCCGTGATGCCGCCGAAGGACTTCCGCAGACCGTCGACTTCGAGCGGCCGTTCGGCGGTCACCGCCGGCCCGCCGCCGCCCAAGATGGGAGCGTCGGCCGGTGGCTCGCTCGCGTTCGGTTCGGTCTCGGTCTTGCTCGCGTCCGTGTTCGCGTCGTTCTCGGTCTTACTCATTGCGTTCGCCTCCGTCTCCGTCGTCGCTTTCGGTGCCGCCGTCCGTCGCGGCGGTGCGCGCACGTTTCGCCGTGAGCGGGATGCCCGCGGCCGTCTCCTTGCGGTGGCCGAGCATCCCCTCGGGGCGGTTGTGCATCAACCAGATGAGCACCAGCCCCATCAGGACGAGCTGTAACTGCCGAATACTGTCGACGGTGTAGTAGAACAGCGGCGCCGGGTTGAGATTCGAGATGAGCGGCGCCACGGCCGGGCCGAAACTCGACGGCGCGTTGAACGACGGGAGCGCGGCGTCGACGAGGTTCTTGAAGTACCGCGGCCCCTGGTACAGCACCGCCGCGAAGACGGCGCCGCCGAGCACGCTCCCGGTGTTCGACCCCGCGCCGCCGATGATGAGCGCGATCCAGACGAAGAAGGTGATGCGCGGGCGGAACGTGTTCGGCGTCACCGCCCCCTGCGTCATGAACCAGAGGATGCCCGCCAGCCCCATCAGTGCGCACCCGAGCATGAACGACTTGATTTTGAACTGGTTGGTGTCCTTCCCGAGCGAGTTCGCCACGTCCTCGTCCTCGCGGATGGCCTTGAGCACGCGACCGAACGGCGACTCGCCGGTGCGCTTCAACAGCCAGTAGTACGCCGCGACGAACAGGAGCAGGACCGCGCCGTACACCAGACCGTCGACGACCGGTTTCGGGTTCGTGGGGACGATGGCCTCGAAGGTGTCGACAAAACTCAGGTAGGCGCCCCACAGACCGAACGTCTCGAAGAACGCCTGCAAGGGGTCGGTGAAGTCGAGAATGAGCCCCGACCCGCCGCCGAAGCCGACGCGTTCGCCGAACAGGGTGAACTGCTGGAACTCCCCCGAGAGGAAGCTGAATCGAACGATTTCCGACATCGCGATGGTGACGATAGCGAGGTAGTCGGCCCGCAACCGGAGCGCCGGCAGGGCGACCACCAGTCCGAGCAGCGCCGCGGCGACCATGCCGGCGACGATGCCGACGACGAGGGGGAGACCGAGGCCGCCCACCTGCGCCGCGCCGCCGGACTGGTAGAGCGGCTTCGACACCAGCGCCATCACGTAGATGCCGACGGCCATGAAGCCGACGATGCCGATGTTGAAGAGTCCGGTGTACCCCCAATGTAAGTTCAGCGCCAGCGCCAGCATGGCGAAGACGCCGATGTAGAACGTCAACACCGCGACGGTGTTGAGTTGGCCGCGCAGCGAGTAGCCGAGACCGACCCCGGCGAGCACGTACGCGACGTACAGCACGACCAGCACGGCGACGATGAGACCGGCGTCGCCGCCGGGCACTCGGTCCGCGAGGTCCTCTCGGACGCTCATGCGGTCGACCTCCCGCTGAACAGTCCGGACGGTTTCACGAGCAGGATGACGATCATCACGAAGAACGCCGCCGCGCGGGCGAACGCCGATGGAATCCAGATGACCGACAGCGACGCCGTCAGCCCGATGACGAGGCCGCCCGCGATGGCGCCGTACACCGACCCGATGCCGCCGAGGATGACGGCCGCGAAGATCAGGAGGAGAAGCAACCAGCCGTCGTTGAAGCCGAGCGTTCCCTTCCAGAGGACGAACATGTAGCCGGCGACGCCGGTGAGACCGCCCCCGATGATCCACACCGCCCGCACGACGCGTTCGGTCGGAATCCCCGTGACGCGCGCGAGGTCCTCGTTGTCGGCCATCGCGCGCATCGCCTTGCCCAGTTTCGTCCGCTGAAGCAGGAGGTGCACGCCGAGCATCAGACCGCCCGCGACGACGACGAGCGTCAGGTCGTGCATGTTGACGCGGACCGCTCCGTCGACGAAGTACAGCGAGACGGCCGGCGGTTGCGCCGTCGTCCCGCGCACGTCCGACCCGAAGACGAACTGCATCATGTAGCGAAGCGCGAACGCGACGCCGATGCTCGTGATGAGGAGCGTGATGCCGTCCTCGTCGCGAATCGGCCGGAAGATGAACCGGTCGACCGCAAGCGAGAGGGCGACGGTGAACGCGCCGGCGACGAGCAGACCGGCGACGACGGCTATCGGCGTCCCCGTGATGCCGATACCGAGTGCGCCGCCGAACACCGACCCGCCCGCGCCGACGAGCAGCAGCGACCCGATGTCGGCGCGTCCGAGGCCCGCCAGCAGGTAGGTCGTCCCCCACCCGGAGAACGCCCCCGCGGTGATGTAATCGCCGTGCGCGAAGTTCGCGAAGTTCAGAATACTGTACGTCATCGAGAGTCCGATTCCCGCCAACCCGATCACCAGCCCACGCATGAGGCCGTCCCAGATCAGCGACCCCACGTCGCTGAATGCAGTCCGCCCGGAGGCGAGGCCGGTGAGAAGGTCTCCGACGAGGAGAACTCCGACGACGGCCAAGAGAAGCGCCCCCGGTCTGTCGACTGCGAACCGGCGACCGCGTGAGTAGGTCTCAGCGATACCCATTGATAACTATCCTCACGGTATTTGCGGACGTGAAACGATGATAAGTCTTTCTTCATTCACCGAACACTGCAGACGAGATTCACGAGCGAACGAACGGTCGCACGCGGGTCTGGCGGACGAGCGTTCGGTGTCGGCGTCCGTCGGTCGAGAGGTTACGACCGGCGGCCGCCGGTGCGGGGCGGGGAGTAGTTCTTTCGCCCCGGGGAACGTACCGTAGTCGATGGATCACACCGACGAATGCGCGGTGCGCATCGTTCGGGCCGGAACGGACAGCATCGACGTCCTCGCGGACCTCTGGGTCGAACTCGCCGCCGACCAGCGGTCCTACCGCTCGCACCTCCGGGCCGACGAGAACCGCGAGCGGATACGCGAGGCGATGGCCCGGCACGCCGTCACGGGCGGCCTCCGCGTCGCCCGCACCGGCGACGAAATCGTCGGGTTCGTGATGTTCAGCCTCGAACGCGGCGACTTCGAACAGGACGACGTCCGGGGGGTCATCCGCAACCTCTACGTCGTTCCGGCGCGCCGGGGCCGCGGCGTCGGGTCGCGACTCCTCGAAACCGCGGAGACGGCGCTGGTCGACGCGGGCGCGGCGCGCATCAGCCTCGAAGCCATGGCGCGAAACGAGCGGGCGCGGCAGTTCTACGAGCGGCACGGCTACGCCGTCCACCGAGTCGAGTTGGAGAAGGCGGTCGAAAGCGATACACACTCAAAGGAGGACTGACTACTCGGAGTCGCGCCAGGAGAGCATGGGCGGTTCATGCACTCGACTTGTAATCGAGACTTCGTGGGTTCGAATCCCACTCCTGGCTTGCGGCCGACCCGTTCTCGCGACGAGCGCCGGCTACCTCGAATCCTCCCACACGTACCGCATCTCCGCGAGCACGCCGTCCCTGTCGTCGCGCGCCTCCGCAACGAGGCTACGGCCGGAGTCCGAGAGCGTGACACTGACCGTATTCGGGTTCGCATCCGGCAGATGCGTTCGTTCGAGCACCGTCGCCGTCTCCCCGCCGCCCGGACTCTCGTGGACCAGTCGGAACCACTCGCCGCGCAGTTCGGCTCGATAGTTGAGATACTCGTCACTCGGCATCGTTCCGGTCGTTCGCTCCAGGCAGGTTCGTCCGAGAAACCACCCGAGTCTCATCCGCAAACTATCCGAAGCACTGCCTCCATCGAATAGCATTGTGTGACGAATAGAGTTACACCGGATTGAAAAAACACTATAGCTGTATGCGAAACGTCTTTTTATTCTAGCCGGACGACGCTTCGAGGCTCGTGCGCCGAACGAACGACTCGACGCCGCTCCGCATCCGCCGTCGACGCCCACCCGGAGGCCGCCGTTTCCGGTGCGCCGCGTCGGGCGGCGGCGAGTCCCCGACACAGATTGCTGAAGACCTTCGTACGGCGGTGCGCTTCGACCCCCTAACGGGACGAATTACAGTCAGTCGAGGCTCCCAACCGGGAGCTTCTTCTGCTTCGACGTCGCCAGTCTCTGACGAGCGATGACACCCCAGGACCCACTCAGTATTCGGCTCGTGACCGAGATATCACGACTGGAAGGTGTCGAACCGTTCGAACTCCCGCCGCTCGAAGACTGCGTCGACACGGAGTCACTCGACAGCCTGTTCGGGCGCCCGGACGCGCCGTTTCACGAGGGCGAGGTCAAATTCCGCTACGCGGGGTACGACGTCACGGTCAAGTACACCGGCGAGTTCGATATCGCCTGAGAAAGGCGGCTCGGCTCGACGAGTCGGAGGCCCGAGTCGGGGCCGCAGTCGAAGCCGGGATTTACTCTTCGGCCGCTTCGGCCGCCTTTCCGGCGACGTCGGCTGTCTTCGTGTTCTGCGCCGTCCGCAGTTCTTCGTCCAGCAGCGACTCGAACTCCACCGAGTCGTCGTCGTAGCGCTCTCGGTAGGTGACCGCCAGTTCTCCCCGCTCCGTGAGTTCGTACAGGCCGCCGTTGTCGCTCGGTCCGACCCGGCGGACGAGTTCGAGCGACGCGAGCTTCGAGAGCTGGTTGTTGACGTAGCCGCGGCTTCGGTCGAGTTCGAGCGCGAGATTCGCACCGACGTTCCGGCCCTCGCGCAGCCGGTCGAGAATCATGAAATCAGTCGGGCGAAGTTCCACTTTGAATCACTCACTACGCTTCTTTCTTCTTCGTGGGGAAATATCTTTTCGATGATTTGATTAGGTGAAATTAATTCCGAATAGGTACGAAACGGAGGCGGGCGCTCTGTCGGACGACGAAACGGACGCGGTCGGAGTCGACTCGACGTCGGCCACTCTGCCGTCGTCTGCGAATTGTCGGGCGCCGGCAGAACGGCGGGGTTCGAACGCGCCGCCGACCGACTCGACGCGCGATTCGTCCGGTCCGACGTCGTCCGGAAGGAATCGTACTCGAATTCCGAATGCGCGCCGGCCGGGCGTCGGACGGTGTAGGAGGCAACTGTTCGCACGTGAGTGCATGGGTGGGAGAAATCGCCGCGGAGGACGGCGGTTCCAGGAGGGCCGAACGTCGGCGGGGAGGGCCGACGGCCGCGGAAGGGGAGGGAGGGGTCGGTCCGTGGTGCCCGTCTCGTCGGCGCAGGCGGGCGTTCTCCCCTACGGTGCCGAACGATATAACCGCGGCGTATACTCAAAGAGCCGTTTGACCGACCGCGGTGCGCAGATTCAGCGCTCGACGTCGGGTGCGGCGGCGTCAGCGCGAGGAGTCGTTCTCGCGCGGCGCGAGGAGGATGAGCGCCCCCGGGATGGAGAGCGCGACGAGTTTCAGCGGGTTCTGTCTGATGTCGACGTCCGGGTCCAGCGGTTCGCTCTGCACGTCGGTGATGCGGAGACACGAGTAGTAGACGGTGACGTGCGTGACGACGTAGCCGAACAGGAACGGGACGACGAGCGGGTAGGTTAGCCCCACCTGCGTCGCCAGCAGGTCGAACAGGATGGCCGTCGCGGAGGCGACGGCGACGAAATCGCCCACCTGCAGGGTGATGCCGGTGAAAGCGGTGACGAGCGAGTCGATTCGAGAGGACGTGTACGGCGTGTAGACGAAGGCGATGAACACGCTCACGGCGACGAGACCGGCGCCGAGGAACAGTCCACCCACGGGGTACACGTACTCCATCTCGTTCGCGCGGAGGACGCGGGGGAGTATAGCTCTATCTTTCTGACTATCAGAACTGAAGATAGGTCGTGGGAAAAACGTTTCAGACGCGCTCGCGCCGCCGGTCAGCGGACGCTCGGATTGGTGAACAGTGCCAGCGCCTCGGCGACCGCAGTCGCGGTCCCGGTCTCCGTCTCGGGGTCGGGGTCGGGTTCGGGTTGGGTTTCGGCCGCTTCCTCGGAGACCTCGGCCGCCGGTTCGTCTTCCAGCGCGGCGGGTGCGGTTTCAGTTTCGGTTTGGGTGGCCGTCTCGGTCGGTGTGTCCGTCTCCGTCGCGGTATCAGTTGGTGTCGCGGTCTCGGTTGGGGTCGCGGTGTCAGTCGAGGTTGAGGTCGGCGTGTCAGTCGGAGTTGCGGTTTCGGTGTCGGTCTCAGTCGAAGTCGAGGTTGCGGTCTCAGTCGAGGTCGCGGTGTCGGTGGGGGTCTCCGAGTCAGTCAAGGTCGAGTTGTCGGTCCTCGTTCCCGGGTCCACCGGGGGTCCGACCTCGGTCGGCACCGACGCGTTCGCCGTCGGAGCACCCGAATCCGTTTCGGGTGTCGTTCCGACGTCGCTTCCCGGGGTGACCGAGCGGTTAGGTTCGACCGCGTCGCTCCGGCCGGGGTCGCCTCCGGCGTTATCCGACGCCGAACCGTCGTCATCCTCGTCGTCCGCATCGTCCGCTTCCTCGTTTCGGTCCGAATCGTCGCGCCGGTCCGAGTCTCGGGCGTCGTCTCGCGGGTCCTCCGCGGCGGGAGACTCGGATGCGTTTCCGGCCGTGCGGTTTCCTGCGGTGGCGTTTCCGAGAGTCGCGTTCCCGACGGTCGTGTTGTTCCGACCGGCGAGGCCCGGCGCCCCCGTCGCGTTTCCGGTCGCATTCGAGCGGTTGCCCGCCTCGGAGGCGCCGGTGGCGTTGCCGACGGTCGCGTTCCCGCAGGCGTCGGTGTCGGCGCCCGCTGAGGCGTTCGACGGTCCCGTTAGGGAGCTGCTTCCGGACGCATCGGAGCCGTTTATGCTCCGGTTTCCGCCGCGCGCGGCGGCCGAGCAGGTGTCACCGCCGGCGACCTTGCTCTCGTTGACGACGTCTCCCTTGGCGAGACCGTTGCCCGCGTCCGGCCCCGAGAGGCCCCGCGCGGCGTCGGCCACGGGCGACGTGGAGAGATTTTCGACGTCGTTTCGGAGCCGCGACAGTCGGTCTCGCCCGATGTCATTGGACCGTCGCGTCTCCGCGGAGAGGTCGGACGCGGTCTCTTCGGTCTCGTTGATCATTCGCCGGGTCGAACGGATCTCCGCGGAGAGGCGCGCCGCCGTCGCCCGATAGCGTCCCTCCGAGATGTTCCCCTCGCGACGCGCCGCCTCCAGTTCGTTCAGTCGCGCTCGGAGGTCTGCCACCTGCCCGTCGATCTGGGTCAGTTGGCGCGAGACGACGTCCGCTCTCGACGCCTCGCTCCGCGACGTCGTGATCTGTACCTCGTAGGCGCGCTGTTCGAGTTCGCCGTCGATTTCGGCCTGCTGGATGGCGATGACGCCCGCGAGTTGCGCCCCCGGCGAGAGGCCGGTAGCGGCCTCGTTCGCGGCGTCGCCGCTCGCGTTCCCCGCCGATTCCCCCGTCGCGTTGCCCGACGAGGGGGTTTCGGAGGCGACCTGCGGGACGACCGCACCGGGGCTTGCGCCTCCGTCGGTCGGTACGGCCGCCGCCGCGGTCGCGACCCCGAAGGGAGTCGCGGCCACGACGGACAGTAGCACGACGAGCACGGCGACACGTCTCATTCTGTCCACTCCTTTCGGAGCCATCCACGTATAATCCGCCGACGCTCGCGCCGGATTGGGCCGAATCAACGACGTTTTACGGTCGCCGCCGTCTCCCGATTCCGCGTCCCGTCGCCGGCCCGTCCGACTAAACGGTCGAAACATATTTATTCGTCCTCCCGGCCGGCGTCCGCGTCGGGGAGCACGAGAACGTTCTCGCGGCCGAGGCGGAACGCGTCGAGTTCGTCCGCCTCGCGCATCCGACGGACGACCTGGCTCGTCTTCGCGTCGGTCCAATCGAGCGTCTGGGCGACCTCCTGTTGCTTCAGGCGGCCGCCCTCGTGCTCCATCAGTGCAAGGACCCGCTCCTCGTTGCTCAGGAGTTCGTCCTCCCAGGGCGGCGTCCCGTCGTCCGCGCTCGACGTCGCGGCCGCCGACCCGTCCGCGTCGGGGTCCGATTCGGTTGTCCGACGCTCCGCTTCGGCGGTGGCGGAGTCTCCCCCGGCCGACGCCGCTCCGGCGCCGCCCGTTCCGTCCGTCCCGCCGCGCGGCGATGCGGCACCAGTCTCGGTCCCTGCGTCGGCGTCGACGCCGGTGCCGGCGTCGGCCGGAACGCGCTCGCCGCGTCTGCGGTAGAGCGCCCACCCGCCGCCGACGACGGCCGCGGCGACCAGCACCCCCGCGCCGCCGAGCCACAGGTACGACCCGTCTCCGTCGCCGGGCGAGGAGTCGTCGCCCGCACCGCTCGCCGTCGCGGGTCCGCTCGTCGTCACTCCCGCGTCCGCGCCGGCGGACTCGCGCGCGGCGACGACCAGGGAGGGTTCATCGGGACCGAAATCCAGCGGCCCGTTCCAGACGATGGTCCGCGTTCGCTGGTCGTCCGGCGCCGGCGCGGCGTCCTCCGCGACGTACCCCTCCGGCCACGTTACCAGAAGCGACGTCTCCTCGTCGAGGAACAGTCCTCGGAGGGCGTCCCCGGCGCGGATGCTGTCGCCGTCGACGACGGCGAAGTTCACCCAGACGAACCGGTAGGTGAGCACGCCGTACTCCTGCGGAAGCTGCTGTCTGGAGGCGCTGACGCTCACGTTTCTGATCGCCATCTCGCGCCCGGTGGCGTTCTCGGCCGTCGCGGCCGTCGACTCCATCCGACCCCGGAACTCCGAGGAGTACTCCGACCCGTCGGCCTCCACGTCGCGTCTGACCGACTCGAACGCCGCCGTCGTGTTCTGGTCGTCGAGGAGGACGCGGTACTCTACCGCCCACTCGGCGGTTCCGTCTTCGCGGATGTCGATGCGGAGGGAGACGTCGTCGGGGGCGAGTTGCGTCCCGGCGATGGTGCGCGTCGACTGGCCGGCCGCCGGCGCCGCCGCGCCGGCGACGACGACGACGAGGAGGAGGACCACCCAAAGGACGCAGAGAGTGCGGGGGGCGAGACGACTCATTCGCCGATACCCACGACTTCCTCGAACAAACAACTTCCGAGTGAGACCGAAAACTATCCGATTCAACACATCTCCGAGCGGTCTCTCCGCGGTTCGCCCCGCTCGCATCCGTACCGCCGGTTCGGCGGCCGAAACGGTGTGTTGAGCCTCCGGACCGCGATTCAGCAAAATGTTTATGATACATAACCCTCGTCACTCAGACGCCGTGCCCGAATGCCAGAACTGCGGTTCCTTCGTCACGACGGCGTACGCCCGGGTTTTCGCCCCGAACGAGATGGACCACCCGCGCGTCTGTCCGAACTGTGAGGATATGGTTCGCGACGGCGCGACGGTGAGAAAAGCACGCTCGGCGCGGAACACCTGACTCGCCCGGTCAGGCGACGCGGTACCGTTCGGCGTCCTGGTGGACGAGACCCCGTTCGGCGAGCGTCCCCAGGATGCTGTACAGGGAAATCTTCTTCATCTCCAGTCCGTTCTGGAGTTCGGTCACGGAGGACTCCCCTTGGACCGAGAGGAAGAGGTAGACGAGCTTCGCGCGCGGCGATTCGAGCTCCGCGGGAACGGCGACGGAACGGGAGTCGGAGTCGGCTCCGGCGGCGGGTCGCGGCTGGACAGTGCCTTGCATTGTTGTTATCGGTCCGTCGGGTTCGACGATAATAAAACCAACCTTCGTCGATCGTCGAATACCATCGGACTGAGTTCCGGCGGGAGCGGCGCCGAGACGGCCGGACCGCGGAACTGTACGGATCGTTGATAGACGAGCAGGCTCGTTCCGCGGCGCCGATTTTCGACTTCTGACGAGAACCACCGTCGACGCGAGTTCGACCGGTCGGGAGGCGTCGAGACGGCTCTCGGTTCGGTCGGGGAGTGGAAGGGGCGGGATTCGAACCACGCGAAGCCGTAAACCCGGGCGACCCGAGGGTCGCTGCCGGAAATTTATCGCTCTACCACTGAGCCACCCTTCCGTGCCGACGTACGCCGCGCCCCAATAAATAGGCGACGGCGCGAGCGGAGAAGAACGGGCCGCGCGGCGCCGACGAACTGGGTTAGTAGCTGCGGACTTTCGGTTCGTACGTCTTGTTCTCGCCTTCGAGGACGACCGGCCGGTACCACAGGTCGGGGCGGCCGTCCTCCCACGACAGCATCGTGTGCTTGAGCCACACGTCGTCGCGGCGCTCCTGGTTCTCCTTGCGCCAGTGGGCGCCGCGGAACTCGTCGCGGGCCAACGCGCCGAGGGTGATGGCCTCCGCCAGGTCGAGGACGTTGCGCGTCTCGATGGTCTGGATGAGGTCGGTGTTGAACGTGCTCGACTTGTCGGCGACGTACACGTCCTGATACTTCTCGCGCGCGTCGCGGATGTCGCGGAGCGCCTGCTTCAGTCCGGCCTCCTCGCGGAACACGTTCACGTTCCGCGTCATCGACTTCTGCACGTCGGCGCGAATTTCGGCGTGCTGTCGTCCCTCCTCTTTCTCCAGGAGCGTCTGGACGCGTTCGCGTTCGACGTCGAGGGCGCGCTGGACGTACTCGTCGGGGGAGAGCGACCCGCCGGAAGCGGCGGCCGTGCCGCCGCTGCCGTCCGCGACGACGTCCTCGCCGGGGGCGGAGACGTCGCCGGGTTCGACGGGGGTGTCGACCTCGCCGACCTCCCAGTCGCCGCGCTTGCCGGTCTCTATCTCCGCCGTCCCCAAGTCGCCGCCGGCGGCGTGCCGGCCGGCGCGCTTGCCGAAGACGGTGAGTTCCGGGAGGGCGTTGCCGCCGAGGCGGTTCGACCCGTGAACGGACGCGCAGGCGCACTCGCCGGCCGCGTACAGCCCCGAGATGCACGTCTCGCCGTTCTCGTCCGTCTCGATGCCGCCCATCGCGTAGTGCTGGCCGGGCTTGACCGGCATCGGCTGTTCGAGGGGGTCGACGCCCTCGAAGTCCTCCGCGAGGTGGACGATGTTCTCCAGTCGGTCGATGATGCGCTCCTCGCCGAGGTGGCGCATGTCGAGGTGGACGTACTCGTCCTCGATGCCGCGCCCCTCGTTCACCTCGGTGAGTTCTGCGCGCGAGACCACGTCGCGGGAGGCGAGTTCGCCGTCGTTGTTCGCGTACCCGCGCTCGAACATGAAGCGCTCGCCGTCCTCGTTGTAGAGGATGCCGCCCTCGCCGCGCACCCCCTCGGTGATGAGGACGCCCGTCGAGGGGAGCGTCGTCGGGTGGAACTGGATGAACTCCATGTCCTCGAGCGGAACGCCGGCCCGGTAGGCCATCGCCGGCCCGTCGCCGGTGTTGGCGACGGCGTTCGTGGTGTGGTCGAACACCTGACCGGGGCCGCCGGTGGCGAGGATGACGCCGTCGCGCGCGTGGAAGGCGTCGAGGCCGCCGGATTTGATGTCGTAGGCGACGACGCCGTGACAGTGCCGCTCCGTCGGGTCTTCCTCGTCGGAGACGGCGAGGCGGGTGACGTACCACTCGTCGTACACCTGGATGCCCCGCTTGACCAACTGCTCGTACATCGTGTGCAGGAGCTGATGGCCCGTCTCCGCGCCCGCGTACGTCGTCCGCGGGAACGACATCCCGCCGAACGGGCGCTGGCTCATCCGGCCGTCCTCGTCGCGGGAGAACGCCAGCCCCCAGTGTTCGAGTTGGATGACCTCTTCGGGACTGTCCTGACAGAGCGTCTCGATGGCCGGGGCGTCGCCGAGGTAGTCGGACCCCTTCATCGTGTCGTAGGCGTGCTGCTCCCAGGAGTCCCCCTCCCGGAGGGCGGCGTTGATGCCCCCCTCCGCCGCGCCCGTGTGACTGCGGACGGGGTGGAGCTTCGAGACGATGGCCACGTCGGCCCCCTCTTCTTGTGCCGCGATTGCCGCGCGGAGACCCGCGCCGCCCGCGCCGACAACGATAACGTCGTGTTCGTGCATGGTGTGAGTGTTTGTCGTGGGTTAGGACTGGCTGAACTTATGTTGCCCGTTCACCAGAACTTCAGGTTGTTCTTGACCGCCTCGCGCTTCAGCTCCTGGATGTGCTCCGTGAGCGGGATGTCTTTCGGGCACACCTCGGTGCAGGAGAACTGCGTCTGACAGCGCCAGACGCCGTGTTCTTGCTCCAGAATCTCCATCCGGTGTTCCTGCATGTCCTCGCCCTCGCGTTCGTCCATCGTGAAGCGGTACGCCTTGTTGATGGCCGCGGGGCCGAGGTACTTGTTGTCGCCCGCCGCGATGTTACACGAGGACATGCACGCGCCGCACCAGATGCAGCGCGTGGACATCTTGATCTTCTCGCGGTTCTCGCGGGACTGGAGCTGTTCGCCCTCCGGGAGGTCGTTCGTTTGGAAGTACGGTTCGACCGCGTGCATCTGGTCGTAGAAGTGCTCCATGTCCACGACGAGGTCCTTGACGACCTCCTGGTGGGGGAGCGGTTCGATGCGCACGGGCTCTTCGAGGTCCGACAGCTGGGTCTTGCAGCCGAGCCGTTGTCGGCCGTCGATGAACAGCGCGTCCGACCCGCAGACCGCCTGTCGGCAGGAGTGTCTGAAGGTGAGACTGGAGTCGTACTCGTCGCGGGCGTACATCAGCGCGTCGAGGACGGTCATCCCCTGGTGGTAGGGGACGTGGAACTCGTCGAACCGCGGCTCCTGTTTGCCCTCGACTTCGGGGTCGTAGCGGAACACCTTCAGGAGGTAGGTGTCGTCCTCGCTGGACGCCTTCTCGGCCTCTTCGGCCTCCTTCTGGCGGTCGCGCTCTGCGGCCCGGTCGCGCTTCTTCTGCATCCGCGCCTGCTGTGCGGCCGACTGGGACTGCGACTGCGATTCGGTGTCGGCGGACGATTCTTCTTCGGTTTGTTCCGGAACTTGCGTGCTCATGTTAGAAGGGGAGGAGACTGATTCCCGCCCACGCGTTCGCCGTTCGGACGCCCTGTACGATCAGGAGGAGGCTGGCGGCGACCAGCGTCCACTTCACGGCCGTCTTCCGCGTTCCTTCGATTCCTTGGTTCACCAGGGCGTTGAACACGCCGTTGACGCCGTGGAACGTCGCGGTGACCAAGAACAGGATCATCAGCGAGTAGTAGGTCCACTGCTCCATCCGCGCCGACGACATGGCGAAGGTCACCTCGTCCGCGTGGTGGACGAAGTGGAGGAGGAAGAAGTGGAAGGCGAGCACTATCACGAGGAACGCCGCCGTGATGCGCTGCCAGAGCCACCGCCTCCCGCCGCGTTCGAACGAGGAGTAGTGTTCCGCCATCGTTAGAACACCCCCGCGAGGAACGTCGGCACGCTGGCGACGACGATAGCGCCCGTCAGCGCCAGCGAGGCGTAGAAGCTCTTGTCCTGTGCGTGAAGCCCCACGCCGAGGTCGACGAGGAGCAGGCGGAGGCCGTTGAGGATGTGGAAGACGGCCACCGCGAGGAGGCCGACTTCGAGGATGCGAACCACGAGCAGACTCTCGAGAGTCTGGATAGTCTCCGTGTACGCCGCGGCGCCCGTCAACGCCGTCGAGAGGACGGCGATGTGGGTGAAGAGATATCCCACCAGCACCCAGCCGGTGAACTTGTGGAAAATCCAGGCCCACATCCCCGCGGAGAACTCCTTCCATCGGCCGAAGTCCTCGATGAGGCCTCGATTGTAAGACTGACTCATGCTCGCTTGAGGCTCGGGAGCGCGGTAGTATAGAACTTACGTGTACGGCACGAGCCGCGAGAAAAGAATCGGCAGCCCGTGCCGCGAAGCCAGTACGGCGAGCGGGGTCCGGTTTACCGCCGCGCGAGCACCGATTTCGGCGGGAGCGGTCCTCCGTCGGGCGTTCGAGACGCGCCTTCCGATTCAGGCTCTGACGGAGTCGCCGTCGGGCGACTGCTCGCGTTCGACGACGCGGCGGACGTTCGCTTCGAGTTCGACGAGATGGCAGAGGGGGTTGCCGGGGTAGACCACCGGGTTCTCCAGCACGCCGACCATCAGTCCGGTGAAGGGCGCCTCAACGGTGACGTTGTCGTCCTTGAACGGGTTGGTGATGGTGCAGATGCGGTCGCCCTCGTGGATCAACGACCCGCGGTCGTAATGCATGTCGACGATGCCGCCGGCGTCGGCGCGAATCCACGTCTTCTCGTTCTCGTCGTCGATGACCGTCCGCCACCCGGGCCAGCGGACGGCGGTGTCGTCGTAGAGGCCGTACTCCGCGAACACGCTCTCGACGCCGGCGAGCGCCTCGTCGATGAGTTCGCGCTGAAAGCGGTGGGCCTCGCCCATCTCGACGGTGATGGACGGGACGCCCGCCGCCGTCGCCTCTGTGCGGAGCATCCCCTCGCCGCCCCCGCTGGCGATGATGACGTGCGAACCGAACGCGTTGGCGAGGCGGGCGGTGCCCGCGTGCTCCATGTCGGCGCGAACGTGGAGCATGTTCGTTCGCCCGCGCGTCGACGTGTGGAAGTCGATGCCGAAATCGCAGGGCAGGATGAAGTTGTCGAAGATGCGGGCGGCCATCCGCTTGGCGCTCGTCGAGTCCTCCCGCCCCGGGAATGACCGGTTCAGGTCGCGGTCGTAGATGGGGAGATACCGCTGCTGAGCGAGGAAGCCGGGAACGTTCAGCACGGGCATACAGACCAGCGTTCCGGCAAGGTCCGAGAGGTCCCACTCGTGGGCCACCTCGCGGACCACCTCGATGCCGTTGAGTTCGTCCCCGTGTGCGGCGGCCGTCAGGAACGCCGTAGGTCCGTCGCGCTCCCCGTTGATGATGGTGACGGGGATGCGCACCGGGTCGCCGAGATACGTCTCGCTGATGCCGTACCGAACGTTCTGCGTCTCGCCGCGTGCGACCTTCCCGCCGTTGTACGTGAAGGCCCCGTCGTCGCGCATACCCGGGTCTGGGTGAGGGACGTATATAAACTCCCCATACCGCGCCTCCGGCGCGCGAACGACACCCACGACACCGAGACACCGGCATACCTTTGAAACCCGCCTCTGTTAGGTTGCTGTATGTCTGGCGACGGTGATTCGGTTCGAGTCGGGGTGTTGTCACTACACAACAGCAAGGAGACGAAGGCTATCTTGAACGCTGTTGACGACCTGGGGCACGAGGGCGTCTGGCTCCGCCGGGAGAACACGGCCATCAGCATCGAGGACGGCGACGTCTCGGTCGAACCCGAGGTCGACATCATCGCCAACCGCCTGCTGCTCTCGAACACCGAAGCGCCCGCCGAACTGCTCGGTCTCGCCACCACCTTCGAGCGCATCCGGCCGATGCTGAACGAACCGGCGTCGGTGCTCACCGCCGTCCACAAGTTCGCCACCGCCGCGACGCTCGCCAACTGGAACATCAAGGTGCCCGACGCGCTCCTCGCCCTCTCGAACGAGCGGCTGAACCAGGGCCGCGACCGCTTCGGCGACGTCGGCGTCTACAAGTCCGCCATCGGGACGCACGGCGGCGGGACGTGGAAGGTTGACCTCACGACCCCCGTCAACCCGAAAGTCGGCAACCGGCAGGCGTTCCTGCAGGACCTCATCGAACGCGACGAGAACGAGCACCGCGACCTGCGCGTCTACATCGTCGACGGCGAGGTCATCGGCGCGATGTACCGTTACGCCCCGGAGGGCGACTGGCGGACGAACGTCGCCCTCGGCGGCGACGTGGCCGACGCGACGGGAGAGATGCCGAAGGAGGCCAAGGAGACGGCACTGTACGCCGCCGAGGTCATCGGCCTCGACTACGTCGGCGTCGACCTCATCGAGGGCGACGACGGCTGGTTCGTCCTCGAAGTGAACCCGACGGCCGGCTTCAAGGGACTGTACCAGGCGACGAGTCGGTCGCCCGCCCCCTACATCGCCAAACTCGCCATCGAACAGGCGGGCGGCGACGTCGAGGAGGACCGCGTGGCCGAACTGGCGGCGACGCTCGACGACTCCGAACCGGCGAGCATGCCGCGCGTCGACCCCGGACCGGAGGGCGAACTGCCGCTCATCGGCTACATCGAGGAGGTCGTCGTCTCGGGCACCAGCGGGTCGACGCAGGCGCTGGCGAAGTCCGACACCGGCGCGACGCGGACGAGCATCGACACCTCGCTCGCGGCGAAAATCGGGGCCGGTCCCATCAAAAGCATGACGCGCGTGAAGTCGGGGTCCGTGAAGTCCGGCAAGGCGCGCCCCGTCGTCGACCTCGTCATCGGCATCGGCGGCACCCAACACACCGTCACCGCGAGCGTCGAGGACCGCTCGCACATGGACTACCCGCTCCTCCTCGGCCGCGACATCCTCGAACACTACCGCGTCGACGTGCGCCGCCGCGTCGACGAGGGCGGCAAGGACGGCGACAGCGAGGAACGTCTCGAAGAGGAAGAGTGAAGCGCTGAGTCGCGACCGAACACGGGTCCGCCCGCCGGGAGCGACGCCCCTATTTCCGGGCGACCCGAACGGCGGACCATGGACCCGATACGGAACGACGACCGACTCGCCGAACTCGTCGCGGAGCACGGCGAACTCGCCGTCGAACCCGCCGAAAACGAGTTCGAGCGGTTCGTCGTCTCCATCGTCAACCAGCAGTTGTCGACGCAGTCGGCGGCCGCCATCCGGGACCGCCTGTTCGAGCGCTTCGAGGTGACGCCGGAGGCGATGCTGGCCGCCGAGGAAGACGCGCTTCGCGACGTGGGGCTCTCCTCGCAGAAGATATCGTACGTGCGGAGCGTCGCGACGGCGTTTCAGGAGGACGACCTCACCCGCGAGGGTCTCGCGCACCTGAGCGACGAGGAGGCGCTCGCCCGCCTCACAGAGATTCGCGGCGTCGGGGACTGGACGGCGAAGATGTATCTGATGTTCGTCCTCGGCCGGGAGGACGTCTTCCCCGTCGAGGACCTCGGGATTCGGAAGGCGATGGCGAAACTGTACGGCATCGACGAGGACGACCGGACGGCGATGGTCGACCGCGCGGAAGCGTGGCGGCCGCACCGAACGCTCGCCTCGCGGTACCTCTGGCGGTCGGTGGACTGACTCTTCGACTCCCTCTTCGACTCCGAGTCCGGCCCTCGCCTACCCCTCGTCGGCCATGTAGTCGGCCCAGACGTACCGCGTCGCCAGCGACCGGTACGGCCGCCACCGCTCGGCGATATCCCGCATCTCCGCCCGCGTCAGTTCGCCGTCCTCGCCGTCTCTCTTCCCCTCGCCGTACAGGTCCTCGATGCCGCGTCGGACGGCCAAATCCCCGAGGGGGAGCACGTCGTCTCGCCCCAGAACGAATAGGAGGAACATCTCGGCGGTCCACTCGCCGATGCCGGATATCTCGGTGAGCGTCTCGACCACCTCCTCGTCCGAGTAGTCGGCTAACGTCTCCCGCGAGAAGTCCGACTCCCGGAAGGCCCGCGCCGCGTTCCGGACGTACTCCACCTTTCGCCCGGAGAGACCCGCCTCCCGGAGCGCCGACTCGTCCGTTTCGAGCACGCGTTCGGGCGTCACTTCCCCGTCGAGCGTCTCGAAGACGCGTTCCGTGACGGCCGCCGCGCTGGCCGTCGAGACGCTCTGGTAGGCGATGGCGACGACGATGCGCTCGAAGGGCGTCCACTCGCGTTCGGTGTAGGGGTCGCGCCGGTCCATCACTCGCCGCATCACGGGGTCTTCTCGAAGGACGGAGTCTGCGTCGTCGGTCACGGTGTGTTCGTCCGGCAAGCGGGACGCGGGCGCCAATAGTTTCTCGGCCGCCAACCCGCAGGTGCATCACGAAGAACCGTTAATAAACTATCTAAGAGTTTTAACTGATTACGAGGGAAACGTTGAAACGCCTCGCAACCGAGATTCGGGGTATGGAGTTAGACGATATCAACACTATCACGGTTCTCGGTGCCGGTAACATGGGCCACGGTATCGCCGAGGTGGCGGCGCTGGCCGGCTACGAAGTGCACCTGCGCGACATCAACGAGGAGTTCGTGGAGAACGGCTACGACCAGATAGAGTGGTCGCTCGACAAACTCGCCGAGAAAGAGCAGATAACCGAGGCCGACGCCGAGGATGCCCTCGGACGGGTGGAGACGTACGTCGACCTCGCGGAGTCCGTCGCGGACGCCGACGTGGTGATAGAGGCCGTCCCCGAGCGGATGGACATCAAGAAGGACGTCTACACTGAGTTGGAGGCGGCCGCTCCCGAGGAGACGGTGTTCGCCACGAACACCTCCAGCCTCTCGGTCACCGAACTCGCCGAGGTGACGGAGCGCCCCGAGCGGTTCTGCGGGATGCACTTTTTCAACCCGCCCGTTCGGATGCAACTCGTCGAGGTCATCTCCGGGGCGGACACCTCCGCGGAGACGATGGACCTGATAACCGACCTCGCCGAGTCGATGGACAAAACGCCCGTGCGCGTCATGAAGGACAGTCCCGGCTTCGTCGCCAACCGCATCCTAGTGCCCCTGATGAACGAGGCGGCGTGGATAGTGGAGTCTGGCGACGCCACCGTCTCGGAGGTCGACTCCACGACGAAGTACGGAATCGGCCTGCCGATGGGGAGCTTCGAACTCGCCGACCAGGTCGGTATCGACGTCGGCTACCATGTTCTCGAATACATGCACGAGGTGCTCGGCGACGCCTACGAACCCTGCCCGCTCCTCGAAGAGAAAGTTGAGGCGGAGAACCTCGGGAAGAAGACCGGGAAGGGGTTCTACGACTACGAGGACGGAGAAGGCGCGCAGGTCCCCACCGACGAGGTCCGCGACGACGTCGCCCGCCGCCTGACGGCCGTGATGGCGAACGAGGTGGCCGGCCTCCTCGGGAACGAAGTGGCCACCGTCTCCGATATCGACCGCGCGCTGAAACTCGGCGGCGGTTTCCCCGACGGCCCGGCGAAGATAGCCGACGACGCGGGTCTGGCGACGCTGGTCGAGACGCTTGACGACCTGCACGAGGAGACGGGCGAAGAGCGCTACGAGGCGGTCGACTACCTGCGCGAACTGGCCGAATCGGGCGAGAACTTCCACGGGAGCGCCGACGACGGCGACGCCGACCCCTACGACTTCGAGAACGTTTCCGTCGAGGTGCGCGAGGGCGTTGGTCACCTCGAACTGGACCGCCCCCACCGACTGAACACCATCAGCGACGACCTCATCGCCGACCTCTCGGCGGCCGTCGACGCTCTCGCCGCGGACGAGGACGTCCGCACCATCCTCCTCACGGGGGCGGGCGACCGCGCGTTCTCCGCCGGCGCCGACATCCAGAGCGCCGCCGGAAGCGCCGGCGACCCAAACGTCGGGGCCGAACTCTCCCGGCGGGGTCAGCGCACCTTCGGCAAACTCGAAGACTGCGACAAGCCCGTCGTCGCCGCCATCGACGGCTACTGCCTCGGCGGCGGGATGGAACTGAGCATGTGCGCGGACCTCCGCGTCGCCTCGAAGCGCTCGGAGTTCGGTCAACCCGAACACGACCTCGGTCTCCTGCCCGGGTGGGGCGGCAGCGTCCGCCTCCAGCGCATCGTCGGCACCGGTCGCGCGAAGGAGATCATCTTCACCGCCGACCGCTACGACGCGGAGACGATGGCCGACTACGGCTTCGTGAACGAGGTGTACGAGAACGACGAGTTCGACGAGAACGCGTTCGAGTACGCCAAGCGCTTCGCGCAGGGACCGCCCATCGCGCAGAAGTACACCAAGCGCGCGATGCACAGCGGTTGGGAGGACACCGACGCCGGCCTCGAAGTCGAATCGCAGTCGTTCGGCCTCCTCTTCGCGACCGACGACCTGATGGAGGGAATGACGGCGTTCATGGGCGACCGCGACCCCGAGTTCGAGGGCAAGTAAGAGACTCCCTCCCGCGGCTACTCCGTAACGGAATCTTTAAACAAATTAGCCTACCACGATAGAGTGCAGGCTCGGTTGGTGTAGTCCGGCCAATCATCTTGGCCTTTCGAGCCGAGGACCAGGGTTCAAATCCCTGACCGAGCATTTCTCCGCGAAGTTAACGAAAAGAGCACGTAGTGTGAGTTTCGACCCGGCGAGCGAGGCTCCGACCTGTGAGCGGGAGGCAACTCCGCCGAACGTGCATCCGCGGGACGAAGAATCGAAACGGCTTAGCCGAGCGAGCGGCGTTCGTCGGCGTGTTCTGCCACGAACCCGTAGATACCGGAACGCAAGCCGTCGACCGGACTCGGGAGTCCGAAAACGCGCTCGCCGGGTCGCCCGGGCGAGCGAGTGTCGGGGTCGGCTCCTGAAATGGGGACGCTCGTCCTCGACATCGAAACCGCGAGTCCCTTCGAGGAACCGCCGGAGAACTCGAACGAGACGGAGTACTACGAGTGGGTCGCCGTCAGTCTCGCGTACGCCGACGAACTCGACGAGACGCCGGAGACGGAGGTGCTGTTCCGCCGCGGTGACTGGGACGACGCGTACGCCGTCGACCTCTTCGAGCGGTTGTTCGAGTGGTGTGACGAACGGACCGTCGACCGGGTTCTCACGTACAACGGCACGTGGTTCGACTGCGAGCACCTCCTCAACTGGGCCGACGAACTCGACGCGTCCACCGACCGCGAGTTCCGGCGACGACTCGAAGAACTCCTCGAGAACCACGTCGACGTCGCACTCGCCGCGGCCGACGCGTACGCCGACGAACTGTGGGAAGACCAGTACATCCTGCCCGACTGGAAAGCGTACGACCTCGCGGGTATCGACAACGACAGCGTCTGGTACGACGACTACGACTTCCCGGACGTCTACCTCTCGGAGATAGACGGTCCCGCCGTGCAGGGCAAACACGTTGGGCAGGTGCTCGGAGCACGGTACGTCGAGAACGTCAGCGTCGGTATCGAGGCGACCAGCGTTCACCGAGCGCTCACGCGACTCCTCGAGGACTACTGCCTGAGCGACGTCGCGGACCTGATCGAACTCTACGACAGCCTCGGCGGGCCCGCTCTCGACGAGACGTACCGCCGTTCGGCTCGCGAGATTCGATAGCAGTCGGCGCTCGCCCTCGTCGACCGACGCGGCCGGAGTCGAACCGCCGAACGTGGTTTTCAGATATTATTTCTCTGCCGATAGAATTTTACTCATATAGAGAAAGTCTGTAGTGTGAGTCATACACGGATCTCCTCGCGAGACACAGCCGTTCGGGGGGGACCGTTTATACCATCGCACGGAATAGATGGACGTAGTCGGTGGGGAGGGGAGAGGAGGTGAGCGTACAACGCGTGTTCGCAGACGACGAAGCCGAGCGGTTGACGAAAGACGACATCTACTCGATGTTGAGTAACCGCCGACGCCGGTTGGTGCTCAACCATCTCCGCCGAACCGAGGAGGAGGTGTCGGTCCGCGACCTCTCCGAGGAGGTGGCGGCGTTAGAGAACGGTATCGGCGCGGAGGAGGTGACGTACAAACAGCGAAAGCGCGTCTACACGTCGCTGCACCAGACGCACCTGCCGAAACTCGACGACGTGGGCGTCGTGGTGTACGACCGCGACCGCGGCACCATCTCGCTGACGCCGCTGTCGACCCAACTCGACTCCTTCCTCGCCGACGCCGACGAAGCACCCCGTTCGACACCGTGGCCGGCGTACTATCTGGGTCTGTCGACGCTGTCGATACTCCTCGTGGCCCTCGCGTGGACCCGGCTCTTCCCCTTCTCGCTGCTGCCGGACCTCGGATACGGGCTCCTCATCGGACTCGGATTCGCTGCCTCCGCCGCGCTACACGTCTACGCGGAGCGACGCGCCGAGGCGCACGAGACGCCGCGGAGCCTCGCCCTCCTGACCGACCTCCAGCGACGGGACGGCGACTGACCGACTCCGATACGTTGAAGCCGCCCGCTCTCGGGGTCCGAGTATGGCGCCTCCGACACGCGGCGTCCTCGCCCTCTCGACGCTCGTCGCCGCCGTCGCCACCGCGGGAAGCCTGTTTTTCAGTCTCGGCCTCGGCCTCGTCCCGTGCGAACTCTGCTGGTACCAGCGCATCCTGATGTATCCGCTCGTCGTCGTCCTCGGCGTCGCCGCCGCCGAGGAGCGAACCGACGTCTATCGGACGGCGCTTCCGCTGTCGACGCTCGGCATCCTCGTCTCCTCGTACCACGTCTACATCCAACTGTTCCCGGTGTCGACGGGGTGCACGCTCGGCGGCGGCTGTTCGTCCATCCAGTACCCGATGCTGGGCGGTCTGCTGACCATCCCGCGACTCGCGCTCGTCGCGTTCGTCCTCATCACCGTCCTCGTGGGCGCTCTCGCCCGCCGAGGAGACGACGCGGGCGCGTGGAGCCGTTGACGGCGCGCTACCCGTCCGGTCGAACGACCGGTTCGGGGTAGTTGACGCCGAGTCGGACGCCGTACGACTCCTGTTCGGCCTCGCTCATCGTCCACGGTTCGTGCGCGCGTTCGGGCGGGAGCGAGTCGAGTTCCGGCAGCCACGTCTTCGCATACTCGGCGTCGGGGTCGTACGTCCGCGCCTGTCCGAGCACGTCGAACGACCGGTCGCGCGAGTCGTTCCCGACGCCCGCGACGTACGCCCAGTTGCCGTAGTTCGAACAGGGGTCGTAGTCGACGAGGTGCGTCTCGAAGAACGCCGCCCCGCGCCGCCAGTCCACGCCGAGGTCGTTCGCGAGAAAGGACGCGACGTTCTGCCGCCCCCGATTCGACACGTACCCCGTCTCCACCAGTTCGCGCACGCTGGCGTCGACGAAGGGGACGCCCATCTCCCCCGCCTTCCAGCGTCGCAACCGCTCGCCGTCGCCGCGCCACTCCAAATCGGTCCGCGCGCGAATCCCCTCGCGCCGGAAGAACTGCCCGCCGTGCTTTCTAACCTGAAACTGGAAGAAGTCGCGCCACAGGAGTTCGAAGAGAAGCCAGTACGTCGACTCGTTGGCGACGCGTTCGTCCTCGTAGCGGCGGACCTCGCGTTCGACCGTGCGCGGGGAGAGACAGCCCTCGTTCAACCACGGCGAGAGCTTCGAGGAGTAGTCGGCGCCGACCATCCCGTTGCGCGTCTCCTTGTACTCGCGGAGGTGGTCCCCCCGCCAGAGGTAGCGCTCCAGTCGGTCGCGGCCGGCCTCTTCCCCGCCGGGGAACGGATGAACCGTCCGGTCGTCGGGCGTCGGGTCCGCGAGTTCCCCGTCCACGTCGGCGGGCGACGGAACCTCCCCGGCGGGGACGCGACCGCTCTCGACCGACGCCGGAAGCGGCGGCAGGTCCGGGACGGCGACCGGCTCGCGGACGGACGCCTCCGCCTCGACGGTCTTCCGGAACGGCGTGTACGTGTCGTCGACGGCGGTGAACGGCGTCGGGAGGTCGGCGACGTGATAGAGCGTGTGCGTCCAGAAGCGGTGGACCGCGAGACCCCGATCGCGCAGGGCCGCGGTCGCGCGATTCCCGACGGCTACCTCCTCCGGCGCGGGGAGCGTCTGCGCGAACACGCGGTCGGCGTCGACCGCCGCGGCGAGGTCCGGAAGCACCGTCTCCGGGCGACCGCATCGCACGACGAGGCCGGACTCGCGCGCCGAGAGCGACGCGCGCAGGTCCGCGACGGACTCCCGACGGAAACGGGCGCGGTGGCTCCCCGTCTTGCGGAACCGAAAGGAGCGCTCGCCGCCGTACGCCCGGAGACCGTACTCGCGGGGGTCGAAACAGTACACCGGAATCAGGCGGTCAGCGTCGGCCGCGGCCGCCAGCGTCGCGTTGTCGCGAACCCGGAGGTCGCGCCGAAACCAGACGAGGGCCGTCTCGGTCATGCCTTCGAGTAGGTCGGCGGTCGCTTGAAACGCTCGCCGACGGCCCCGCCTTCGTCCGTTTCAGTTTAGCCCGTTTAGTCCTCGTCGGCCGCCGCCGGCATCTCGAACTCGGGGTCGTCGTCCGTCCCGAGTCGGTGGAACACCGAACTCCGCTGGTCCACCAGTTGGTACGCCGCGGAGACGACCAACATGAGGAAGAACGCGCCGCCCAGGAGCGCCGGCCCGGCCGACGTGAGCGTCGGCACGCCGATGCCGGACCCGAGTATCGAGAGCAGTCCGAGGAGGCCGAGGCCGAGGTAGTACTCCGCCCAGGAGATACCGTACTTCGGGACGACTTCCATGTACACCGTCACCTCGTCGGCCGCGTCTGCCAGCGCGACGGTTTTCGCGTCGCTGTCGTACGTCACGATACCCAACTCGTCCAGTTTCGGCAGGTGCGTCTGATGGAGCGACACGTAGACGCTCTGTCTGACGTTGCGCGGCGGGGGCGACTCCCCCGCCTCGACGGCGCCGATGAACTCGGCGAGGTCCGCGACGCTCTCCGCCCCGTCGCTCGACTGCAGTCGCTCGATAACGTGACGTCGCCTGTCGTTGCGCAGTACGTCGTGGATATCCGACTGGTCGAGGCTGTCTTCGTCTCCGCGCCGGGTTGTTCCCACCGTCCCGGCCCCTCCCGTGTGCATACACCCCCTCTTTCGGCCGGAGGAACATCAACCTATCTGTATTTTATAATTTCTTGTATACGATACTTTTTGGAATAAGAGGGTGTTATGAGAGCCACTCCTCGGGCTTCGTGTCGTAGTCGACGTCGGTGGCTTGGATGCGCTCTTCGATGTCGCTCTCCAGGTCGAACGTCTCGAACTCCTCGCCGTCGTAGCGGATTCGTTTCCCGACTTCGACGGGCGTCGGTTCGCGGTTGCGGCGGCGAGCCACCTCCACGTCGTGGTCGTCGTACTCCTTGACGATGGTCGCGATGTTCACCGGGCGTCCCCAGAGGTCGTAGATACGTTCGAGAACGCCCCGCGCCTGATTCACGTCGAGCATGATGCCGTTGTACTGGTGGGCCAACAGCAGTTCGCCGCGGTTCTCGAAGTTGCCGTCGAAGACGACGATGGTCGGCTTACCGAAGTTCGTGAACTGCAAGAGCAGTTTCTTCTTCACGTCCTCGTAATCCACGGAGGCAACGCGGTACTCGCCGGTCGACTGCGTGAACTCGTAGGTGAAGTAGTGGTTGTCAGTGACGAACTCCTGGGTGAGGAACGCGTCGAGGAACGTCACGTCGTTGTGGCTCTCGCGTATCTCGCGCATGCGGTCCCACCCGACCGAGTAGTCCACGTCGGCGACGGCCTCCGCGACGGTGTCGTACACCTCGTCGTCGAACATGTACCGCGAGAGGCGTTCGAGTTCCGACCGGCGCACCCGCCGGAGGAACCCGCGGTTCTGCGGCTTCACGAGCGAGAAGTGTCGCTCCGCGAGGCCCTCGTAGGTGAGTACCTTCCACGGGTAGGCGTCGACGTCGACGTCCTCGCCCGACAGCGCCCGGTCCAGCGTCTCCCAGTCGACGCGCGGGTCGTCCTCGTCCAGTTCGGCGAGGAGGTCCAAGGTGTCCGAGCGGACGCCGTCGATGGCCGGGTCCGGAGCGAGCAGTTCCTGTACCTCCTCGAAGTCGATGGCGTCGTGGAAGTTGCGCCAGGAGACGCCCTTCACGCGCAGGAGTTTGTCGGCCACCTCCCGCCGGTTCGTCGTGTTCTCGATGTACTCCCACAGCTCTTTGCCGAGTTTGTACGGGTTGAGGCCGGGAGAGCCGAGAACGCGCGCCTGGTGGTCGGCGTAGGTGAGGAACTCGTCGGTGCCGGCGAAGCGCTCCTCGCCCATCATGAGCGACTCCCAGTAGGCGGCCCAACCCTCGTTCATCACCTTCGTCATCTTCTGGGCGGCGAAGTAGTACGACTCGGTTCGGAGCACGTCGAGGACGTCCTTCTGCCACTCCTCCATCTCGACGGCCTTGCCCTCCTCCTCGTCGTAGTAGGTGCCGTGCTCGCGCAGGTACGCCAAGACGTCCCGTCGCGGCGCGTCGAGTCTGGCCGCTTCGGCCTCCGCCTCCGCGAGTTCGTCCAACCACTCCTCTTTGAACACCTGTCGGCGCACGTCCTCGGAGATGTCCATGTCGTCCAACCGCGTGCGCAGGTCCTCGGGTTGGACCCGTTCGCGCCCGCCGGCCGCGTCCGTGATGGTGCGGTGTTGGTCGATGTTGTCCTCGAGACAGAGGACGGCGTCGATGAACCGCTCGACGTCCTCTCTGTCTATCTCCGGGTCGTCCATGTAGCCCTGGATGGTCTCGGCGTGCCGTTCGAGCATCGCCGCCGCGTCCAAATCCGACTCGCCGGAGAACATCCCGAACCACTCGTTGTTGGCGAAGAAGTCGGCGTGCGCCTCGACGTGCGTGATGACCGCCTTCTGGTCGGCCAGGGAGTTCGACTCTTGGAGGAACGCGTGCGAGGGGTTGTCGTTGTTGACGATTTCGAACGCCTTGCCCATGCCGAACTGGTCCTGCTTCTGCTGGCGGTCGTACGACATCCCCCACCGCCAGTGCGGGTACCGACGCTGGAACCCGCCGTAGGCGATGAGTTGGTTCATGTCCTCGTAGTCGACCACCCAGTAGTTCACCGGGTACGGGTCGAGGCCGAGTTTGCGGGCGAGGTTACCCGCCTCGCGGACGGGTTCCTCCAGTTGCTCGGCCGCCTTCTGTGCGATGTGTCTGAATCGTCTCATGGTTGTGCTCGCGGTTTCTCCGCCTCGGTACTGAGGATGGAGTAGATGGCGTCTATCACGTCCTCTGGCGAGGAGACGTGCGCGACGACGACGTTCTCCTGGTCCTCCAAGGCCTTCTCCACCTCTTCGGCGTGCGTGGCGTTGATGGCGGTGCCCCCCGGTTGGGTCTCCACGTAGGCGTGGAGGTTCGCGTCTATCTCTCTCATCAGGGGGACGACGTTCTCCGTCGTGTCGTTCGAGGAGTTCTCCGAGTCGCCCGCGGCGAACACGTAGCGGTTCCACTCCGCCCACGGGTACTGCTCGTCGAGAATCTCCTTGGCGAGGGCGTACGCCGACGAGATGCGGGTGCCGCCGCCCGACCGGATGCCGAAGAACTCCTCGCGGTCGACCTGCCAGGCCTCGGCGTCGTGGGCGATGTAGACGAACTCGGCGTTGTCGTACTTGCCCGTGAGGTACCAATCCAGCGGCGTGAACGTCCGCTCGACCAGTTCGCGCTTCTTCTCGCGCATCGACCCCGAGACGTCGCGGATGTTCACCACGACGACGTTCTTCTCTTTCTCCTCGATTATCTCGGGGTGGCGGTAGCGCTCGTCGTCGCGACGGAACGGGATGTTGCGCAGGCCATCTCGGCGGATACGCTGGAGCGTCGTCGACCGCTCGACGTTCTCCTCCATCTCCTCGAAGGAGGCCCACGTCCCCCGTTCGTCGTCAGGAATTCTCGTCCACTCGTCTTCGATCCACGGCAGCGACACGAGAATGTTCCGCTCGCGGCACCACTGGTAGACGGACTGGGCGTCCTCGCCGTCGACTTTCATCGCCTCGCGGACGAAGTCGTCGTCGAAGTCCATCGCGAGTTTCCGCTTCAACCCCTCTTTGAACAGGTGTTCGAAATCGAGGGTGCTGTGCGGCCCCGTTCGAGTGATGTCCGTGAAGTCGCCCTCCTTCTCCTCTACGACCTGCTTTCCCTTCGGTTCGAGGTCGAGACCGAGTTCCTCGTCGAGTTCCTGGGCGAACTCCTCGGGGTCCATCTGGTAGTACTCGTGCTCGCCGCCCTCCTCGCCGGGGTCGCCCTCCTCGTCGCCGTCGCCGGGTTGCGGTTGGCCGACGGGTTGGCCCACGTCGGGCGTGCCGCCCTTGCCCTGTCCGACGCCGCCCTGGTCGAGGCGGTCGTACTCGAACTTCGGGAGGTCGACGACCTTGATGGGTATCTTGATGCTGTTGGGGCCGGACCCGCCGAGGTCGCCGTAGCTGATGAACTCCTCTAAGTCCTCGCGGCGGTCCTCGCCGACCTCGCGGAACCGCTCGATGTCCTCTCTCAGTCCCATCGGTGGCGCACCTCGTTCATGACCGCCCGCGAGGTGAGTTCCGCGGACGCGGGCGTGTAGCCGTTCTCTACCATCTCCGCTATCGTTCGTTCTTTCACGCGTGCTGTCTCCGTGTTGGTCGGCGGGTCGTCCCACTGGGCGGGGTCGAAATCCTCGAACAGGCGGCGGACGTCGTCCCACTCGTGGGTTTCCAGCACCGTCCGGATGACGGGTATCTCCGAGAGGTCCACGTCGGCGACGGTGAACCCCTCGTCTCTGTTCTCCCACGCGAATCGGTTCAGCGCGGTGATGACCTTCTCGCGGCGGAAGCGCTCGACCGTCTCGGAGGGGTCGTTGCCGGCGTAGTCGCTCTCGGCGAACCGCCCGAGGTGTTCGACCTCGAACAGCTTCATCAACAGCGCGTCGGGTTCGACCGGACCGCGGTCGGTCTCTATCTGGTCGTCCGCATCCCACGCGTACACGTGCTCGACGTACTCCTCGACGGTCTCCTGTTCGACGTGCTTGTCGGCGAGGATGGCCGCGAGCACGTCCTCCTCCTGCTGGTCGAACACACGGTCTTTCACGACGGCGACGCGGCCCTCGTACTCGGTTCGCTCGGCCCGCGAGAACACCGGCGCCTCGTGGAGACCCTCGGCCATCGCCTCCAGCAGGTCGTCGGGCATGATGACCGTCCCGACGTCCAACTCGGGGTGGTGTCTGTCGCGGTCCTCGTGCAGGAGGTCCGCGATGACGTCGCGGGTGAACGTCACGGGAATCCCGTGGGTGCCCTCGTCCTCGGCGTCGAAGTCGAACTCGTCGATGTCCTCGCGGGTGTCGCCGTCCTGCAGGTGACCCCGGTCGAACAGTATCGCCTTGTCGACGAGGCTGTAGCCGTCCGGCACGTCATCGCCGTCGAGTCGGGAGACGACCGAGTACAGCGCCGCCGCCTCGACGGCGTGCGGCGCGAGTTCGCGGCGCGTTATCTCGCCGGGACCGCTGCGCACGTCCACGAACAGCCCCTCGCGGATGCGCGTTTCGAGGTCGCTTCGGTCCTCGACGTCCCACACGTCCGTCTCGTTGGTCAGTTCGCGGCGGATGAGTTCGGTCTCCAAGGAGACGTTCGTCAGGTACCGGAACTCGTGTTTGTCGAGGCGGCGCTTCAGCGCCTTCAGCGGGTCGCGCCCGTTGCGGTCGGAGTACTTGTCGAGTTCCACGTCCAAGTCGGGGTTCGAGATGATGAGCAGTTGCGTGTCGATGTCCATCCCGATGCCCTTGTCCAGTTTCACGTGGCTCTCGTCCGGCACGTTCAGGAGCTTCTGCAGCAGGTCCGCGTGCTGCGTCGCGTCCTCGACGATGGTGAGCAGGCCGTTACCCTGCGAGAGGACGCCGTCGTAGCTGAACGCCTGCGGGTTCTTCCGCCCCCGCGAGTCCAGTTCGCGGAGCATGCTCGGCATCCACGACCCGACGAGTCGCTCCTTGGGCGTCCCCTCGTCCTCGGAGTGGAGGACGCCGATGCCGCGCCCCACGTCGACGACGTAGTTCTTCACGCGGAGGTGCTTCGGGTCGCTGACGGCGCTGAACAGCTCTCGCTTGCCGTCGCGGCGGTACTTCTCCTCCAAGTAGTCGTACGCCTCCCGGCAGAACGGGTCGAGTTCCTCGTCCAACGAGGCCGGGATGTGGTCGGTCGCGGCGTCGTTCAGGTCGTCCAAGAGGTCCCGTCGCACCTCCGCCGGGAACACCGACAGCGGGTGCGACTGCACCGGACTCTCGTACCAGTCGTCCTCCTCCTCGGGGCCGTCCATCTCGCCGCCGTAGGAGAGCCCCCTGCTGTCGGCGGCGGTGCTGACGTTCCACTCGACGGTGTAGCGCCGCCCCGCCTCGGTCTTCGAGTACTCCCGCAGGCCGTTGATGAGACAGCGTTTCAACTCGGATTTGCCCGTCGCCGTCGGCCCGTCGAACCAGATTATCTTCTCGCTCTTGCCGCGTTCGGCGGCGATGGTCCGCAGGTCGTCGACGAAGCGGTTCAGCACCTCGGTGTTGCCGAGGACGGCGTGCTCGCCGTCGTTGGCCGGGTCGTCGAAGAAGCGGTAGCGCTCCTTCTCCTCGCCCTCCTCTATCACGGTACGGGTGCCGGCGGCCTCGATGGCCGAGAGGAGGTACTTCGAGGCGTGCGAGGCGATGGCCGGAGACTCGAACGCGGCGTCGACGTACTCCGCGAGGCTCATCGGCTCCTCGTAGGTGCCCCGGAGGCGCTCGTCCGCCCGACGGATGTAGTCTCTCGTTGGCGTCATGCTATCCTTCCAACTCGGTCTTTGCCACCTCCGCGCCGGCGAACTCTAACACCTCTCTCGCCCCGTCGCGCGAGTAGCCCTGTTCGACGAGGGCGTCGACCCACGCGTTCCGCTCGTCGTCGTCCAGTTCGTTGGCGCTGACGAGCGCGGAGAAGTTGATGTTGTGCTTCTTGTCCTCCCAGAGTTTGCGTTCGAGGGCGCGGCGGAGTCTGTCGTTGTCCTGCGGGTCGAACGCCTGCCCCTCGCGGGCGCGGCGGGAGACCCAGTTGGACACTTCCTGTCGGAAGTCGTCCTTGCGGTCCTCGGGGATGTCGAGTTTCTCCTCGACGGAGCGCAGGAACTTCTCGTCGGGTTCCTGCTCGCGGCCGGTAAGTTCGTCCTGCACGGTGGCGTCGTCGATGTACGCCATCACGTGGTCCATGTACTTCTCGCCCTGCCGCTGAATCTCGTCTAAGTCGTAGGCGAGGGCGTGGCGGACGTCCTCGATGGCGCGCTCTTTGTACTCCTCGCGGACCATCTCCAGATAGCGGTGGTAGCGTTCGAGGTTGTCCTCGGGGATGGAGCCGTGGTTCTCCAAGTTCTCCCCGAAGTGGGTGAACACCGACAGCGGCGAGAGGTAGCCGCGGCCGCGGTGCGTCGAGTCCATGATGGCCTCGGCTATCTCGTCGCCGATGAAGCGAGCGGAGACGCCCTCCATCCCCTCGCCGATGTCCGTCTTCGACTCGGCCTCCTCGCGGAGTTTCTTCACGTCGACGTCGTCGCCGTCGTCTATCTCGCCGTTGTACGCCTTCGCCTTCTGGACTAAGGTGATGTTCCCGCCGTCGGGTTCGACGATGCGGGTGAGCACGCCGAACAACCCGGCCATCTCCAAGGTGTGCGGTTCGATGTGCATGTCGGGCACGTCGGCGTTCCGGAGCATCTTCCGGTAGATGTCGGACTCCTCGGAGTACTCCAGGACGTACGGGAAGTCGATGCGTTTGGTCCGGTCGTTGAACGCCTCCATCTTCTCGTCGCCCTTCTTCTCGCGGTACTCCGGCATGTTCGTCCGGCCGACGATGACCTGGTCGATGTCGATGCGCGGGTTGTTCTTCGGTTTGATCGTCTGCTCTTGGCTCGCGTGCAGGAAGTCGTACAGGAACTCCCGCTGGAGTTTCAGCAGTTCCTCCCCGGAGAACAGCCCGCGGTTGGCGTTGCAGAACGCCCCCGAGTAGTCGAACGCTCGGGGGTCGGACTCGCCGTAGACGGCCAGTTTCGAGTAGTTGACGTCGCCCGTCAGTTCCGTTTCGTCCTGGTTCTTCTTGTCCTTCGGCTCGAACGTCTCGACGCACTGACGCTTGTTCTCGCTCGCGACCAGCCGGATGATTTCGACGTGGTTCTCGACGACCTCCTGTAGGTCGTCGTCGTAGTACGCCAGCAGTTCGTCCATGTAGAACTCCGAGGCGGGGTCGAGCGCCTGGTCGTTCCGGATGGTGTACGGCGCGTCCAGCGCCTCGTTCAGTCGCTCGATGACCATGTCCCGTTGCTCCTGCGGGAGGAGCACGATGGGGTCTTGGTTCATCGGCGAGGTGACCACGTCGTCGGCGGGGTCCTGGTCGCGGATGACGTCGGTGAGGTTGGTCCACCGGAACGTGTACATCCGGCCCTCATCGCGCATCGTGTAGTCCTCGAAGTAGCGCCGGACCATCCAGTCGAAGTGGGACTTCCCGGAGCCCACCGGTCCGAGGAGGAGTTTGATGCGCTTCTCGGGGCCGAGTCCGCGGGCGCCCGATTTGACCTTGTTGACGAACTCGTGGATAGACTCGTGGACCTCCCGGCCGTAGAAGGTGTTCTCCCCGTCGTGGATGGGGTCCTGCGAGGCCATCTCGTACTCGACTATCCCGGCGTCCTCGTCGTACTCGGTGCCGTAGTAGTCGAACATGTCTGCGACGCGCTGGTGCGCGTTGCGGGCAATTCTGGGTTCTTCGTAGACCTCGTCTAAGTACCACCCGAAGCTCTTCGCCTCGCGGAGGTCCGCGGGAACGGAGTCTTTGTAGTGCTTGCTCAGCCCTTCGAGGGTTTCGATATCGCCATTCATTGTTGGTGTCGGGTGTTGATATGAGCGACCACGCGCCTCCCGTGCCTCGGGGGAGGCCGACGGCCGGACCGCGCCCGTTCGGACGAGGTCCGTGCTCCGTGGTCGGTCGTATCGAACCGCCCGGTACGCGCGCGGGTCACGACCAACGGCGGCATAATCGGCGGCGAGCGACGAGTCGTCGAGTGTTCGGCGGACGGTGCGCGGAGGGACGGTCGCTCGGTCCGGTCGACCGAGGCTGTCTGTGTGTGAGAGACACACGCATATAAGTCTTCCTCGGATGTCTGACACCGTTATCGAACGACGGGACGGGGAAACGTCCCTTCTAGCGATACCGGACAGTACGAGGCCATAGACAGTACTTCCGTAGTGAAATAAGGTAACAGCTATCATATGTACGATTCGTGCGAGGTGAGCGCTTTCTCTCCGAGCGCGACCGTCTCACGGAGGCACGCGGCGGGCGAACCGAAGGTGATTCACCGCTCGCGGCGATACGCTCGGGGTATGAGCGACGACGCGGCCGACGACCCGGAGGCGTCGGCGACGGATTCGGTATCGGAGTCGAAAGCGGAGGCGGAGGCGGCGCCCGAAGGGTGGACGGTGTGGAACGACGAACCCGGCGGCCGGCGCATCCTCGCCTACCGGCCGGACGTGTTCAACGAGGGCAACTTCCACGCGGCGTACCTGCCGACTGTGTTCGTCTGGAACGGCTCCCGGGCGAACCGACCGGGCGCCTCACAGATCCGGACCGAGACGTGGCACGCCGTGCTCCGACTCGAACCGGACGTGGAGGGACCCGTCGAGGAGTTCGACGCGCGCGAGGCGGCCATCGAGAGCGGGAACGAACTCGCGCGGCGGTTCGCCGACGGCGAGGTAGAGTATCGAGAACTGTACCAGGTGCCGCCGGAGGCGTACCTGGACAAACTGGACGAACTCACCGGTCGGGCGGGCGACGAGACGGACGAGTAACGTTATCCGACCGGACCGATTACGATTCGCACCATGACCACCGTCACCCTCATCGGCGACCGACTCGCCGAACCCGGCACGCAGTTCGTCTACCGCGGTCCCTCCTCCGGATGCGAGGGCTGTCCCTACCGGAAGCAGTGTCTCAACCTCGAATCGGGCGTCCGCTACGAGGTGACCGACGTCCGCGAGAACGCGCAGTTGCTCGACTGCGCCGTCCACGACACCGGCGTTCGAGCGGTGGAGGTCGAACCCGCGCCCGTCGTCGCCAACGTGCCCGCCAAGGGCGCCTACGCGGGGAGCAAATCGAGCCTCGCGGGACCCTGCCCGCACACCGAGTGCCCGAGCCACGAGTACTGCGTCCCCGAGGGCGCGGAGTTCGACCGCGAGTACCGCATCAACGAGGTGCGGGGAGACCCGCCGCACGAGTTCTGCTATCTCGACCGCGACCTGACGCTGGTGGAGTTCGCGCCCGAGGGCGAGTAGAACGGAGGCGCGTCGGCGGGCGGTCAGTCGAGCGTACCGACCCGGTCGGCGGCGTAGCCGAACACGTCCTCGTAACCGTACGCCGAGAGCAACACCGGGTAGAACGGTCTGTCGGCGGTGAACGTCCGGTCGTCCGCGGCGGCGAAGCGGTCGCCCTCCTCGACGAGTTCGAAGTTGTTCACGAACACCTCGTACGTCTCGGCCAGTTCCTTGGGGATGCGTTCGAGCATCCGGTACACCGTCACTCGGTCGTCCTCGCGCGTGCCCAAGGTGATCGGCGACTCCTCGTCCTCGATGGGCGCGGAGACGACGCCCGTGGCGGCGAGGAACGACCGGATGACCCAGTAGGCGTTCTCCTCGGCGTCCGCGGAGCCCTGTAGCCCGCACTCGACTTCGACGGTGTGGGCGTGGTCGATGAGGCGGCCGCCGGCGAACTCGCCCGTCTCGACGAGTTCGTCGATGGGGAGGTGGGGACAGATAGAACGCGAGACGGCGCCGACGTCGCCGACGAGGGCGAACGGCTTGGCGTACGACTGCGTGGAGTGAAGGGCGAGCGTCGTACAGCCGCGGACTTCGCGGACTAAATCGGCGGCGAGGCGACTCTCGTGGGTGTCGGCGTTCGAGTCGCCCGGGAACGCGCGGTTGAGGTCCTCGTCGAGGTATCGAACGCCGGCGTCGAGGGCCTCCTCGTTGGCGACGATGAGTTTCACGGGGCGCTGGACCTCCGGTTCGCCGGCGACGAACCGCTCGACGGCGCGCGCACCGCAGGGCTCGTCGCCGTGTATCGAACCGATGACGGCGACTTCGGGGGTACCGTCCCCGAGTTCGTAGATTCGCATGACCAAGTTCACGGGGGCGAGAAAGAAAACCGGTTCGAATCGTCCCCCGACGGTCAGTGTTCGAGTCGCTCGACGTACTCGTAGTCGGCGGGGTAGGCCGTCGTCCGTTCGCCGTCGAGCGCTATCTGCCAGCCGTGCAGCACCGTCGGGTCGTCGAGCGCCGCCCGGAGCGTCTCGCGGACGTCGTCGACGTCGACGCCGTAGAAGTCCGAGGGCGTTCCGTTCAGGTAGTTCAGTGCCGTCGCGAACAGCGAGCGCATACCGCCGTCGTCCTCGAAGTCGAAGTGCTTGTACGCGCCCGCGGCGACCTGTACCATCCCGTGGAGGAACGCGCTCTCCGTCGACCCCCGGCCGTAGTTGTACCACTCGTCCTCGAAGCAGTCGTGGGATTCGTGGTAGTCGGCGGCGTTGAACAGGCGCACGCCGTGTTCGGTGGCGCGGCGGAGCGTCGCGTGCTCCCACTCGCGGCGGTCGGTCCGCCACCCGGACGGGTCGCCGAGCGGCGGCGCGACGCTCGGGTCGCGGGTGTGGTCGTCCATACGAACCATCTCACGGCGAAGCAACCTAACGGCATCGCCGACGCGGGGAGAAAAATCCGAGACCGGCCTAGCTATATGCCCGCCGCCGCCGTCTGTATTCGCATGAGCAACGGACTCAGCGAACTGCCGGGAGCGCTCGCCGCCTACGCGACGGGCGTCGCCGCGGCGGCCGGACGCGGCGCGTTCTACGCCGCCGTCTTCCTCGTCGTCTTCCTCGGGATGGGGCTGTCACCGCTCGGAATGGGGGTCGTTCTCGTCCTCCTCTGCGTCATCCTCCCGGCCATCGGCGTCGCCATCGTTCTCGAAGTACCGCCGCGGCTGAAGGCGCGGTTCGGTTCGTCGTAGCGGACGGCGGATTCGGGCGGCCGCGGCGCAGTTCGGAACGTTTTAGCGGCGCGGTGTCCGAAGAGGTAACGCGCGAGGGTGGCCGAGTCTGGAAAAGGCGGCGGACTCAAGATCCGCTCTCGTAGGAGTCCGTGGGTTCAAATCCCTCCCCTCGCACCTTTCATCCCCGAGCGACAGCGAGAGGTGAAAGTCGGACGGAGAAGTTGAACGTCGAGACGAGCGTCAGCGAGTCTCGGAAGTTCAAATTCCTCCCCTCCCCTCGCATCGCTTCTGCGAACGTCAGTGAGCAGAGCGATAGCTACGTATGGATTTGAATCGGGGAGCAAATCTCCGATTTGCGAGTGAGGTACCAATCCCTCCCCTCGCAGGTTCCGCGCTCACTCCGGCCCCGAACCCCGGAGCATTGGCTCCGGCCGACGAGAAAAACGAAGAACGCGGGGCAGTCGCTGTCGGCGTCGCGGCCCGCGAGAAGAAAGACCCGCTTCAGTCGTCGGCGTCCGGGCCGCCGTCGGTGAGCATTCGGCCGTTCTCGGTGAGTACGTCGTCGGCGACGACGCGCGCGCGGTCGACGGACGGGCGGGACTCCTCGGTGAACTCGCCGCCGAGCGTCTCGACGACGGTCATCACGTCGTCGAGTTCGCCCTGTTCGACCACGTCGGCGAACACGTCGTTGTAAGCGTGCGCTTCCCAGTGTTTGATCTGGTAGTCGTCGGTTTGCGAGGCGACCGCGTACTGAAGCTGTTTTGCGGCGTCTGCGGGGCGCATATTCCACACGATGAGCCGTGAATACTAAAGTGTACTCCGACTCGGAATTGAGTTAATTCGGCGGCTCGTCGCGCCCCGTCCCCGAGAGGTACGCGTCGAGGAGGGGGAGGAAGTCCCGCCCGCGGAGGTACCGGAGGCCGAAGTCCTCCGCCCAGTCGACGATGCCGGTGTCCTCGGTGACGACGCCGGCGTCGAGTTCCCGCGCGAGGATGAGGAGGTCGAAGTCCTCCCCGGAGTCGAGAACGCCCCGTCGGAGTTCCGTCCGGTACTCGGTTCGCAGGTCCGAGACGACCCGTTCGGGGTCCTCACCCTCCTCGCCCGCGCGCCTGACCGCCTCCTCGGAGACGCGCAGGCCGCGGTCCACCCGGTCGGACATCTCGTGAACGAACTCGTGGACGACGGCCGCGGGGACCATCACCTCGTAGCGCGCGGGGTGTTTCTTGATGACCCACGTGTTCAACTGCGTCTCTATCTCCCCGTCGATACCCCGGTCGTGGAGGATGCCGACGAGTTCGGCGTGCACCGACGGCGCCATGTAACAGGAGACGTCCAGTCGGAGTTTCGCCCGCGCGATGGCGTCGAGCAGTCGGTACAGGGCGGCCTCCAGCGTCTCGCCCTCGGTCCGTATCTCCTCGGAGAGGAACAGGGAGGTGTCGAGGACGAAGCGCTGCTTGGGCGAGTGTTCGGCCATTGGGCCGCCCTACGGCGGCATCCTATATGAGGAATCGCACGGACGCGACCTATTCGGGTCCCGGTCGCCGCGAGAGTATCATGAAAATTTCAGATAGATTTATCTCCTCCGGGGACATCTACTGTATTTGCTGGTGCGCGAGGGCGTACCGGGCGACCGAACCGAACCTTCGGAAGGAGGGGAGGAACGGCGTCGACGCAAACACCGAGCTGTCCGTCACAGGAACGTGAGGTCAACGCGTCGAAGGAAGACCGCGACGACCCGTCGCCGTCCCGAACGGACGGGGCGAAGTCCAAGTACCGGACCACGCGAAAGCGGAGTTCGGGAAGTCGGAAGACCCCCTAAGAAGGGTGCCCCGAAAGAGACGTGTGGGTCGAGGAAAACGCATCCCGCCCGGGCCTTAATCGCGCCTCAGTTTCCGATGTTTTCACCGCAGAGCCACGCGATTCCGTCTTTGAGTCCCCGTTTTTGTGTTCGTTTCCGCTTCGGCCCGTAGTCTACCCGCCGTCGACGACCCGCCGCATCGCCTCGAAGTACGCCGCCGCGACCAGCGGTTCCGACTCCCGCGTCGCCGCGACCCGCCGACAGCCGTGCAGTAGCACCGCTCGGAGTTCCTCGTCTGCGATGTCGTGGTGGGCGAGCGTCTCGACGGAATCGACGACGCCCTCGATGGCCCGTTCGTCGCGCCGGCGGGCCGCGTCCGACCCGCGGTCCAGGAGGTCCGAGAGGTTCTCGCGCACGTCGTCGGGAAGTTCGTCCGACACGTCTTCCCCCCAGTGGCGGGACGGATAAAACGTGTCGGAAACGCCGCCGGCGCGGGCGACGGGACCGGCACGATCCCGAGGGCGGCGCTCGAAATCGACGGACGCGACGGCTGAGCGGACTGACGACCCATCCGCAAGCGAAAAGAGGCCCGTTTCCCACCCTTCTGCATGGAACTCGACGAAACGGACCGCGCCATCCTCCGAATCCTGCAGGCGGACGCCCGGACGCCATTCAGCGAGATAGCGCGGCGCATCGACATGTCGAGCGCGACGGTCCACGACCGGGTCGGCCGGTTGGAGGACGCGGGGGTCATCGAGGGCTACCACGCGAAGGTGGACCCGCGGAAGGTCGGCTACGGCACGTCGGCGCTCGTCGGACTGCGCGTCGAGCAGGGCCGCGAGGAGAACGCCCTCGAACGCCTGCGGGAGATAGACGGCGTCACGGAGGTCCACCTCACGACGGGCGAGTGGGACGTGATGCTGCGCGTGTACGCCGAGGACACGGACGCGCTCCGCGACCTCATGTTCGACGAAGTCGCCGAGATGGAGGGATTCGCCCGGTCGCAGACGATGGTCATCCTCGGGACGGACTTCGACGACCCGTCGCTGCCGGTGTAACGTCGCGTCGCGTCGGGAGAACCGACTCCGCCCCCGCGTGCGAGAGACCGGAATCCTCAACACGCCTCACGCCGGGGATTCGGGTATGGCTACGGTTGCAGAGCGCGTCGGCGTGGACCCCGAACGACTGTGGGGCGGCGCAGCGCTCGTCGCCCTCGTCGTCCTCGTCGGCGGCTCTATCGCCTTCCCCGAACTCGTCTACGACCGATTCCTCTGGCACTACTTCTGGGGGCCGGTGCAGGCCGACGCCAACTCGGCGGTCTGCGCCGTCCGCTCCGGCGGCGTCACCGAGTACCTGAACAGCGCCAGCGCCTGCGCCGCGGCGGCCGAACCCGTCGCCTACCCGGGCTACACGCTCGTCTCCGAGGTGGGGTACATGCTGACGCTGCTGTTCGCCCTGACGGGCGTCGTCTTCCTCATGCGCCGTCTCGACATCGGCCGGCGGCGGAGTTTCTTCTACGCCCTCCTGCCGTTCATGTTCTTCGGGGGCGCCCTCCGCGTCGTCGAGGACGCGAACGACACGCCGGGGGCGACGGAGGCGCTCATCTCCTACCCGTGGAACGCGCTCGTCATCAGTCCAATCATCTACTTCACGGTGTTTCTCATCACCCTCGCCGCCGTCGTCGTCGCCGTCGCCCTCGAACGGACGGGGACGGTACCCAAGTACGAGCGACCGCTGTTCGGCATCGGCGTCGTCGTCCTCGCCGTCACCCTCGGCTACCTGCTCTGGCTGGCCGTCTCGGGCGCCGAGGGCGTGGAGTTCTACCCGCAGGTGCTCGTGGTGATGCTCGTCGGCGCGACGCTCGCCGCCGGGGCGACGTGGTGGCTCATCGAGCGGTTCGCGCCGGAGATAAACTCGGGCACCGAGACCATCGGCTTCGTCATCATCTGGGGGCACGCCGTCGACGGCGTGGCCAACGTCGTCGGCCTCGACTGGATGACGGCGCTCGGCGCGGGACCGAACCTCGTTCCCAAACACCCGGTCAACCAGTTCGTCGTCGACTTCACGGCGAGCACGCTTCCCGCCTCCGTCCTCGCCGTCACGGGCGACGCCTGGCCGTTCCTCCTCGTGAAACTCGTCGCCGCGACGTTCGTCGTCTGGGTGTTCGAGGAGGGCATCTTCGAGGAGAGCCCCCGCTACACGATGCTGCTCCTCGTCGCCGTCCTCGCCGTCGGCCTCGGACCGGGGACGCGCGACATGCTCCGCGCGACGTTCGGCGTCTGAAAGAGAGCGGGCCGCGGCGGCGGACTTACTCGACCTTCTCCGCCGTCGAACGGCCGCAGTCGGGGCACCGATACACCACGTGCGGTCGCCGGGAGAACTTCTCGTTCTCCCCGCGGACGTCGTCTCGAGTCGTCTCTTCTCGTATCGAAATCGACACTTCGTGCGCCTTCTCCTCGCCACAGTGGGTACACTCCGCGACGGGGGCCCGGAGCGCAGGCGTGCTATTCTCTTGCATATCTCCCCTCATTCATCCGAGAGTTCGTCGCCACAAAGTACTTTTCTCAGTCTCGGTACACTGTGTCGGGAATCGGACATTTAAGACGAATACTCCGGACGGCGCCACTGCCCGGAGCGACCAACGTCTCCGCATCGCCGCGTGAGTAATTTACATCAGAGGGCGTTCAAATTACACCACTCATCGTCACGCATTTTAGTCTCCGTCCCCCACGACCGAGTGGCGGGAAGCCTTCACCTGACCACACCCCACGACTTCCCGCTCGGCGGGAGCGACTCTCGGTCCGCCGCGTCCGCCGCGGGCGCGGCCGACCGTCCGTCTCCCGATACCGAAATTTTCCCCATTCCTACCCCCTATCAAACGTCCGACGACCGGTCGGACCGTACCCGCGCGGGTTGCCGCTCAGGGGAACGGGTGGTACGGCCGGTCCAACTCCGCCCGGAACCCCAGTTCCGCCGGCACCGCCTCCGCTCGCTCTCCGAAGAACGGGTCGCCTTGGAACAGCGGTTGCGCCTCGGGTATCAGCACGCGGACGGCCTCGAACCCGAGTCCGGCCACGTCCTCCGTGGTCGTCCGGACGGCGTAAGCGTCGAGTCCGGCGTCGCCGACGCGTTCGAGGACGGCCGCGAGTTCGCCTTCCCCGGTCGGCACCTCGTCGGGGGCGACGCTCTCGGCGGGCACCGCCGTTCCCGCGTCCACGAAGCGCCGGGCCGCCGCCGGGAAGTCGGCGTACTCGCCTATCGCCCCCTCCTCGGCGGCCGACTGCTCGGGCCCCATCGCCCTGAGTTCCATCCAGTTCTGGAGCGCCTCCGCGAGGGCCGACCGCGCGGCGTCCGCCGGGTCGAGCGACGCGTCGGACCCCGCCGCGAACCGCGGCCACTCGCCCTCCCGGTGCACCGCCGCGGCGACGACGGGCACGTCGACGTCCTGCGTGACCAACAGCGCCGTCGCCGTCAGGTCCTCCGCGCGGGCGCGCTTGGCGAGTCTACGGTATCCCTCGTCGTCGACGTCCAGCGCCAGCGGGTCGAACGAGGAGTACCACGACAGCATCGTCGCGTCGCGCTCCAGCACCTCGTAGAGCCCCGACAACAGCGCCTCGGCGCCGGAGTTACCCAGACCCAACCCCGTCGTGATGGGCGGTTTGTGCCGCGCGTCCGGCGGCGGGTGGTGGACGAACTCGGCGGGCACGGAGACGTCGTCGCCGGTGGCGAGGTGTTCGCCGTCGACCCAGGGAATCGGCTCCTCGGAGTCGGGCGCCCGGTAGCTCTCGGGACGGACGAACCGCGACGGTGAGACGGGTCGGGCGCGGGTTCGTTCGGGGGCGACGGTGAACTCCGAGGACCGATAGACGCCGGCGCAGTAGCGTTCGAGCGCCTCCCCCAGCGCCTTCATGAACGAGGCGTCCCAGTCGGCGTCGACGCCGGCGGCGAACTCGGCCGCCCGGGCGTCGCTGAATCCGCGCGTGTCCGTCGTCTGGGCGAGATAGTACGGGACGGGGAACGATTCGCGCTCGCCCACCTGCGCGACGAGGCCCGTCCGGTCGTCGAGGGCGCGTTCGGCCCGGGCGAGGGCGTCGTCGACGGAGACGTCCCGATACTCGCGTCCGACCTCCCGGTCCCGGTCGGTCGGGTCGGGGATGGGGAGGACGGGTCGCTCGGCGGCGACGCCGGTGCCGGCCACCTCCGCGACGGTCCCCGCGACGGACTCGTCACCGGTCAGGAGGGCGACGGCCCGGCGGCCCGCGAGGGCGCCCGCGAACCGGACCGCGCTCCGGTCGCCGGAGGGCGACCCCTCTGCCTCCGTCGTGGCGGCGACCCTCGTCCGCAGGTCGGCGTAGCGCGTCTCCCCGGAGAAGACGGAGACGGCGGCGTCGAGGGCGGGCACGGGAACGCCGCCGACGCCGCCGAGTTCGACGACGACGAGGTGGTCTGCGCTCCCGTCGACGGTCCGCGGCGCGTCGGCGCCGGCGGGGGCGACGACCACCGCGAGGGCGCTCTCGCCGTCGACGCCGTCGGGCGTCGTCTCCGTCGCGGCGGCGTCGCAGTCCGCGAGGGCCGCCCGGACCGCCTCGGCGGCCGGACCGCTCCCGACGAGTGCGATGTCGTGCGTTGTCACGGTGAGGAGAACGAGAGAACGGGGGAAAAATCGAGGGGATACGGGGCGGTGGCGCGCCGCGGGTCGGCGCGTGCGAACGGGCGGACGCCCGACCTACGTCAGGAGGCTCTGCGCGACGCCCGCGAGTTGGTCGGGGCCGGAGTTGACGAGTCGGTCGTCGCCGAGTTTGAGGCGGAGGCGCGGCCGACCGACGTCGATGGGAACCTTCTCGGTGTCGATGAGACCCATCTCTTCGAGTTTGGTCTTCGTTCGGGAGAACGTCGCCTTCGAGGCGATGCCGACGTCCTCGCCCCACTTCGAGATGTCGTAGAGCAGCACCTCGTTCTTCGCGGCGACGAGGAGGCTGATGGTCACCTCGTCGAGGCCGTCGCCGTCGCCGCGCGCCGTCTGCAGCGACGAGAGGACGGCGTCGAAGTCCGTCTTGGCGTTCGGACTGATCTCCTGTTCGAGGCTGGCGCGCACCCGCGTGATGGGCGGGGTTCGGAGTTTGTACTCCGGCGCCTCCTCCCACATGGTGGTGTAGGTGCCGCGGGCGGCCTCGACGAACTCCTCGTCGGTCGTCACCAGACCGGCGACGTGGTCGCCGGCGGTGACGAGGGAGACGACGGCTTCCTCGGTGATGAGGAGGGCGTTCTCCGCTCGGTCGCCGGAGGTCCGCATCGACAGCGACCCCCCCTCGACGAGGTCGGCCGCGTTGCTCGCGACGATGAAGTCGTCCATGACCTCCTTCAGTATCGCCTCGTCGGCGACCAACTTCGTCTCCGGAAGGTCGTCGTCGTATTCGGAGGCGACGGCGACCAGCGTGTCGATGACGTCCCGCGTCGGATCGACCACTAGTACCTCACCCGTGCCCGAGTCGAGAACCGTTCGAAGGATGTCCTCGACCCCCTCTGTGAGCATATTCGAGCTGATAGTCATGCTTTAGAATATGACTGCGAGAATATTTAATATTAACGCAAGCCGACTATCAGAATCACGAGGTAGCGACTTATATCAACCCGTATGCGAAGGAATTCCGGATATCGTCTCAGAATTAATACCAGATTGATTTCATTGAATAAACTCTCGGCTCGTCTGTATCAGTCGAAGTAGTGGACGGAATCAACTGCCCCCGTCCGCTTCGGAGGCGTCTCCGTCGGGCCGGCGACGGTCGGGGTCAGTGTCGCCCGCGCGGACCGAAATCAGGCCAGGGTCCGGTAGAGGTCCCCCGACCAGTGGATGTCGCCGTCGTAGATGACGGGGATGTCGGTTCGGTCGAGGAAGTCCAAGAGGTCCGACGCGGCGAGGTCCGTGCGATGTGAGGTGCCGAGCAGATGCGAGCGTTCGGTCTCGGGGAACGGCGGGGCGTAGATGTCCCCGGCGACGCGCGGGGAGTTCGTGTCGTACTTCAGGCGGTAGGTCCCGTCGTCGTTCTCGCCGACGGTCGCCACCGCGGGCGCGGGAATGCCCGGTTCCGTGAGCACGTGCGTCCCGTCGCCGACGACGCTGTAATCTTTTCCCATGATGATGCGGCGGCGGGCGAGCGCCAGCGCACGTTCGAGGCTGAAGCCGTTGATGAGCAGGCGGACGAACGTCGTGCCGACGCGGGCGGCGTGGCCGTCCAGCACCTTGTCGAACGTCACCGCGCCCGCGACGCTGCCTTTCTCGACGAGTTCGAGCCCCTCGTAGTAGGAGCCACAGGCGTTGAGGAAGAACGTCTCGACGTTCGACTCCTCGATGTTCTCGATAGCGAGGTTGCCGTCGACGCACCGGAGACCGGACTCGTCGCAGTGGCCGATGTAGTGAACCAAGTCGTGGGCGGACTCGAACACCTCGGTGAGTTCCGCCCGGGTGGTCCGCTCCTTCACCTCCACCTCGATATCCAACCCCGCCGGACCGGACTCGTATATCTCCGCCGCGTCGTTGTACTCGTCTATCATCCGCTTGTCGTTGAGGACGGCGACCACCGACAGCGACTGGGGGTCCTCGGGGTACCGCGAGCGGTGCTCGTACGCCTCCGGCACCGATTTGAACACGTCGATAGGGACTCCCTCGGCCAACCAACCGTGGACGCGCCCGGCCCCGAGGACGGGTTTTACCGGATTCACCTCGGGGACGTCGCCCGACTGAGCGCGTTGCCTCTCGGCGTCGTCGGGACCGCCGGCGCGGTAGAAATCATCTAGCGACCGCGAGAGGCGTTCGTCGGTTCCGAGCGGGTTCGCCTCGGGGAGGAACACGTTCGGGACGTTCGGCAGCAGGTACGGGAGCGTTCGGACGCGGTCGTACGTCGAGGAGACGTACATCGACAGGTGCCAGTCGGGCAGTCGGTTCGATATCTCCTCGAACGGCGCGTCGAGGTAGGCCTTCAGTCGGGTGCCGGCGTCCGCTCGGTACAGCGACTCGGCGTCGAGGTTCACCTCCGAGAGGAGGTCGGTCTCGGCGACGTCCCGGCCGTTCGGCCCCGCCCCGCGGACGAGACAGTCCAAGAGGAACGCTCGGCGGAGGATGCGCGCGACCTCCGACTGGTAGCCGGGGTTCGGGTCGAACTCGCGTTCGAGGTTGGCCGTTCGGAGCGTCGGCCACGCGTCCTCGTCGTCGGCGATTCGCACGTCGGCGCCGAGGTAGTGGACGAGCGAGGCCGCCGGGACGAGGTAGTCAAGGCTGGGCGGCAGTTCGAGGACGACCGAGGGTTCCGGCCGGCGGGCGTCGACGCTGTCCGGAATCGACTGTTCGTCGCCGTACTCGATGCGCGGCGGGGGCGCCCGCATCTCGGGGAGCGACCGGTCGGGCGTCGCGGTCAGGTGGCCGGCGGGCATCGCCGACAGCGCCGTCGCGACTCCCTCCGGCGACCGAGGAACGGTGACCGTCTCCGGTCGCTCGGAGCGGTCGCCGACGCCGACGGTGACGGCTCGTCGCTCCGAAAACGAGAGGACGGGCGCGCCGCCGGCGTCGGTCAGCGTCGCGGCGCCGTCGAAGCGGACGAAGACGACGGCCGCACCCTCGACGCGGAGGAGGTGGGGTGCGTCCGGAAGTTGCACGGTGCCCTCTGCGGGTGCCGTCGGCTCCTGCTCCGCCCCCGAGTCGACGCGCTGGAGTCGCAACAGCCCGGGCGGGAGTCTGAGTGCGGTCGCCTCGCCGCCCGCCGCGTCGACGGCGGCCCGCGGGAGGTCGTGCTGTGGGTCGCTCGCCGCCCACCCCTCGGCGGCGACGACCGCAGAAGCGGTGCCGGGACCCACCGCTTGGACCCCGGCGTCGGTCGCCTTCACCTTGACCATCAGGTACACTCGAAAGCGGGGTTTGATAGGTTTATGTCTATCGCCGAAATCCCCCGAGCGAGCGGCTAAGACGCCTCTCTGCCCACTTGAGTGTTGTGGCCAACGCGTCGGGGGCGTGCGCACGAGCGTGCACAGAGACGCCGGCCGGGACTGCCAAAGTGAACACATTTATTGGGAGCACGGACGCCGGTTCCAACATGGACCACAGCCACGTCCGCGGCGTCGACCCCGCGGTCGCCGACGCGCTGGAGGGCGAAGTAGAACGACAGCGGGACACGCTGGCGATGATCGCGAGCGAGAACCACGTGAGCGAGGCCGTCCTGCAGGCGCAGGGGAGCGCCCTCACGAACAAGTACGCGGAGGGCTACCCCGGCTCTCGCTACTACGCGGGCTGTGAGTACGCCGACGAAGTCGAGCGACTCGCGGTCGACCGCGCGAAGGAACTGTGGGGTGCCGAGCACGTCAACGTCCAACCGCATTCGGGCACGCAGGCCAACATGGGCGTCTACCTCGCGATGCTCGACCCCGGCGACAAGATTCTCTCCCTCGAACTCAGCCACGGCGGCCACCTGAGTCACGGCCACCCCGCGAACTTCACGGGCCAGACGTACGAGGTCGAGCAGTACCACGTCGACCCCGACACCGGCTACATCGACTACGAGGCCCTCGCGGACCAGGCCGAGGAGTTCGAACCGGACATCATCGTCTCCGGATACTCCGCGTACCCGCGCGTCGTCGAGTGGGAGACGATTCAGGACGTGGCCGACGACGTCGGCGCCTACCACCTCGCGGACATCGCCCACATCACCGGCCTCGTCGCCGCGGGCGTCCACCCCTCGCCGGTCGGCGTCGCGGACTTCGTGACGGGGTCGACGCACAAGACCATCCGCGCGGGTCGCGGCGGCATCATCATGACCACGGAGGAGCACGCCGACGCCGTCGACAAGGCCGTCTTCCCCGGCGCACAAGGCGGCCCCCTCATGCACAACATCGCCGGAAAGGCGGTCGGTTTCAAGGAGGCCTTAGAGCCGGAGTTCGAGGAATACGCCGAGCGGACCGTCGCGAACGCGCGGACGCTCGCCGAGACGTTCGAAGAGGAGGGCATCGAAGTCGTCTCCGGCGGCACCGATAACCACCTCGTCCTCGCCGACCTGCGCCCTTCGCACCCCGACACCACCGGCAAGGACGTCGAGGCCGCCCTCGAAGAGGCGGGCATCGTCCTCAACGCCAACACCGTCCCCGGCGAGACCCGGTCGGCGTTCAACCCCAGCGGTATCCGCGCCGGCACGGCCGGCCTGACCACGCGCGCGTTCGACCAGGACGCCGTCCGCGAGGTGGGCGAACTCATCGTCCGCATCATCGACGACCACGACGACGAGGAGGCGGTCGACGCCGTCTCCGACCGGGTGCACGAACTCTGCGAGGAGCACCCCCTCTACGACTGAGCGAACGACGCTCGCTCCGCTCGTCCCCTCTCCGCTCGCTTCGTCTCTCTTCGTCCGCGGCGTCGCGCCGGACTTTTGCTCGCGCGGCGTAACCCTCCCACCATGTCCACCCGGAGACGCTTCCTCGCCGCGTTCGCTCTCGCGACCGCCGGTCTCGCCGGGTGCACGGACGCGCCCGACGTCGGGACCGACGACGACGACCCCGGACAGGTCGGCGGGACGCCGAGTCCCGACCGCGGGACGGGCCGCGTCGGCAGCGAGACGGATACGGCGACGGACAGGGAGACGACGACCGCGACGACCACAGACGAGACGACGGCGAACGGAACGGGAGGCGCGACCGAATCCAGGACGTCGGCGACGTCGCCACAGGGCGAACTCGACCTGCGCGAGGCGAACGTCGTCGGCGTGACCGTCGAGGCGGCCGGTGACGGCGCGTACCGCTTCGACGTGACGCTCATCCATGATGACGATGGGGAGGACGGGTACGCCGACCGCTGGGTCGTCGAGGGCCTCGATGGCAAGGAACTCGGCCGCCGCGAACTCGCGCACGCCCACGGGACGCGGGAGTTCACCCGGTCGACGACCGTCTCGGTCCCCCGCGGGGTTACCTGCGTCGTCGTGCGCGGACACGACCGGACGCACGGCTACGGCGGGAGCGTCGTCCTCGCGAACGTCGAGTCCGGCGAGACGGTCCTCCTCCGTCAGGGAACCGACCCCGTCGCGAACGACCGACTGGCGGCGTCGTGTCCCTGACAGCGCGTCCGGTCCGATAAAGCGGGAGACTGAGCACGTTCGTGCGTATCGTTCGATTCTCTTCGTGCAAGGTATACACGAACCCGCACCATTGAAGTGCGGCGGCCGCGGCGTTCGAGGTATGACGGATATCATCGACGGCAACGCCGTGGCCGCCGAGGTTCGCACCGGTCTCGCCGACGCGATGGATTCGCTCGCCGACGCGGGCGCGACGCCCTGTCTCGCCACCGTCCTGATGAGCGACGACCCCGCCAGCGAGACGTACGTCTCGATGAAGCACAACGACTGCGAGGAGGTGGGCATCGAGGCGCGTGATTACGAGCTAGACCCCGAGGCGCCCGCCGACGAACTGTACGCCACCATCGACGAACTGAACGCCGACCCGTCGGTCCACGGCATCCTCGTGCAGATGCCCCTCCCCGACCACGTCGACGAGCGAGAGGTGCTCCGGCGGGTCGACCCCGCGAAGGACGTCGACGGCTTCCACCCCGAGAACGTGGGCCGTCTCGTCGCCGGTCATCCCCGGTACAAACCCTGCACGCCCCACGGCATCCAGAAGCTCCTCGCCTCGGCGGACGTCGACACCGAGGGGGCGGATGCCGTCGTCGTCGGCCGGTCGAACATCGTCGGCAAGCCGATGGCGAACCTCCTCCTGCAGAAGTCGGAGACGGGCAACGCGACGGTGACGGTGTGTCACTCCCGCACCGCAGACCTCGCGGCGAAGACGCGCGCCGCCGACATCGTCGTCGCCGCCGCGGGCGTCCCCGAGATGATAGACGGCGAGATGCTCTCGGAGGGCTGCGTCGTGATAGACGTCGGCATCAACCGCGTCGAGACGGACACCGAGAAGGGCTACGAACTCGTCGGCGACGTCGAGTACGAGTCGGCGAAGGAGAAAGCCGGCGCCATCACGCCCGTTCCCGGCGGCGTCGGCCCGATGACGCGCGCGATGCTGCTGTGGAACACGGTGAAGGCGGCGGGCGACGCCGAGGGCGTCGCCGTCGACCTGCCGTAGCCGAGCCTCTCACTTCCTCACCCGTTCTCAGCGGTGCGTACAGACCACCAGCCGCTCGTCCTCGTGCGCGACGCAGAACGTCGCGTGCTCGCCCACGTCGAAGGAGTGCGCTCCGCGTTCGGTGAGAAGGAGGCGGTCGAAGACGTCGCCGCAGGCCGGACACGGCACGCCGTCGCGGTTCTCGTACAGCGTCACGTCGCCGTCGTCGCGGAGCAGTTTCATCCGGTGGCGGACGGCGTGTTGGTCGAATCGGTCGGCCATCGGCGGTGAAGGGGCGGCGGGAACGAAAGGCGTTGCTCTCTCTCAGTCGAGGCGCGACAGTCGGTCCCGCGCGGTCGACAGCGCCGACTCGTCGCCCTCCCTCGCGTAGGTCGCGAGTTCGCGGGCGGCGCGGACGAGCGCCTCCGAGTGCTCGACGGACACGTCGCCCTGCAGGGCCTCGGCGCGCTTGAGGTGCTCGCCGAGCGTCGAGAGCGTCCGCCGCGCCTCGGGGCGCGACTCCCCTTTCAGCCACGTCGAGAAGTCGCGCCGGAACGCGTTCAGCGACTCCGCATAGGCGAGGCCGCGCGCGGCCGTCATCGCTTCGGGGACCGCCTCGGGAGCGGGGCGGTCGCCGCGTTCGGCGCCGTTCAGGAGCGAGACGACGTACAACTCCAGCGCCTCGTCGGGGTCGCGACGACGGACGTACACGTCCACCGCGTGCAGCAGTTCGCGCGCCGCGAGGTAGGTGTCGTCGGGGTCGCGGAGTTCGCCGCCGCTGATGAACCCGCGCGCCCGGAGGTACGCCCGCAGGTCGGACTTCAGGTCGTCGGCGACGGCTTCTATCGACTCCGCCTCCGCCGCGGCGCGGTGTTCGGTGAGGTCCAGTTCCTCGGCGCTGTCGGTGTGGCTCGCTCGCTCGCCGACGCCGACGCTCCGCATGCTGCCGCAGGCCGGACAGGCGACTTCGCCCGTCTCGTAGTACGACCACTCGTGCTCGCAGGACTTACAGCGCCGGCGACCCCGAATCTCCATGTGCGGACGTGCGCGGTCCCGGGACAAAAGCCCGACGCCGCGGTCGGTCGCGGGCGACGACAGACAGCGGCGGACGACGTTCGACCACCCGCACCAATTTCATGCCTCTGAGGCTCGTATCGACGCTATGCGCTCAGAAGAGGAGATCAGAGAGCAGTACGAGTTCCTCGCCGAGGAGTTGGACTCCGAGGAGATGCGCCACGCCGGAGTCAGAGAACTGTTCACACATTACAAACGGGCGCTCGGCTGGGTTCTCGAGGAAGAGCACATGTGAGGGGGGCGCTCACGACAAGGGGCAATCCTCACACGTGCCGGTATCTTTAATATATACCAACGGATAGATACGGGTGACGCTTCGCTTTGGAGGGCCGAAGCGTCAGCGGGGACCAATTCAGGGCGGCAAGCATCCACGCGATTTTCGCGTGGCTTGCTTCCTTTTCCGATACTCACGTTCTGCAGCGAGTGCGCCGTCGGTTCTTCTCGTCGAAGCGACGGGTTCGGCGCCGCCTCTGGGTACGGGCGGCGCGGCGACCGAAACTGTCAGCCAGAACGCCCGGATTCCGCGTATACACGCGCGGTGACGGTCGTTCCGCTTCGATATACTTATTCCAGCTAGACGATAAGAATCTAATCGAAAGTACCGATGTACGACTTGACAGGATTTCAGCGTGACCTACTGTACGTTATCGCCGGTCTCGACGAACCGCACGGCCTCGCCATCAAGGATGAACTCGAAGGGTACTACGAGAAGGAGATCCACCACGGACGGCTCTACCCGAACCTCGACACCCTCGTCGAGAAAGGCCTCGTCGAGAAGGGACAGCGCGACCGGCGGACGAACTTCTACACGCTGACGCGCCGCGGTCGCCGCGAACTGAAGGCCCGCAAGGAGTGGGAAGCGAACTACGTCGACGTCGAGTACGACGGCGTCCGCGTCTGAACGACGCTCTTCTCGAACGGTAAGCGCCTCACGAGGGCGTCGACTCGTCTTCGTTCGCGGCCCCCGACTTCCTACGGCCCGAGACGCCCGTCTCCGTCGGCGGAGTCTCCTCGGCCGGCGATTCGGCCGCGTCGACCCCGGACTCCGTTTCTGCCGCTTCGTCTCTCTCTTCGGACCCGCCGAGGGATTCGGCCGCCGTCGGCGCCGACGGTCCGGCGTCGTCGGCCTCGGTCTCCCGTTCGGCCGCGGGGTCGACGGCGTACGGTCGAATCGGCGACCCGACCACCAGTTCCGGCAGGACGTACCGCGCGAAGTTGACGACGAGCACCAGAATCATCGGCGCGAAGAAGATGCCGTACCACCCGAACAGCAGGGGGCCGAACGTGTACGCGATCATCACCGCGCCGACGTGGAGGCTCCGCCCGGTGACGTACGGTCTGAGGACGAGGTCCGGAATCGTATCCACGACGACGAACGAGACGGCGGCGAAGAGGAGGACGAACCAGACCGTAGTGGGGTCCGCGAAGTACGACACCGCGAGGAGGTAGGCGGCGACGGGGACGTAGACGAGTTTCATCCCGACGACGGGAATGAGACTGGCGACGCCCGCGAGGAGGCCGACGAGGGCGGCCGCGGGAATCTCCACTTCCGGCGGCGCCACCGCGTTCAGCGCCGAGTAGGCGATGACGCCGATGGTGCCCGTGAGGACGGCGTTGAGGATGTTCCCGAAGAAGATGTTCTGGAAGTCGCGGTCGACGGCGCTGACGTACGCCTCCATGACCCCGCGGTCGTCCGCGAACTGCGTCCGAAACCAGCGGGCGAAGCGGTGGTCGTCGCGCAGCAGATAGAACGCCAGCGCGATCATGACGAACAGGTGGATGGCGCCGATGCCGAAGAACGCGAGCGTGTCGGCCGCGGAGCCGAGCGACCGGAGAATCTGCGACATCTGCGTCTCGGTGATATCCGAGATGTTGAACGACAGCAGCACGCTCAAATCGGTGACGCGGGCGAGTTGCTCGGTCGTGATGGGGACCTGCGAGAGGTCGAAGACGCCGCTGTTCGTGAGTTTGACCAGTTCGTTGACGACGATGGCGAACGCGTAGGTAACGAGGGCCAACGCCGGGAGCGCGAGGGCGAACAGGGCGATGGCGGCCGCGAGACTTGGCGGACGGATGCGGCGGTTCAGGCGGCGGTAGATGGGGCGCGTCGAGTAGTAGATGAAGATACCGAAGACGAACGTACCGACGAACGAGTAGAAGACGTAGGCGAGCGCAACCGCGAGGACGGCGCCGACCGCCCACCACGCCAACCGGGCGCGGTTCATATCGAGGAGGGACATACCTGAGAACGGACCCCCGGACGGCAAAAGTCTGTCGTGAATTCTAACGTGTTTCGGCGGGGGCTACGACGGAACTAAAGCCGTCGCCCCACGAACGGGCACTCAATGTCGTCTCTCCCAGCTCTCGCTCTGCAGTCCGGCGGTCTACTGTCCGCGCCGCTGTCGAACGACGTCGTCCGCCTCGTGCTGGCGGCCCTCCTCGGGATGTTCCTCGGGTTGGAGCGCGAGTGGTCCGAGAAGTCCGCGGGGATTCGGACGTTCAGCCTGACGAGCCTCGTCGGCGCGGTGTTCACGCTCGTCGCCGTCGAGTCGGACCTCGGCGTCTCGCTGCTCGCCATCGGAGGGGTGCTCGTCATCGTGCAGGGGGTGCTGCTCGCCGTCAGCGGCCTGCTCGGCGAGGACGGAACCGGCCTCTCTCTCACCACCTCGATGTCGCTCATGGCGGCCTACGGCGTGGGAGTCCTCGTCGCACTCGGCTACGCCCTGCAGGGCGTCAGTGTGGCCGTCGTCTCGTCGCTGCTGTTGGTGCTGAAGCGCGAACTCCACGGACTGGCGGGCCGACTGGACCGACAGGAACTCCGCTCGATGACCGAGTTCGCCATCCTCGCGTTCGTCGCCTACCCCATCCTGCCGGCGGAGTCCTACACCGTTTACGGGGTCACTATCGACGACCCGCGGGTGGCGTGGCTCATGGTCGTCACCGTCGCCGGCATCGGCATCGTCAACTACGTCATCGTCCAGCAGTACGGCGGCCGCGGCATCGCCGTCACGGGCTTTTTCGGCGGCCTCGCCTCCTCGTCGGCCGTCGTCGGGACGATGCTCGACCACGTCCGCCAGCATCCCGACGCCTACCGCTACGGCGTCGCCGCCGTCCTCCTCGCCGACGCGGCGATGGCCGTCCGCAACCTCGTCATCGCGCTGACGTTCACCGCCACCAACCGGGCGCTGCTGGGGGTGGCGCTCCCCCTCGGCTGTCTCGTCGTCGGGAGCGTCGTCGCGGCGTGGTTCGCCGCCGACTGGAGCGAGCAGGTGGACATCCCCTTGGAGAGTCCGTTCTCGCTGCGGAACGCGCTCACGTTCGGCGCCGTCTTCCTCGCCATCCTCGTCGCCGGCACCGTCGCGGAGAGCGAGTTGGGGACGCTCGGCCTCTACGTCAGTTCGTTCGTCTCGGGGTTCGTCTCCTCGGCGGGCGCGACGACGACGGCCATCCTGCTGTACCGCGGGGGGAGCATCGACTCGACGGCCGCCACGCTCGCAATACTCCTCGCGACGGCGTCGAGCGTCGTCGTGAAGGTGCTGCTCTCGCTGGCCGGTCCCCGGCAGTTCACCCGCGCGGTCGCGCTCTGGTCGGCGGCGCTCCTCGTCGGCGTCGGCGCCCTCACCGGCGCGTTCGTCGCCCTGGGCGTCCTGTGAGATTCGGTGTACGTCACCCCCGAGCGAACTTCTTATCGTGGAGGTTGCCGTAGGGCGGTCATGGACCGAGAGACGGCCACGCCACGAGTCGACACCCTCCCCGGCGAGAAGGCGCGCGAGTGGGTCGAGTACCACCGCTCGAACGCCGCCCCCAGCACCTACGTCTACGACTTCGTCTGGGACGTCTCCGCCGACGCGGAGGGACCGTTCTGTACCGACGTGGACGGCAACGTCCTCCTCGATTTCACGAGTCACGTCGCCGCCGCCCCCCTCGGCTACAACAACCCGAAGATACTCGACCGCCTCCGCGAGTTCGACCTCGTCGACCCCCTGAAGATAGCGGGGCAGGACTTCTACGTCTCCGACGGTCAGCGACCCGGCGAGGAGCGGTTCCCCGGCCCGGCCGGCCTGATGGAGCGACTGGTCGAGGCGACCGAGCACTACGGCATGGACACCGTCTTCCTCTCGAACTCCGGCGCGGAGGCGGTGGAGAACGCCATCAAGATAGCCTACGACGAGTCGGGCGGCGCGAAGTACGGCGTCACCTTCGAGGGCGCGTTCCACGGCCGGACGCTCGGCGCCCTCTCGCTGAACCGCTCGAAGTCGGTCTACCGCCGCGACTTCCCCGAGCTATCGGGTATCGTCGATATCCCGTACTGCGATTCGCGCGCCTGCACGGCCGACACCTGCGACTGCGGCTTCTTCCCCGACGACTCCGGCGTCTCGCGTCTTCGGCAGAAACTCGACCCCGACCGGGGGAACGTCCACTCCGACGACGTGGCGTTCGTCGTCCTCGAACCGATTCAGGGCGAGGGGGGCTACCGCATCCCCTCGGAGGCGTTCATGGACGAGGTGGCGGCGCTCTGTTCGGAGCACGACATCACGCTCGTCGCCGACGAGATTCAGACGGGCGTGGGTCGGACGGGGAAGATGTGGGGGTCGGACCACTACGCCATCGAACCCGACGTCATCTCCTCCGCGAAGGCGCTTCGGGTGGGGGCGACCGTCTCCCGCCGGGACGTGTTCCCCGAGGAGAAGGCGCGCATCTCCTCGACGTGGGGCGCCGGCGACATCATCTCCTCGCTGCAGGGAGCGCTCACTATCGACGCGATTCGCGACTACGACCTGATGGCCAACGCCGTCGAACGCGGCCGTCAGTTCCAGGAGTTCGTGCGCGACGCCGACCTCGCACCCGTCACCGACGTGCGCGGCAAGGGGCTACTGCTCGCGGTCCAGTTCGACTCGAAAGAGCGTCGGAACGACGTCCAGGAGGCCTGCCTCCAGAAGGGCCTTCTCACCCTCGCCTGCGGCTACGACGTGATTCGAATCCTGCCGCCGTTGGACGTGACCGAACGCGAAATCGAACTCGGCGCGTCGCTGTTCTGCGAGGCCGTCGAGGCGTGCGCCTGAGTCGGACCTCGGACTCTCCTTTTACTCCTTACCCGCCGAAGTCGCACAGCACCGTCGTCGACCGCACCGCGGCGTCGACGCCGCCGCCCGGTCGGACCGCGACGACCGTCTCCGACCCGTCGCAGTCGATAAACGACCGCGGGACGCCGAGGCGACGCCCCCCCTCCCCGTCGGCCGCGACGGCGAGGACGTAGTCGGCCGGGTCGAACAGGCGCACCTCGAACGCCTGGTACGCCGGAAAGTCCGTCTCGACGTCGAGGACGGTCCGGTCGTCGTCGGCGTCGCTGAGGCGGACCGTCAGTTCCCGCTCCTCGGGGGCGGCGTTCCAGACGACGACGCGGTGGTGGTACTGTTCCGCCGCGCCGACCGATACGCGCTCGAAGACGTCCGCGGGGTCGAACTGCGAGACGGTTCCCACGCTCGGCGGGGGGAGGTCGGCGCGGGCACGTCCGGACCCGCCTTCGGCCGTTCCATCCACACCGAGTGCGCCCTCGTCCGCCTCGACGACCGTCGACTCGTTCGTCGAGGAGGCGCCGGTGAAGGGGATGCGGTCCGCGGCGTCCCGCGCGGCGGCGCACCCCGACAACGCGGTGGCGACCCCGACGAGGAGCGAACGTCGTCTCATTGTCAGTTCTGACGGTGTCGGGGGTGTTACCTGTATCGGTGACTCAAAGGCGCACTTCAGCGACGACTCGGTCGGCGAGTGGTACGGAGGCGCGGTCCCGCGGTCCGCACCGTCGGCCGGTCAGGTCCACTGGTCGAGTCCGGTCTGGACGACGGACTCCTCGATGCGCTCGAACCCGCGTTCGACCTTCTCGGCGGGGATTCCCCACTCCTCGGTGACGAAGGCGCGGGCCGCCTCGACGTCCGGCGAGACGTCCGTGTCGAACGCGTAGTCGTCGGTGACGGGCGGGTCGAAGAACAGTTCGCGTACCCGGTCCGCGTTGTCGATGTACGCGTCGCGCGCGTCGAGGACGGCCCACAGGTCGCCGTGCGCCTTCACCTCCTTCAGCGCCGTCTTCGGACCGACGCCGGAGAGACCGTCGTTGAAGTCGGTGCCGCAGAGGATGGCGATGTCGACGAGTTGTTCGTGAGTCACGTCGAGGTCCGAGAGCGTCGCGTCGAGGTCCATCAACTCGGGGTCGCCCTTCGAGGTGAGTTGTCTGAGCGTGTACGGCGCGCCGAACAGCAGGGTGTCGTAGTCCTCGCTGCCGACGTAGTCGGCGTCGCCCCGCTTGGCCATGTGCGACGCCTGCGCCTCCCCCTCCGCGGGCGCCTCGACGACGGGCACGTCCAGCAGTTCGAGCAGTTCGCGGCTCGTCGTCTGAATCGTTTCGGTCAGGCGCTGCGTTCGCGCCTCCAACCGCGAGGCGGCGAGGGCGTCGCCGCGCTCCTCGGCCTCGCGTTTCAGCTCCTCGGCCTTCTCGCGTCGCGCGCGGCGCTCGGACACCTCGGCGTCCTTCAACTCCGTAACGCCGCCGTCGAAGACGAATATCGGAACGAGGTCGTGCTCGAAGAACTTGGGAAGCCCCTGCACGATGCCGACGAGGTTCGCCACCTCCTCGCCGTCGGCGGTGGTGTAGACGTCGTCGGGGGTGAACTTGACCGTCGTCGTCAGATACCGGTACAGCCAGTTGTGCGCGTCAACGGCGACGACGCTCCCGGCCACGTCGTCGAACGACACGTCGGAGAGGGACGCCAAGGTCCGCAGGTCTGCGTTGCCCATTACCGCTCGCTTGGGTCGCGGGGCGCTTTAACGTCCCGCGTCTGCCGTGTCGTCTCCGACGCCGTCGAGGAGGGCTGGCGGGTCCGACCCCTCCCGCGCGGCGAGGAAGGCCGTCTCGGGGTCGGTGAGGTCCCTCTCTCGATAGCTGTCCAACCCCGCCTGGTACGTCTCCCGCAGACGCGCCGCGGGCGCGTCGGCCGGCCGTTCGAGCACGAGTTCGGCGAGTCCGGACGTCTCGCCGGTCCACGCGAACCCGGCCTTGTGAAGCGCCTCGTAGGCGAACGGGTTGTTGACGGCGATTCGAATCCGCTCGTAGCCCGCGCCGCGGCCCGCGTCGGTGACGAACGCGCAGAGCCGCGGTCCCAGTCCCCGCCGCTTGCGGTCCGAGCGGACGGTGACGTAGCGAATCCACAGCGTCGACTCGTCCGTCCGGTCCTCGTTGAACGCCGCCGCGGCGGCCACCGCCGAGTCGTACTCGTCGGAGGGGGCGGCCATCGGGTCCCACCGGTCGACGACGACGGCCTTCCCCGTGTTCGACATGACGAACTTCCCGGCGTAGGCGAACCGACGGTAGTCCAGACGGAGCGTCGGTTCGTCGTCCGCCCATCCGAGGACGACGAACTCCATGGGTGAACGAGGGGGGCCGCGGGGTTGAGTGCGTCGGTGACTCTTATTCACCTCCGAACCGCAGGTGTCGGTATGGCGAGCCTCCACGGCCGGGGCGACGTGCGCTTTTTCGACCGCGTCGCCTCGCTCTACGACCGTCTGATGCCCTCCGCGGACGCCGACGCTCTGCGCGCCGGCCTCGCGTTCGCCCGGCGGGACGTCGCGCGCGTGCTGGACGTGGCTGGCGGCACCGGTCGCGCGTCGCGAGCGCTGGATCGCGGCGGGTTCGACCCCGTGGTTGTCGACTTCTCGCGGGGGATGCTGGCGCGGGCGCGGGCCGATGGCCACCCGGTCGTCCGCGCGGACGCCGGGTCGCTGCCGTTCCGCGACGGCGGTGTCGACGCCGTCGTCGTGGTGGACGCCCTCCACCACCTCCCGGACCCCGAACGGAGTCTGCGGGAGGCGGCCCGCGTCGTCGCCCCCGGCGGGGTCGTCGTCGTGCAGGAGTTCGGCCCGCGGACGCTCCGGGGGCGCGGCCTCGTCCTCGCCGAACGCGCCGTCGGCTTCGACTCCGAGTTCTGGACGCCGGCGGAACTGTGCGCCCTGCTGGAGCGGGTCGGACTGGACGCGAGAATCGTCTCGGAGGGGTTCGAGTACGTCGTCGTCGGGCGCGCAGAAACGATGGACGCGTAGCGCTACTCGCCGTCGCGCGTCGTGTCGATGCCGAACAGGGCGTTACAGCCGCAAAAGCCCGTCGCGGCGTTCTGGAGCAGACCGGCGCCCGCGACGGCGGCGATGGTCGCGGTCGTCGGCTTCTCGTCGAGGGAGGCGGCGACGGCGACGACCGACAGCCAGATTCCCAGCACGCCCCTAGCGATGCGGTCCCACCCGCCGACGTTTCGCGGAACGTTCATACCCGACCGTACGGAGACGGGCGCCGTAATACTTACCCCGCTGACAGGAGCGGCCGCGCCGCGAACCCCTCGCTCGCGCGAACCGACACCGAAACGGGAGAGTCATGTAGGACGGTCCGAATCCAACGGACATGGGAACCTCGAACAGTTCGTTCCTCGACGAACGGGTTGACTCGGACGCGTTGCCCCTCGCGGTGGGGGACTTCGTCGCGTTGGCGCTCGTGTTGACCTACGGCGTGGTGAACCACAACGGCGTGGAGTACCTCTCGACGAACCCCGCGGGGTGGATTCTGACGATGGTCCCGTTCCTCCTCGGCTGGGCCGTCTGCGGGACGCTCATCGGCGCGTACTCGGCGGGCGCGGCGGAGACGGCGAAATCGGCCATCGCGCTGGCGATTCGCGGGTGGATTCCGGCGGCGCTCGTCGGCCTCATCCTGCGGTGGACGGCGATATTCGAGGGCGGCGTCGAACTGGTGTTCGCCGTCGTCATCATCGTCGCCGGCCTCGTCGCCCTCGTCGGGTGGCGCTGGCTGTACTTCAAGATTCTCGGGTAGTCGCGGTTTCTTTTCCGAATCGGGTTCGTCCGAGTTCGACGCTATCGAGCGCCGAGCGCTCAGTCCGAGGCGACCTCCGCCCCCGCTGAGTTCCCGCCCCGCCGCGCGAGGTAGACGCCGAAGCTCGCGCCGGCGACGGCGATGCCGGCCAGCGTGACAAACAGCGCCGTCGGCGTCGCGTACGTTAGGATGGCGCCGGCGAGGGCGCCGCCGAGGGCGCCGACGCCGAACACGCCGAGGTAGGTGTAGCCGTAGGAGAGGCCGCGCGTGCCGGCGGGCGTGTACTCGGCGACGGTGGCCTGGTAGAACGGCTGGATGACGAACAGGAAGAAGCCGAGCACGGCGCCGAACGCGAGGAGAGGGACGAGGCCGGCGCTCACGACGGGCAGGAAGAGGACAGCGAGGACGGCGAGGGCGCCGAAGGAGCCGACGAGGCCCCACTCGACGGGCAGACGGTCGGTGAGTTTCCCGCCGGCGTACTGCCCGAGGACGCCGACCATCAGCAGCCCCGAGTAGAAGTAGCGCTCGGGTTGGAGCGTCTGTCCGGAGTCGGCGGTGACGCCCAGCGCACTCGCGAGGCCCGCCGGCAGCAGCGACGCCAACGGGACCGGTTCGAAGGTTCCCAGCCCCGACAGCAGGTCCGGGAGGAAGGTGAGGACGCCGCGATAGTACAGCCCCGAGCACATGACGACGAGGAAGACGACGACGAAGCCGCCCGCGACCATCCGCTTGGACTCCGCGAGGAACTCCCCGAGGGAGTCGACGCCGGCGTCGGCCTTCGAGGACCCACCGGCGCCCGCGTCGACGGCGGCGCTCTCGTCGAACCGCGCGCGCAGGGCGTAGGCGCCGGCCGCGAGAGCGGGAAGGGCGAGCAGCATCGCAACCGTCGTCCAGTCGAGGAACATGAGGAGGACGGCGGTGAGAAGCGGACCGAGGCCGATGCCGACGTTGCCGGCGATGCCGTGGTAGGCGAAGCCGGTGCCGCGTTCGTCGACGCCCTTCGAGATGAGGGCGAGGCCGGCGGGGTGGTAGACGCTGGCGGCCGCGCCCCAGCAGAGCAGGGCGAGGGTGACGACCACGAGGTTCGGAGAGAGGCCCAGGAGGACGAACGACCCGGCCATGCCGAACAGACACAGCGAGATGAGCCGCCGCGAGCCGATGCGGTCGACGAGGACGCCGCCGGGGAGGGCGCCGACGCCGAACAGTCCGTAGCCGGCCGTCACGACGATACCGAGCGTCGCCGCCGTCACCTCGACCTGCGTGAGGCCGAGGTTCACCACGTCGAACTCCGTCAGCCAGATGGAGACGAAGATGGGGATGGACAGTTCGTAGGTGTGCACCATCCCGTGAGCGAGCATCACGAGGGCGACGATCGAACGGTCGTTACGATTCACGTCGGTGAGTCGAACCAGCGCACAGTTGAACGCTCGGGTGGGGGCAGAATGTGGAACGGACCTGCACTCGGAGAGGTTGCCCTTTCGGAGTATTTGTTTGTATCCTGAACTAGCGGGGTGAATGATGTGCTAACAGGAATCATACGCTCCACACGGCTCTATAACTTATAGAAAACCCACGAGGTGCTAACAGAGTAGGTACCGGTGAGCAATGGAAAAGAATTATATGACGTGTACCCGTATCGTAGTATGTATTATGACAGGGTACTACGACTACGTTCTCGGCCTCATTCCGCTCGCACTTCTCGGTCTCACCGGCACGCTGTCGCTCGTCGGATTCGACCTGACGCAGGCGGTTCCCGTCGCCGCCGCCGTCGCCGCCGGCATCGTCGGGCACGCGCTGTTCGTCAACGGACCCGTCTCCTCCCGCGCGGGGCGGACCGTGAAGACGGACGCGTCGACCAACGCGCACTCGAACCCCGCGACGCCCGTCGACGCCGACTAGTCGTCTCTCCCTGTCACACCGACGACATCTGCGTTCGAATTATCACTTTCCCGACAACTTCTCCGCGAGCGACGGCGCCGTTCGCGTCGGTTGACGCGCCGTCCGCCGCCGTGTCGTCCGCCGCCGCATCGTCCGCAGTCGGACGGTCCGGCGGAGACGCCGTTCTTCACCGCGCCGCCGTCCCGCACGTTCATCACGCTGGCGTTCGATGTACCCCCCATGACCGAGACGCTGTTTCTGACGAGCGACGACGTGGCCGGTCTCGCGACGCCCGCCGAGTTCGTCGACGCCGTCCGCGACGCCTACCGACAGCGCGGCGAGGGGGCGCCGGCCGAACCGCGAACGAAGCTCACGAACGAGGACCCACCGGGCTTTCTCACCACCTACGCCGCCGTCCTCCCGGAGACGGGCGCGATGGGCGGGTACGCCTACAGCGCCGGGTTCGGCGCGAGCGACGCGTGGTTCATGACGCCGCTGTTCGACGCCGAGTCGGGCGAACCGCTGGCGCTCATCGACGGCGCGAGCATGAACCCGTTCAAGACGGGCGCCGCCGGCGCCGTCGGCGTCGACGCCCTCGCTCGCGAGGACGCGACGACGCTCGCGATACTCGGCAGCGGCGCGCAGGCGCGGGGACAGCTTCGAGCCACGGCGGCGGTGCGGGACTTGGAGACGGTCTGGGTGTACTCGCCGACGAAGGAGAGCCGCGAGTCGTTCGCCGGCGAGATGGACCGCAGGCTGGACGCCAGCGTCGCCGCCGTCGCCTCCCCGGCCGCGGCCGTCGAGGACGCGGACATCGTCGTGACGGCGACGAACGCCTCGGAACCGGTGTTCGACGGCGACCGGTTGGAGGACGGCGCGCACGTCACCGCGATGGGCCAGTACACGCCCGGCAAGCGCGAACTCGACGCGACGACCATCGAGCGCGCGAAGTACGTGCCCGACCTGCGGGCGCGTGCGACGCAGGACGCGGGGTCGTTCATGCACGCCCTCGACGAGGGCGTCGTCGACGAGGACCATATCTACGCCGAACTCGGCGAGGTTGTCGCGGGCGAAGTGGAGGGTCGTGAGAACGACCAAGAGGTCACCGTCTTCGACAGCGGCGGCACCGGCATCGAGACGGTCGCCGGCGGGTACCTCCTCTACGAGAAGGCGAAATCGGAGGGACTCGGCACGACCATCGACTTCTCGCCGGCGAGCGAGTCGCTGACCGGCGAGTGAACTGACTGTTCCCGTCGCTCCTCACAGCGACAGACGCGACAGGCGAGCGAACGCCCGAAACGCCCGCGGCAGCGCCGAGACGGCGACGGCGCACGCGACGGCGGGCACGAACACCCCGAGGGCGAACGACCCCCAGTACAGGTTGACGGCGACGCCGAGGTACGTCCCGCCGCCGACGACGAGACTGTAGTACGCCGAGCGTCCGGCGAGCGTCCCGAGGTGTCCGGGAGAGGGCCACCGCGCGCCGCCGACGTAGCCGCCGCGGAACGCCGCGACGGCCAGCGGGGTTGCACAGAGCGCCGACAGCGCCGACAGCGCCACCGCTTCGGACGGTCGGGCGAACAGCAGGAACCACAGCGTCGGCACCGCTAACGCGGACACCTCCATGCCCGCGAACAGCGTCAGGTCCATGAAGCGGTCGAACCGCCGAATCGCCCTCACGACGCGTCGAACCACACGAACGATTAGGATAGAGTCGACAAAACGCTTCTGTCGACGCTCACTGCAGTCGGTACCGCAGGATGGCCGCGATGCCGCCGAGGTTCTTCAACTGGCGGCCGGGGTCGAACTCCGAGGAGAAGACGGCCACCTCGCCGCCCTGCCGCTCGACGGTCTGGATGACCTCGTTGACGTCGACGTCCCAGTCGCCGGCGCCCTGCCGCTCCTCCCGGAGTCGTTCGTCGAGGACGAGCAGCGTCTCCACGGCGCCGAAGTCGGCCGCCTCGGCGACTTCCTCGATACCGTAGGACACCTTCTCGCCCGTGGCGATGCCCTCCATCAGGTCGTCGATGAGATCCGCCTCCTTCGAGATGCGCGTCTGCGTCTGCACCTCGTCGACGGCGCCGCGCTTGAGCACCTCGTGGACGCCCCTGTCGCCGACGCCGGAGGTGTCGACAACGGTTATCTTCTCGACGATGTCGCGGTGGTTCTCGGCGATGTAGTCGCGGGCGTCCTGCTTCGTGAAGCCGGGTCCGGCGAGGATGATGGCGTCGACGTCCATCCGCGCGAGCGCCTTTCCGAGTTCCGCGAACAGTTCGGAGCGAGGCCGGGCGTACTCGCCCTTCCCGGTCGGCGCGGTGAAGGAGAAGCGCTCCTCGGTGCCGTACTGCGCCACCGTGTGGATGTACGCCGCGCCCTCCTCGACGGTGGCGATGACCACGTCAGGGTTCTCCGCGGCCTCCTCGGCCTCCTCGATGCGCTTCTTCTGGTCGGGCTTGAAGTGCTTCTCGATGGTCACCTCGTCGTGCTCCTCGACGTTCAGCGTGTGGTGGTGACCCAGTTGGTCCTCGCGGGAACTGCCGACGATTTCGCCGCCGACGCGGAGGCGGTTGGCGAAGCGGGCAAACTCCACGTCGCCGACGCTGATGGTGACGCTGAGGTGTTCGCGCTGACCGCCGGTGTCCCGCATCTGGTCGTCGTCGCGTTGGATGCGGCGGGTGGTGTCGCCGGAGACCAAATCGCCCGATTCGAGGACGTGCGAGAGGTGCCAGAGGTCGTCCACGTTCTCGGGGACGAGCGTGATGCGTTCGCGGCCCTCCTCGCCGCGCCCGCGACTCGAAATGCGCATACTCGGAGTCCGTCGCCGGTCCGGAAAGGTGCTGCTATCCGGCGGAGCGGGGTCCTAAAAGTTCGACTCGGCGACGCCGCGGCGCTTCTTGCTCAGCCCCTCCGCGAATCCGCGGCCGAACAGGTAGTAGGTGACGACCTGCGCGTAGAACAGGACGAAGACGCCGACGACGAGAGCGGAGAGAGCGGCCCCGACGAGTCCGAGGACGACGCCGGCGACGACGGCGAGTAGCCACCCCTTGAGGTACTCGCTCGTCGTCGCCGCCGCGACGATGGTCGAGACGTCGAACGCCGCGCCGAGGGAGTCCTCGACGGCGAAGTTCGCGTACCCGGCCGGGGCGAAGTAGCCGACGAGGACTCCGAAGAGGAGGACGAAGAGGGTGGCGACCAGTCCGAGGATTCCGACAGCGGCGTTCGGCGCGCCGGTGGTCGGGTCCGTGGTGACCGAGGAGATGCCGAAGACGGCGAACAGGACGGCCACAATCGGAACCATCGCCGCGAGGCCGTAGACGACGCTGACGACGAACAGTTTGAGACCGTCGACGGCGAGGCCGCCCCAGTCGGTGAACGACGGCGCCGCGCGGTCCTTCTTAGCCGCCCCGCGGAGGACGCGGACGAGGTAACCCTGAACCACGAACGCGGGGAGGATGAGAACGCTGAGTGCGCTGAGAACGCCGCCGATGAGCAGGGTCGGAATCCAGTCGTCGCTGTTCTTGAGATACGAGAGCGCATCGCCTAACATCGACCGAACCGACAGCAGTTGTTCAGTTAACTCTTTGCGAAAAAACGAGTGACGGCGGGGGCTGAGCCGCTCAGATGACGGCCTGTTCGTCGGGCTGTTCGCCCATCTCGCGTATCTCGATGTTGCGCAGGTCGCCCCACGCGTGACCGATCATGTAGTAGGCGGCGACCGCGGCGTAGAAGCCGAGGAACCCGCTGGCGATCAGTCCGAGGACGGGGATGGCGTTCAGCACGCCACCCACGATACCGGCGACGACGATGACGGCGAAGCCGCTGATCCACGCCGTGAAGTACTTACCCGAGGTGAGCACGGGGCGCAGGTCGCTCACGGAGAACGCCTTGCCCATCCGGTCGGTCTCGACGAAGTTCGCCACCGCCGCGGGGATGACGTACGCGGCGAGGAGACCGAGCACCAACGAGGCCAGCAGTCCGACGAGGAAGCCGAGGCCACCGAGGATGCTCGCGCCGTTGGAGCCCTGTCCCAAGAAGAGGGTGAAGAGGCTCCCGGCGACGAGGACGCCGGCGACGATCATGGGCACGAGGGCGTACGCGAAGGCGATGACCGTGGCCTTCAGACCGTCGACGGCCATGTCACCCCACTCGTCGAACGCCGGGGGTCGCTCGTCGCCGTGCATCGTCGCGCGGACGACGCGGACGAGGTAGCCGGCGACCAGAATCGTGGGGACGACGAGGACGCCGAGCAGGCTCAGGACGCCGCCGATGAGGACGGTCCGAACCCAGCCCTCCTCGTCGTTTCGTAAGTAGTTGAGTGATTCGCTAATCATGGTGTATCACGAGCGTTCTCCTGCCCCCAGTTTACCGCTGCGTGCGGCCGACCGTCACACCGGGACTGTCTCCCGGGCCGTCGTTCCGTCGGGTGGACGGAGTGGTACGCTCGGATAGACTAACGCTGTTTCGAGAGATAAATATATATTATAGTTCTGTCCGGTTAGTTGAACGTTATAGTCTTTGTGGCCAGTGGGCGCGAGGGTTCGGTCCGGTCGGAACCCTTCGGAGTGCACGCCGCGGACGGTGAGTCGTCTATAGTAGCGTCTGCAACTGTGTACTCATCCGACCGCCCGCCGTCGTGCGGTCGAGTGTGTGATGACTTGCAGACGCTACTATAGTATCTCGCTGCCGCCCGGCGGTAGGAACTCCTGGATTTTGTCCGGACTCGCCACCTTGCGGAGGAACGACTGGTCGGCGAACATCTCTTTGAAGCGGCGGTACACCATCTTCGCCGCGTCGTTCTGCGCGTAGCGACCGGGTTGGAGGGTTACGCTCGCCTCTAAGCGGTCCTCGACGGCCGACGGCGGTCCGCCGAGGACGCGCGTCTCCCCTTCGCACTGCACGCCGACGGTCACTTTCGCCTCCACGTCTCGGAAGTACGTCCGGTCGCCGCGGACCACGAACGAACCTTTCTCCAAGTACTCGCCGGACTCGGGCGTCTTCGACACCTGGTCGGGCGTCACCATGTACGCCTCGCCGGCGTGCCGCCCGTCCTTCCAGACGGAGGCGTAGGAGACGGCGAACTGCGCCGCCTCGCGCTTCGTCGACTCGGGGAACTCCACCGCCTCGGAGGGTTCGGAGGGACCCGTCGCCTTCACGACGGTAACGGGGCCGCCGTGCGCCTGCGTGTGGAAGAACAGGTCGTGTTTGTTCAGATACTTCTTCACTATCTCCTCGTTCTGGTCGGCGTTTCGCCCGCCGATGACGAGGTAGCCGTCGGAGGTGTGGAACCAGCGGAACCGCTCGAACCAGTGCTCTTCGGTACGCAAGGGGATGGACGAACGGGACAACCAGTCGATGTCCTCGGGTTCCTCCTCTTCGTCGTCGTCCTCGTCGTCGGCCTCCCACTCGTCGCGGCGGCGCTTGGCCTCCGCCAGTTCCTCGCGGGTGTCCTCGATGGCGGCGAGGGCGCCCTCCTTCTTCCCTTCGACGCGCTTTGCCTCCGTATACAGTCGGTCGGCGTTCTTCTCGACGCCCGTGTCGACGACGACTTCGACGCGCGTGCCGTCGAGTTCGACGGTGACAGTGCCCTCCGCTCCGTCGACGTCGACGACGGCTTCGGCCGCCGGGATGCCCCGTTCGGCGCCGTCTTCGAGCGTCTCCCGGATGTCGTCCCACGGGACGTCCTCCTTGCGGGCGTCCCGGACCGTCGTGAGCACCTCGTCCACCAGGTCGTAGTGGGCGTACAGCAGTTCGGCGCGTTCGCGTTCCTCTTCGGCCTGCTCCTCGAAGCCCTCGATGGCGCCCTCCTGTTGTTGGATGATGCGTTTTTTCTTCTCTATCTCCTCTTCGAAGTCCGGGCGATTCGACCCCGGTTCCTCCTCGGGGTCGTCCTCCGCGGAGCGGTCGAGACGGAAGAAGTACGCGTCCAACGCGTCGTTGAACGTGTCGTGGGACTCGCTGTTCAGCCCCTCCGCCTCGTGTTCTTCGAGGGGGAACGGCGTCGCGTCGACGACGGCGTCGTCCTCCTCGTAGACGCGCGGGTCGAAGTCGCCGGACTTCAGGCGGTCGCGGAACGACTGGATGGCGTCGTAGACGGCGCGGAACTCCTCGCCGCCGGCCTCCTCGATGTCCATCGTCTTCTCGACGCCCGCGCGGGTGCAGAACTCCTCGGCGTACAGGCCGCCGAGGTTCACCTGCGTCGCCAGCGTCCGCACCACGTCGGTGTCGGAGTCCTCCATCCGGCGCTTGAACCCCTCGTAACTCACGGTGAAGGGGTGCAGGCGCGAGGCGGGGAACTCGTACTGCGCGCCGGGGGCGACGGTCCGGGACTTCAGCCGGACGGTCTCCAGACTGCGGACGACTTCGCCCGTCTCGTCGAGGACGGCGATGTTGCCCTCTCCGAACAGTTCGACCACGATGTCGGTGTCCTCGTCGTCGCGTTCGAACGAGAACGTGAGGATGCGGTCGAACTCGTACTGCTCGACGCCCGCGAAGTCCGCGCCGCTGAGGCGGTTGCGGAGCATCATCGCGAAGTTCGGCGGCCGCCCGGGCGCGTCGGGCACGTGCTCGGGTTTGGCGGCGTGCGCCCGCTTGACGTCGCCGACTTCGAGGATGAGTTCGACGCGGCCGCGGTCGAAATCGCGCATCCGCAGGCGAAGCAGGTCGTCGCCGTAGAGATAGGCCTTGTCGACCTTCGCCCCCTCGTACCGGTTCAGTTCGGTGACGAGAGCGCTGAGGTCCACGCTCGTCAACTCCCGCTTCGGGTCCATACCCCCGCCTTCACGGCCGCGGATGAAAAGCCGCACGTTCGACCGACGAGGGTGCGACGTCGGACGCCGGCGAGATTCCCCGCCGAGGGTCGGGAGCGAAGTAATAATTTTTCATCATTCTGATAATCGTTGTGTGAGGAGACTCACAACAGCAGCCAAAAACGATATTGTACGAGACGGAGTGTCGACACGTATGTCGAAGCCGCACCGGCGCGTCGACGAAGAGGAGGGGGAGACAATCAGACACTGTTCGGAGTGCGGCGGCGACCGGGAACACGAGGTGAGCGTCACCGTGGCGGAGACCGACGCACACGACTACGTCCGCGAGGAGAACGAAGAGTACGCCCGACAGCCGCATCGGGTGTACGAATGTGTCTACTGCGGGAACACGGAGTTGGAGTCGCTTCGGTGAGCGGAGGCGGGCCGTCGGGGTCGTTTCACGGTCGGGGCCGGACTGCACCGAAACGCTCAGTCCCCGGGCGGGCGTGCGAGAGGACATGACCGACCGGAACGCAGACGGCGACGCGGATTCGGACGCGGATGCGAACGCGACGGCGGACGACGAGGTGCGCACGGGCGTGTCCGTCGTCCGGACCGACGAGGAACGCGAAGACGCCTTCGCCGTCCGCTTCGACGTGTTCGTGGACGAACAGGGCGTCGACGAGGAGTTGGAGTGGGACGAACACGACGAACCCGACGCCGAGGCGACGCACCTCGTCGCCTACGACGACGGCGTCGTCGTCGGCGCGGCGCGGGTCCGCCCGTACGACGAGGAGACGGCGAAGATCGAACGCGTCGTCGTCGCCGAGGACCGACGCGGCGAAGGGTGGGGCGAACGCGTGATGAACGCCGCCGAGGACGAGGCGTACGCGGCCGGGTTCTCCCGCGTGAAACTCCACGCGCAGGTCCGCGTCCGGGAGTTCTACGGGTCGCTCGGCTACCGCGCCGTCGGCGAGGAGTTCGAGGACGCCGGAATCCCGCACGTCGAGATGCAGAAGTCTCTCGACTAACCAGGTCGGGTATCAAATCCGGTACTCGGGCGGGTAGGCTTTTGTTTCATAATCCGATGATATACTCGATGTTAGAGATACTGTCCGCGGGAGTTGCGGCTGCGATGCGTCCGGCGGGCGGCGGCGAGGGCGCGCTGGAACGGGTTACCGGCGTAGGGCAAGTGCTCGACGCGCTCCCGATGCCGGCGTTCGTCCTCGACACCGACCACACGGTCGTCGGATGGAGCGACGGGATGGAGACGCTTCTCGGAATCGCTCCCGAGGACGCGCTCGGGTCCGACAGCCGGGAGACCATCGTCGTCGGCGACGACGAGGATTCCCTCTCGTTCGCCGACAAGGTGCTTCTCGCCCCGCGCAACGCCGCGGAGGAGTACGGTGTGAACCGGCTCGACAGCCCGTACACGAGCTACCACGTCTACGAGCGCGAGAGCCGCCTGCGCACGGCGGCCGGAAGCGACGTCGACATCCGGTTCCAGGTGATGCCGCTGTTCGACGGCGGCCCCGACGGCGAACTGCTGGGCGTCCTCGAAGTCATCCAAGACCGGACCGAAGAACTCCGGCGGCGCGAGGCGCTGCAATCGCTCGTGACGGAGGTGACGGCGACACTTCGGAACGCTGCAACCGGGGCGCTCGACGCTCGCGTGGAGTACGAGGGCGACGCGGACCTCCTCGAAGACGGGCTGCTCGATATCGTCGGCGAGGTGAACCGGACGCTGGAGCGCTTCGAGTCGCTGGTCGCGAACGTCGAGGGGCACGCCGCGGATGTGAGCGGCGCGGCGACGACGGCGAACGACGCCGCGCACCACATCGACAGCCGCGTGACCGAACAGCGACTCGCGCTGGAGACGGCTCGGGACGACCTGGCGGCGTTCAGCGCCACGATGGAGGAGGTGGCGGCGAGTTCGACCGAAGTCGAGGCGGGGGCCGACCGGGCGCGCGTCAACGTCGACTCCTCGCTCGATTCGACCGCCGAGACACGGTCTGTCACGGACGAGGTCACAGCGCGCAGCGACGAACTCTTGGAGACGGTTCACGCCCTCGAAGCCGACATGACGGAGATAAGTGAGGTGGTCTCTCTCATCTCCGAGATAGCCGAGCGGACGAACATCCTCGCGCTGAACGCGAACATCGAGGCGGCCCGCGCCGGCGAGGCGGGGTCCGGGTTCGCCGTCGTCGCCGGGGAGGTCAAATCGCTCGCCAACGAGACGCAGACGCACACCGAACAGGTCACAGAGCGCATCGAACGCGTGCAGTCGCGCGCGAACGAGACGGCGCGGTTGGTCGAGACGACCCACGAAGACGTCGGGCGCGCCGACGCGGCCATCGACGACACCGTCGCGTCGCTCCGCGAAGCGGCCGACGCGATGGACGAGGCGGTCGAAGGCGTGAGCGAACTCTCGACGGCGAGCGACGACCAGGCCGAATCGGTCGAGAGCGTCGTCGTCACGGTCGAAGACGTCAGCGACGACGCCGCGGAGATAGAGGAGGCCATCAGCGACATCGTCGCCGTCATGGAGTCCCAACACGAGTCCGCGGACCGACTGGACGCCATGCTCGCGGAACTGACGCGGTAACGGGGAACGGCATGGAACGAACCCGGAGCAGCGAGGGTTTTCGAGGGTTTTCCGAAGAATCCGCGAACCGGTCCGGCGACGGTCGGCTACTCGGCCGCGGGGGCGACGCCGGAGAACTCGAAGCGCGCGCCGCCGGTCTCGCTTTCGGTCAGCGCCACCGACCAGCCGTGCGCCTCGGCTATCTGCTCGACGATGCGGAGCCCAAACCCCGTGCCGTCCCGCGACGTCGAGTACCCGGCCTCGAACACCGACTCGCGCGACTCCGCGGGGATTCCGGGGCCGTCGTCGGCGACGAAGAACCCGTCCGGAAGCGCGCCGACCGTGACCGTCACGGCCTCATCCGACGCCGTCGAATCGCCCGTAGAGCTATGCTCGACAGCGTCGTCGGGCGTCGCCCGACTGCTCGTGGAACTGTGTTCCACGCTGTCTCCGGGAGCGGAGCGACCGGAGGCCTGTCGAGCGCCGTGCTCGACAGCGTTCCGAAACAGGTTCTCGAATAGCTGTCGAAGCCGGCTCTCGTCGGCCCGAATCGCGCGGTCGGTGTCGACGGCGAGCGACGCCTCGCCCGTCTCGACGTTCAGCCAACTCGCCTCGACGGCCGCGGCGAGTTCGACGTCGTCGAGGCTCTCGACGGCCGCTCCCTCCCGCGCGAGCGTCAGCACGTCCTCGATGAGCGTCCGCATCCGCCGGTGCGCGCGCCGCACCGCGTCGAGGCTGTCGGCGTCGTCCGTGTCAATCAGTTCGAGGTGGCCCTCGGCGACGTTCAGCGGGTTCCTGAGGTCGTGGGAGACGACGCTCGCGAACTCCGCTAAGCTCTCTTTCTGTTGTCTGAGCTTCCGTTCCTGCTGTCGCTGCTCGGTGACGTTCTGCGACATCGCCATGCCCGCGTCGACGCCGTCGTCGCCACGTATCGGGAGCGTCCGTATCCGGTACTCCTCCCCGTCGAGCCGCTGCTCGAAGGTGTGGTCGTTCCCCGCGAGCGCTTCCTGGTAGTAGTGTTCCAGTTCGTCCGCGAGGGCCGCCGGAAACAGGTCGTGCGGCCCCTTACCGAGGAAGTCGTCGGCCGACACTCCGATGCTGCGCAGTTCCTCCCCGCCGACCAGCGTGTATCGCAGGTCCTTGTCGAACAGGAAGACGCCGCCGTCGGGGACGTTCTCGACTAAGGTCCGATAGCGGTTCGTCGTCTCCTCGAGACGGCGCTCGCGCTCGACTCGCTCGGAGATATCGCGGCTGATGACGAGAAAGCGGTCCTCGCCGTTCAGCGCGAGGCGCCTGATGTGCACCTCGACGGGGAACGACGACCCGTCCCGACGGCGGTACGACCCCTCCAGTTTAGACCGGTCGCCCGCCGTCATGTTCGCCCAGAGCGCCTGCGCCTCGTCCGGGTGGATGTCGTCGTCGAGGTCCCAGACGCTCGTGCCGACGAGTTCGTCCGCGTCGTAGCCGGTTTTCGCGCACAGTTCGGGGTTCGCCTCGGTGATCACTCCCTCCTGGTCGTGGATGTTTATCATGTCCGGCGAGTTCTCGAACAGCGCTTCGAGTCTGGCCGTGGTGCGCCGGAGGCGCTCTTCGCGCCGATGTCGCTCGGAGATGTCCCGGAACTGCGAGAAGACGGCGACCATTTCGCCGTGCTCGTCGGTGACGACGCGGTTGTGCCACTCGCAGACGATGCGTTCGCCGTTCTTGCGCACGTTCTCGTCGACGCTGTAGTAGCCGCCTTCGGACTTCATCAGCGCGGACGTGACCGCGTCGACGCTCTCGTAGCTGGCGTCCGCGACGATTTTCTCCCAGGTGTGCCCGCGCAGTTCGTCCTCGGTGTAGCCGAGTATCTCCGCGGCGGCCCCGTTGATGGCGACGATTCGGAAGTTCTCGTCGTACTCCAACACGCCGAGCGGGGACTGCTCGACGAAGAGGGCCAGTCGCTTCTGACTGGTCTCCAGCGCGGTTCGCGAGCGGTGCTGGTCGACGGCGTTCCGAATCCGGTTGGCCAGCACGGCGTACTGTCCGGTTCCGGTCTCCTTCTGGAGGTAGTCCGAGACGCCGGTCGAAATCGCCTCGCTGGCGATTTCCTCACTCCCGCGACCCGTGAACAGGATGAAGGGAACGTCGACGCCCGCGTCGCGCACCGACTCGAAGAACGCCAAGCCGTCGGTCTCTGCCAAGTTGTAGTCGGAGACGACGCAGTCGAAGCGCTCCTCGGCGAGCAGTCGTAGTCCCTCGGCGGCGGTCGTCGCCGTCTCGACGGTCGTCCCCTCGGACTCGCGTTCGAGGAACGCGGCGGTCAGTCCGGCGAAGTCGGGTTCGTCGTCGACGTGGAGGACGCGAATCGGCACCTCGGCCCCGGACGCGGCCGACGGTGCGTTCATCTGTTTTCCCCCTCGTCTCCGTGAGTCGTCCCGAGGGGGACAGTCGGACGGTCCCCGTCCGTTCGGTGACGGAGGCCTGCGGGAAGGAGTGCGATGCCGACCGCGGATACGGCTGTCGTGCGAGTGAATGCCATCGTTCTGCTGAGACGGTGCGAGCCGAGCGGACCGGGCGGCGACTCCCGTACCCCCGTTCTCTTCCGCGAGGAGTCCGACGGCCGTTCGACCCGCCCCGGTGCGCTCGGTTCGTTCGTGCTCTCCCTTCAAGAACATATACCATAAATGATTTGTCTAGTTTAGTGGACGACGCGCGGCGGGCGGCGGGGTCGGTTCGAGGCGATTCGGCCGCGCGAGGGCGAGACGGCGTCCTCAACTGCCGGACGGCGTTCGCGCGGGCGCGATTCCGCCGTCGTTCCTCGTCAGAAGGTAGCAGACGAACGACGAGAGCCAGTGGGACCCCGCGTAGTCGTCGGTGAACGCCTGTTCGACTCCCAGTTCGGCGTGTCGATGCGCGCTCTCTTCGAACGGGTCGGCGTAGGGGTGGTCACCGAGGGCGTCCGCGACGCCCGCCAGCGCCCACGCCTTCGAGACGTTCAGACCGACGAGGTGGAGCGCGACCCCCTCCTCGGGGTCGGAGCCGACGCGTGCGGGTTCGAGGAGCGCGTCGTACGGCGCCGTCGTCACGTCGGGGAAGAATCGGTCGGCCCACGCCCGGAACTCCGCTCGGTCGTACACGCGTCGCATCAGGTCCGCCTCGGTCAGCGCCGGCGACAGGAAGTCCCAGCCGAGCGGTTCGTACTCGACGGGGTAGTCCTCGTCCCCACCGAAGAACGCCTCCGCCGTCTCGGCGACGGCACTCTGCACGGAGTCGTCGCCCGTCGTCCGCGCGTAGTCGTGGACGCAGTGGAGGGCGAACGCGGAGTTGCCGTGCGTCCCCACTCTGAACGGCCGCTCCTGCGTCAGGAACTCCGACCCGACGAGCGAGCGCACCGTCCGCGTCAGCGGTTCGAGCGTCGAGCGCCACCGCTCGGCAGTCTCCTCGTCCCACAGCGACAGTTCCGCGTCCAAGTGCAACAGCCACGCCCAGCCGTACGGTTTCTCGAAGGCGGGATTCGCCTCCAGGTACTCGACCTCCCGTCGAACGTTCTCGGGCGTCAGTCGCGCGTCGACGCTCTCGACGATGTCCGCGCGGTTCGGGTGCGTTCCGGCCAGTCTGAGTTGTCGGACCAGCGCCCAGTGGCTGTGGACCGACGAGTGCCAGTCGTAACAGCCGTAGAAGACGGGGTGTCGCTCGCGCGGGCGTGGCCCCCCGTCCGGAGAGTCGACCTGCCGGACGTGGTGGGGGAACTCGGTGTCGACGGCATCCAAGGGCTGGCGCGCGAGTCGCCGCCAGGTCTCCGGTCCGAACCGGTCGCTCCGCCCGGAGCGCACCCGGTCGGCGTCGATACTGTCGTCCATGCGAAGGCGTCTCGGGGGCCGGGCATAGTCCGTTCGGTCCTGCGGTAATCGATGACACAGGAGAGACCGCCTCTCGGAACCGCTTCGAAACCTACAGACCCACTTTTTCCGAGGCTCGCTCCGGGAGAACGAAGTTCTCCCGTGCACCCGTTCGCCTTCGACTCACGGGAACTCCGCTCGCCCCGGAAAACCTGGAGGAAAAATACCGCTCCTCAGAACCGCTTCGAGACGTACGGCCCGTCCTGGTGGTATCCCAACTTCTGCTTGTAGTACTCGCGGACGCCGATGCCGGAGATGACGCTCACCTTGTCGTAGCCGGCGTCGCGGGCCATCTTTTCGGCCTGTTCGAGGAGACGGCGGCCGTAGCCCTTGTGCTGCCAGTCGCCGTCCGCGCCGATTCCCGCTTCGGAGCCGTAGACGTGCAGTTCGCGGACGAGGGCGGCGTCTTCGAGTTCGCGACGAACCGGCTCATTCGGGAACCGGAGTCGACAGAACCCGACGAGGAGGTTCTCCGCGGGGTCCTCAAAGGAGAGGAAGTGCTCGGTTCCCCCGGCGGCCTCGTACGTCTCCACCTGCAGTTCGACGCGCTCGGGGTCGGGGTTCGCCTCGTTCATCCCCACCTCGCGGGCGCGGATGTCGTTCACCTCGATTCCCTTCTCCTCGGCGCGCTGTTCGGCCAACTGCCGGAGGTTCGACTTCCAGACGCCGGCGTCGATGAAGTCCGCGGGGATGTCCCGCTGGACCCGTTGGAGGCGCGTGTACTTCGGAATCATCCCCATCACCTCGCTCACCACCTCCGCGGCCTCCTCGTTGTTCAGCGGGTCGTACTCCTCGTTGCGCCACATGTCGTACGTTATCGTGTCGCGGACGACCAGCGTCGGGTAGATTTTGAGGTAGTCGGGCCGCCAGTCGGAGTTCTCGAACAGTTGGCGAAAGTCCTCGACGCACATCTCCTTGGTCATCCCGGGTTGGCCGGGCATCATGTGGAAACCCACCTTGAACGCCGAGTCGCGGAGGCGGCGGTTCGCATCGAGGGAGGCCTGCACGCCGTGCCCGCGGTGCATGTCGCGGTTGACGCGCTCGTAGGTAGTCTGCACCCCGACTTCGACCTTCGTCGCCCCCAAATCGAGCATCCGGTCGATCTGCTCGGGGTCGCACCAGTCGGGTTTCGTCTCGAACGTCGTCCCGATGTTGCGCACGTCGGCCGTTTCGTTCTCGGCGATGACGTCCTCCAGGTAGGAGAACTCAACGTCCTCGGGGTCGGGCTTGAACGACCGGTCCTCGGCGGGGTTCGGCTCCGAGTCGAGGTCGTAGTCGTTCATCGCTTCGAGGGCGCGCTTGACGAACCACTCCTGGTAGTCGTGGCTCCGGGCCGTCATCGTCCCGCCCATCAGGATGAGTTCGACCTTGTCGACGGGGTGACCGATGTGTCTGAGCTGTTCTAATCTGAGCGTCACCTGCCCGTACGGGTCGTAGTCGTTCTGGACGCCGCGCGCCGCGGCGGGTTCGTGACCCGTGTAGGACTGCGAGGAGGAGAACTCCGAGGCCGGGCCGCCCGGGCAGTACAGGCACTTGCCGTGCGGGCACATGTGCGGGGAGGTCATGATGGCGACGGGCGAGACGCCCGAGGCGGTCCGGACGGGTTTCCGTTGGGTGACCTCCTGTACCTCCTCGCGCCGACCCTCCGGAGCGTGTTGGAGGATTTCGGCGTTCTTCGGTACCTTCGGGGAGGAGTGCTCCGAGCAGGCGTCGAGTTTCGCGGATTCGAGGTCGTCACGCTCGATTTCGCCGTCGAGGATGCGTTCGACCAGCGCCTCGCAGGTGCGTCGGAACGCCTCCGTCTCGGCGGGCTCTTGCTCCTCTGTCGAGTCGGCGTCCGCGCTCACGGCGCCACCACCGCCGCGACGGACGTTCGGACGAGAGACATCGTTGCCTCTCAGTCGCGTCGTTTCGGGGTTAAGGGTGTCGCTCGTCGGCGTCATCCCCCGGCGAGGGCCGCCGCCGTGCGACCGCTCCCGACGGCGCGAAGCCGTCGCTCGCGGGTAATCGAACGGAGCGGCGCGGAACCGACCGCGGTTGGGGCCGGAGGAGCGAGGTTAGAACTGGTCGACGACGGCGTCGATGACCGCGTCGACGACGGCGTCGCGCGCGCCCGAGAGGAACTCGATGCGGTTGTCCCGGACGGCGACGGCCGTGACGCCGCCCTCGGGGACGGCCTCGCGGGCCGCCTCGGCGACGGCGCGGATGTCGACGTCGGCGGTGCCGCGGACGAACAGTTCGTCCGTCGACGTGGCGACGGTGACGTAGGCGTCGCCCTCGCGGTTGCGGCGGTGGAGTTCGTCGACGAGCAGCGACGTCGGCGGGAAGTCGAAGCGGTGCGTGTACGCGTCGGCGTCGAGGACGGCGACGGTGACGTCGCCCTCCTCTCGCTCTTCGAGGTTCGCCTGCGCCGTCTCGACTTCCGTGTCGAGTTTGATGCGGAACTGCTCGGCGATGTGGCCGGCGAGGTTGCCCTCGACGGCGTCGGCGGCGCGCTGGGCGCCCGAGGAGACGCCGTCGTCGAACAGCAGGTCGGTGATGAGTTCGCGCTTGTCTTCGTAGGACTGGTAGTACGCCTCCAGGGCGATGGCCTCGCGGAGTTCGCGCGTCCGGTCGGCGTCGTAGCCGGCCTCATCGGCCAGTTCGAGGTAGGCCTCGGGGGTGTTCTCCCAGTAGCTCACGGCGGGCAGGTGACCGATATCCTCGCGGATGTCGGTGTCGAGGGTGGCGGCGAGGTTCGCGCCGAGGGCGCCCGTCGAGAGGTCGGCCGCGTCGGCGCCGACCAGTCCGGGACTGACGACCACGTCGGCCTCGCTCTCGACGTCCTCGTCGGCGTCCGCGGCGTCGACGACGACGCGGTTCGCGCCGTAGACGCCGAGGAGACCGAGTCCGTCGAGCGATTCGGACGTCGCGCCGACGCCGAGCAGGAGCACCAGGGGCAGTTTCTCGCCGTGGCGCTGTTCGTCCTGCAGCATCCGCGTCACGTCGTTCGTCGCCGCGTCCATCCCGTAGACGGGGTCGTCGAGCGGTCGGCGGGTGAAGTAGTGGTACTCGGCGTCCGCGCGGTCGTGCTCCTCGCGGATGCGGGGGAGTACGGCGCGCTCGACGGCCGCGCCGGCGACGTAGCCGTCGGCGGTGGCCGGATGGCGGACGACGATGGGCTGGGATTCGAGGATGGCGCGGTTGATGGCCTCCGCGGCGTCGGTCAACCGCTCGGTGACCGCCTCGACCGGGGCGTGGTCGGCCAGGGGTTCGACCGACTCGGGGCGGGCCTTCGCCGCCAGCGCGTCTTCGAGGCGCTGGAGGACCGCCTGCGCCTCCTCGCCGTCGAGCGCCGCGAGGTCTTCCGTCTCGACCTGCAGTTCGTCGCGGCGCATCTCGACCTCGCCGTCCAGACGGACGACGTCGCCCTCCTCGATGTCGGGGTAGGCGCGAACGCCCGCCTCGACGAAGGCGGCGCAGTCGACGACGCCCGTCTCGTCGCGGAGTTCGAAGATGGTCGGGCCGCCGGTCTGTCGCGTGCTGACGACTTCGCCTTCGAGGCGCACGTCGTCGCCGACGCGGTCTTCGAGGCTGTCGACGGTGACCAGCGTGAAGCGGTCCTCGTCGACGTCGGTCTCGGCCACGTCGTCGGCGTTGCCGTCGTCGCCCGCGACCGCTCGCTCCTCGTTCTCGTCCGCCTCGCTCTCGTGCGTTTCGTTCTGAGCGTCGGCGTCGGCGTTCGTCTCGTCGACATCGGCCGACGCGGCGTCCGCGCCGCCGTCGTCAGCGTCGCTCCGCCCGGCGTCGCTCTCCTCGTCCGTTCCTTCGTCGCTCCGGGACTGGCTCTTCCCGTTGCCGCGACCGGAGGTCGACTCCGTCGACCCCTTCGGCTTCATCTTCACCGGGCCGGAGTCGTCGTCGTCCGAGGAGTCGACCGGTTCGCCGTCGTGGTCGCCGTTCGGGTCGTGAATCTTCGACCCGCGGAACTCGCGTTCGGACTGGCGGATGGACCAGCCGAGGTCGATGTTACCGTTGTCGCGGATGTTCTTCACCTGTACGAACACGGTGTCGCCCGACTCCCAGTCGAGACTCTCCAGTCGACGGTCGAGTTCGCTGCGGTGCAGTAGACCCGTCACTCCCTTCGCAAGGTCGACGAACACGCCGAACTCGGCGAAGCCGTCGACCGTACCCTTGTAATAGCGCCCCGGCGTCAGCTGTTGTGGGGAATTTCCCCGAAACTCGAACCACACGTCTTCGTCGTGCGTAATCCAATCCATTGCGTGCAACAAACGACCCGGGACTAAAACCCTTGTCGAATCGCTCTCGGCGGCCGTTCGTCTCGGCGCCGTTGCTCCGTTCTGCCGTCGGATTCGGCCGGAACCGTCCGAACGTCTCGATTCGGTTACGTGACCGTCGGGCGAAATTTTCTGCGCGCGGCACGGCGTTTTCAGGGTGCCGCCGGGATGCACGCCCGGCGCGTCGACGGGAGCCGAAACCTCAGATGAGACCCGCGAGTCGGAGGACGTGCTCGAACGCCGCCCACCCCTCGAAGGCGTAGCCGAACAGGAACGCGGCGGGAAGCGCGCCGACGGCCAGTGCGCGGCGGGGACTCACGTCGTGCACCTCGCTCAGGCCGACGACGAGGAGCGCCGCGCCGTAGGCGGTGCAGACGAAGCGGAGTTCCGGCGAGGGGAGGCCCGCGAGGACGCACGGCGCCGTCGCGTAGGCGACCACCTGCACCGTCTCGCTGATTCCGCCCCTGTCGCGGACGCCGACGAGGAGTAGGACGGTCTGTATCGCCGCGGTGAGATGCAGCACCGCGGGCGCGAGGAGGAGGGCGACGAGGGCGAGACCGAGGAGCGCCGAGACGGCCGGGCCGCCGGCGAAGGTGGGGATGCGGTCGGGCGCGAACGTAAACAGACCGGCGGTGTACGCGACGGCGACGACGACGGCGAAGACGAGTCCCGGCGCTTGGTCGCCCGGCGCGACGCCGTTCTTGAAGAACCGACGGGGACGGACGAGCACCTCGACCCACGCCCGGGCGACGCCGCGGGGGCCGCGTTCGCGCCCGCCTTCCGGATGTTCGACCCACGTAGTCACGTCGCTAGCTTATTCGCGCTGGAGCGTATGACAGTTGCGACATCGCGCCTCGTAGGACTCCTCCGCGCCGACGACGATGGTCGGGTCGTCGTACCGGGCGGGGTCGCCGTCGACGAGCCGTTGGTTGCGGGTCGCGGGTTCGCCGCAGACGGTGCAGATGGCCTGCAGTTTGTCGACGTACTCGGCCGTCGCCATCAGTTGCGGCAGGGGTTCGAAGGGTTCGCCGCGGAACGTCTGGTCGGTGCCGGAGACGAGGACGCGGCGGCCGTCGGCCGCGAGTCGTTCGCAGACGTCGACGAGTTCGGCGGAGAAGAAGTTCGCCTCGTCGACGGCGACGACGTCCTCGCCGTTCAGTTTCTCAAGAATCTCCCAGACGTCGTCGCCCTCGGCGGGCACGACGTGCGCCTCCCACTGACTGCCCGCGTGCGACCCCACCGTCGTCTCGCCGTAGCGGTCGTCGACGGCGGGTTTGAACACCCCGACCTCCTGTCCGGCTATCTCGGCGCGCCGCAGGCGTCGGAGGAGTTCCTCCGTCTTCCCGGAGAACATCGACCCCGTGATGACCTCCACCCACCCGCTCTTCGTGATGGCGTGCATACCTCCTTCGGGTGCGAGCGAACGGCAAAACCGTTCCCCATTCGTCGCCCCGAGGGGGTCGGTGTCGTGGCTCGGTCGCGGGCGCTACGAGTTCGCCCCTCGCCGCGAGCAGGTCTCCTCGACTATCGCCCGCCGGCACCCACGTTCTCTTCCGCCTCGAACGTCGCCGGGTCGGGTTCGATGCTCGCGTACTCCACGACCCGCCGACCGAGGACGCGCACCCGCCGGTCCAACCCCTCGTCGGTCACCTCCTCGCCGTCGAACTGCGCGGAGACGTGCGGGAGGGCGGCCTGGTGCGGGAGGACCCACGCGTTCAGCGCCCGACAGACCGACCGGAGGTGTTCGAGCGCCGTCACCGGAAACCCGCCGCCCGCGACGGCCAACAGGCCGACCGTCTTACCGTCGAACTCGTCGAACCCGCAGTAATCTAACGCGTTCTTCAGCACCCCCGAGTAGGAGCCGTGATAAACCGGTGTTCCGAGGAGGAGCGAGTCCGCCTCGCCGATTCGCTCGACCACCGCCGCGCTGTCGCCCGTCTCGTCCTCGTCGGCGTTCATCACGGGCAGGTCGTACTCGCGCAGGTCGAGCACCTCCCCCGTCCCGCCCGCCTCGCGGACGCCGTCGAGCGACCGCTCCAGCGCCAATCGAGTGTAACTCCGCTTCCGAAGGCTCCCGCAGACGGCCACAACGTGCGTCGCTTCCATACCACACGGTTCGTCCGCGGGGGCAAAAGTGGTGCGCGGTGGCGATTCGAGCACCGACGACGGCGAACGGCGGGAACGCTGAAGGGTGCCACGGGCGTGGAGCACGGTATGAAGACGGTGTTCCACCTCACGAGCGGCGACGTAGACGACTGGCGGCGCGCGCTGGGGAACGTGACCAACCTCCTCGACGACGGGACGGTCGAAGTGGAGGAGACGGTGCTCCTCGTCAACGGCGACGCCATCCACCTGTTCGCGGAGGGGTCGCCGCTGGCCGAGGACGTGCGCGCCCTCGGCGACGACGTGCGCTGTCTCGGGTGCAGCAACTCGCTGACCGGCCGCGACATCCCCGAGTCGAAACTGCTGGCGAACGTCGACTCGGTCCCCTCGGGCGTCGGCGAACTCACGCGCCTGCAGTCCGACGGCTACGCGTACCTGAAAGTGCCGTGAGAACCCGGCCGCTGCCTCCGCCGGGAGGCGGAGTCGGTCACTGACCCGTGAGCCGCCGCCTCCGCTCTTCGAACTCCGAGTCGTCTATCTCGCCGCGGGCGTACCGGGCCCGGAGTTCGTCCATCGCGGGGTCGGGTCGGGCGCGTTCGTCGCCCCCCTCGCGGGCGAACAGTCGGTAGGCCGCCACCGCGACGCCGACGAGCAGGGCCGTCCAGAGGAGGACGCCGAACAGCATCCCGAACCCCCAGCCGCCGCCCATCGCTCCGGTGCCGGGACCCATCATCCCGGTTCCGGGACCCATCCAGCCGCTCGCAGCCCCGTGGGGCATCCGTCCGCCCGCGCCCACGTGAGGCATCCACCGGCCGTTCGTCCCGCCGACCGCCGCGGCGCCGAGGGCAAACGCGGCCGCCGCGACGACGGCGCCGACGGTCCAGTCGACGAGTCGCTTTCTGGTCATTCGAGTCACCCGTTCGAACGGACGAACGGCGGGGAGATAAGGAGTGGATCCGATTCCCTCGAACCGGGAACCGTGTGCGGCGACTCGGGAGGCCGCGGACGTCGGCCTCTCACGACGACCGGCGTTCGAGCAGCTTCAGCGCCGGCGTGGCCGAGACGCCGTGAACGACGACGGAAACGAGGACGACGGCGCCGACGAGCGCCCAGAGCCGCCGGGCCTCGGGGAAGGGAGCGACGTTCAACGCGTGCGCGAGATAGTAGAACGAACCCAGTCCCCGAATACCGAACGACGCGATGACGCCGCGCTCGAAGGGGTCGCGGTCGAACCCGAAGAGACCGACGGCGCCGGCGAGAGGGCGGACGACGAACACGAGCGTCAGCGCCACCGCGACGCCCGCCGTCGTCAGCGGGTCGAGCAGTCCGGCGGCGAGCGCCCCGCCGAACAGCACCATCAGCACCGTCATCAGCGTCTGCTCGCTCTTCTCGGCAACGTCGTGAAGCGTCTCGTTGTAGTCGTGCTCTCGCTCGGCGTCCCGGACGACGAGGGCGGCGACGAAGACGGCGAGGAAGCCGTACCCGCCGACGAGTTCGGTGAACGCGTAGACGAGGAGCGTCCCGCCGAGCGCCTCCATCCCTCGGACGCTCCGCGCGAGTTCCGAGTCCGGGCTGCCGGCGAAGACGACCCAGCCGAGCGCCCGGCCGACGAGGTACCCCGAGAGCAGTCCGACCGCGAGTTTGTACCCGACGTCGACGAGCGCCCACTCGCCGAGCCAGAGGCCCGGGTCGACGCCGAGCAGCGCCACGGCGATGGCGAGGTTCGTGAACGGGAACGCGAGGCTGTCGTTGAGTCCGGCCTCCGAGGTGAGCGCGAAGCGGACCTCGTCCGTCTTTCCGGCCGCCCCCTCGACGGGTTCGTCCTCCGCGCCCGCGCCGGGTTCTTCGACCTGCATCTCGGAGGCCAACACCGGGTCGGTCGGTGCGAGCACGGCGCCGAGCAGCAGTGCGGTCGTGAGTGCGAACCCGGCGACGCCCCACCCCAGCAGCGCCGCGGCGGCGATAGACAGCGGCATCGTCACGCCGAGCAGCCGCCACGTCGACGCCCAATCGCGAAGGCTGGGGGTGCGGTCGAGTTTCAACCCGGCTCCGGTCAGCGCGAGGATGACGCCGAGTTCGGTTAGCTTCTCCGCGACGGTGCCGTACTTCAAGGGGTCCGGCGCCGGGAGCCCCAGCGGAAGCGAGAAGGCCGCGAAGCCGAGGCTCACGTAGAATATCGGGAGCGAGACGGGCCAGTCGCTGACGAATCGGGGGAGCACCGCGAGACCGACGAGGGCGAGTCCGACGACCAACTGCGCGAAGAAGTACGGTTCGAGGGCCATGACGGCGACTCTCCCCGGTCGCGTAAATAAATAATCGCCAATCTGCAAAAATATTTATTCGTGCTGGCGTAGAATAAACATCCATTCATCTCATGCGACGACGCCACATCCTCCGTCGCGGCGCGGCCGCCCTCGCAGTCGGCCTCACCGCCGGGTGCGCGGCGAAGGCGGATGGCGGGAGCGATACGCCCACGGCGGCGAAACGACAGACTCCGGCCCACGGCGACCTGCCGGCCCTCCCCGTCGAGGAGCGGTGGTCGGTCGCCGAGCGGTCGGTCGGGGACGCCGCGTCGGCCGACGTCGCCGACGCCGACGCGTTCGAGGCGGCCGTCGCCGACGGCGGGCCGGCCGTCGAGAAACTGACGAAGCGCGGGAAGAAACTCGAACTGAAGGCGACCCCGAGCGACGCCGCCGGGCGGGGCGTCGTCACCGACGTGGGGCACGTGGCCGGCGCCTACGCCGCCCTCGTCCGGAGCGACGACTCCTTCGAGCGCGTCAGCGTCGCGCTTCTCGACGACGGAAAGAGGCCGTTCGGGTCGTTTCAGGTCGTCACGCCGTGGGCGAAGCGGTACGTCGACGGCGAGTGGACCGCCACGGAGTACGGCGAGGCCGTCCTCGGAACGCTGAAGACGAAGCCGTAGTCGCGGAAAAGGCGGAGATACCGGCGGCGAGTTTCGGGCAACCGAGCGCTCACTTCTGCGCCCCGCGTAGCGCGTTCGTGGTCGTGAGAGGCAGACGCCCCCGAATCCGCCGAGGGCGTCGCGGCCACCGCTTCTAAGTACGGATTGAGAGAACCGCGAAGCGCATGAGCGACGACACCGAGATAAGCAGACGGACGGCACTGAAAACCGGCGGCGCGGGTGCGACGATGCTGGGTATCCTCGGGTACGGGGCGAGAGGAGTAGCGGCCGCCGACGCCGAATCGGGGGCGGACGAGGACCGTGAGGACTCGACGTCGGAGTCGGAGGCCGAGTCGAACCGCGAGGAGTTCGCCTTCGGCGGCGACCTCCCGGGGCTGCTCGAACGCAACGGCCTCTGGTCGGGCGCGCTTCCGGAGGGGTACTTCGAGGGCGTCCGGACCTCCCAGTCCCCGGCGGTCGTCTCGGTCTGTTGCTCGGACTCTCGGGTCTCACAGGAGGGGATGTTCGCGGCGCCCCTCGACGCCGGCTTCCTGTTCAAACCGTCCAACATCGGCAACAAGGTCACGACGCGCGTCGACGGGGAGCGGGCGGTCGACGGGAGCTTCCTATACGGGTTGGAGGTGTCCGGCGCCTCCTCCGGCGTCGTCGTCGGCCACACGGGATGCGGGGCCGTCACGGCCGCCTACGAGTCCGTCGTCGGTGAGGCGGGGGAGCAACCCCCCGGAATCGAACAGGAGGTCGCACCTATCGTCGACGTGGTCGAGGAGGCCCTCGACGACGGCGCCGTCGAGACGGACGCCGAGAGACGAGCGGTCATCAACCAACTCGTCGAGTACAACGTCCACGCGCAGGTGGAGTATCTCCGCGGGAGCGACGAGGTGTCCGAAGAGAAGGACCTCTACGGCTTCGTCTACGACTTCCAGAGCGCCTACGGCGACGTGGACGGTCGGACCGTGCTCGTCAACGCGGACGGCGAGACCGACCCCGACGCGCTTCGGGAGACGGTCCCGGACGGCTACGAGGAGTTCGTCGGGAGTCTGCTCCACTGAGGTCGCCGCGTCGTCCCGCCTCTCGGAGGCCCGTTCACCGCCGAAGCCGTTCGGGCGAGCGCGTGTTTCGGGCGGGCGGTCTCTCGGAGGACGGGCGCTTCCGGCGGTGACCCCCGTCCGGCGCCGTGGTCGGTCGTGAAGAGCGGACCGCCCGCGAATCCGCTGAGAACGACCCGGCCGCCCGACCCTCACGAACGTACGGTACAAATATTTACTCGGAATAGAGTTAATCTACAGAAGGTTTATCCGCGCTCCTCGCGTACGGTTTCGTATGGAAACGCCAGTAGCGACTCGAAAACCCACGCAGGCCGGACTCCAGAACGTTCTCGTCGCCGTCGGACCGACCGACAGCGACCGCCTCGACCGCCTCGTCGAGGAGACGGTGGACGTCGCCGGCCCCACCGGCGCGACCGTCGTCCTCGCGCACATCTTCAGCCCCGAGGACTTCGAGGACCGAGTCGAGGCGCTGGGCTTCAGCGAAGCGGCGAACGACGTCTCCCCCGACAGCGTGGCCGTCCGGTACTCCGTCATCCGCGAGTTCGCTGACCGCCTCGACGCCGAGGGAATCGACTACGAGGTTCGAGGCACCGTCGGCATCGAGGACGAGGGTATCACCGCCTTGGCCGAGGAATCGGAGGCCGACCGCATCCTCGTCGGCGGGCGCAAGCGCTCTCCCACCGGAAAGGCGGTCTTCGGGAGCCTCGCACAGCAGATCATGCTCTCCGCGCCGTGTCCGGTGACGTTCGTCCGCGCGGACACCGAGTAGAGGAACTCGGTACCCTCGGACGAGTCTTTTCGCCGTCCGTTCTTTCCGCTATCCGCTCTTTCCGCGACAATCGCCGTCCGCTCCGTGTCTCGTTTCGGGCGCAGCGACGCTCAGCCACGAAGCCGAGCGACCGTCTCGCCGTCGCGTTCCGCGAGTTCAACCAACTCGTCGTCGGCGAGGTCGGAGAGGAGACCGCAGAGCCACTCCTCCCCCGTCTCGCCGCCGTAGTCGACGCGGATTCGCGGGCCGAGGTCGGCCAAGGGAAGTTCGTCGTACTCGCCGAGGACGCGAATAATCCTCCCCCGGAACTGTCGTCGACTCCCCTCGAACTCGGGTTGCGTCGGTACGTCGGGAGCGGTGAAGTCACCCGTCTCGTAGGCGTGACACCATGTCCGCCACGGACAGCCCTCCTCATCACACTTCGGCGTCTTCTGACAGGCGACCCCGCCGAGTTCCATGACCGCGTTGTTCCAGACGCGCGACTCGCCGTCGGGCATAAGATGTGAGGCGACGCGCTCGAAGGTGGGGTCGTCGTCGGGAACGTCAAAGGCGCGGTGCAGAACCCGTTTCACGTTCGTGTCCACCACCGCGTCGCCGTTGTCGAACGCGAAGGAGGCGACGGCGTTCGCCGTGTACGGACCGACGCCCATCAGTTCCGACAGTTCGTCGGGCGTCCGCGGAAACTCCCCGTCGTACTCCTCGACGACCTGCCGGGCCGCCTCGTGGAGGTACTTCGCGCGGTTGTTGTAGCCGAGGCTGTGTCCGCTCCAGAAGGAGACCACGTCGCTGCGGTCGGCCGCCGCGAGGTCGGCGGCGGTGGGCCACTCCTCCAAGAAGTCCGCCCACGCCTCGACGACGCGACCGAGTTGCGTCTGCTGGCTCATCACCTCGCTCACGAGAATCTCGTAGGGGTCGTGCGTCCGCCGCCACGGGAAGTCGCGGTGGTCCGCCTCGTACCACTCGACGAGGGCGTCGCGCACGGCGTCCACCTCCGCGGGGTCGTCGGGGAGGGCGGGAGCGTCACCGTCGTCGGCGTCGAGGGTCGAAGCGTCGCCGTCGGTCATCGTGCGGAGGTGGGTCGGTGCGGGCTTAGGGGTGGTGATTCCGCGTCGGCGTCGGTCGCTCCGAGTCGCAGAAACCTTACGCGCCGCTCTCGTCGGAGGCGGGTATGGGACTCGACGAACTCACCGACGACGTCGAAGCCGCGTACGCCGACATCGACGAGGAGTCGACGGCCTCGCTGGACCGCGAGACGAGACACGAACTGGCGATGCTGTCGGCCGCCTTCGAGACCGACGAGGTGGACGAACTGCTCCGCCGGGCGGTCCACCTGCTCTTTCAGACCACCGTCGACCGGGGAACCCTCGATTTCCACCTCCGACAGGGCTACGACGTGACGTACGACGAGTACCTCTCGGGGATGACGTACGACGAGATGACCGGGCAGGACCAGTACCCGCAGCGAGACGACGAACGCCGCTACCAGATGTGAGCGTCGGGGGAGTCGGACGGCGCCGGGTCAGCGGAACTCGACCGCCGGGTCGACGCCGTCGCGTCTGACGTAACCGGGTTCTCCGCCGCTCCGGTCGATGTCGAAGACGCGGAGGGAGACGACCAACCGACCGTCGTCCAGCGACGCCCGCAGGAGGACGCCCTCGCTGGTGACGACGACGTACGGCGGCGCCGCGACGGGCGAGGCGGGCATCGGACGCCCGGCGGCCGTCACGAGGTCCGAGAGGACGCACGGGAGGTGCGCGAGCAGTCCCGAGGCGTCAAGCGCCCGGTGAAGCGGGGGGCCGACGGCCTCTCTGTCGGTCGTCCGCGGGGGGCGTTCGGCGGCGGTCTCGCCATCATTTTTGTCACCTCCGTCGCCCCACTCGGCCGCAACGGCGTCCGCGCAGGCCGAGAGAGCTTCCAGTACGTCTGCGTGTTCGGCTGACAGACGTCGCTCGACGCGGCCGACGACCTCGGGCCGGTCCGGCGAGTCGGGCGAGTCGGACGAACCGGGCAGGTCGGGCGAACCGGAAGAATCGCACACGGTAGGCCCGTCCTCGGAGCGTCGGGAGAAAAGCCCGTCGTCGGCCGCCGCTCAGTCGTCGGAGGCGGCGGGCGTCGTCTCGACCGCACCGACGGCGTCTTCGAGTGCGGCGGCCGTCTGCGCGTCGAGACCGAGGTCACCCTCGAAGTCCACTGCCTCGTCCGTCAGGCGGAACTCCGCGAGCAGCCCCCGGAGTTCGCCCGCCCGGTCGGCGAGGTCGGTCGCGCCGTCGGCCACGTCGGCGAGCGTCGCGGTCTGCTGTTCGGTCGCCGCGGAGACGTTCTGCGCCTCGGCGGTCGTCTCCTCGCCGATGCCGGCGAGTTCGTCGGCCATCGAGAGCACCTCGTCGGCCGCGCCGGTCTGTTCGTCCATCGCGGCCGCGACTTCCTCGACGCTCGCGCTGTTCTGGCTCACGCCGGCGGCTATCTCGTCGAACGACGAGAGCGCCTCGTCGACGTCGTCGGTTCCCGCCGCGACCCGTTCGCGCATCCCCTCGATGCCGTCGACCACCTCGGCGCGCTTGTCTTGGAGCGTCTCGACGTGGGTCTCGATGGTCTCGGCGTACGTCGCCGTCTCCTCGGCGAGGTGTTTCACCTCCTCGGCGACGACGGCGAACCCGGCGCCCGCCTCGCCCGCCCGGGAGGCCTCGATAGAGGCGTTCAGCGCGAGGATGTTCGTCTGCTCGGCGAGGTCGGCGATGACGCCGGTGACGCTGCTGATGCGGGCTATCTCCTCGTCTAAGTCCTCGACCAAGGCGACGGCCTCGCGCGTCTCCGCCTCGATGGCCTCGACGCTGTCGAGCGCCTCGTTCGCCGCCCCGTGTCCCTCGTCCGCCCGCCCGGCGACCTGCGCGGACCCGACGGCCAAGTCGTCGGTCGTCGCCGACACCTCTTGCACCGACGCCGACAGCGAGCCCATCTCCCCGGAGAGGTCCGAGAGGTGGTCGGCCTGTTCGCGCGCGCCGGCGGAGATGTGCTCGACGGAGCGGGCGATTTCGTCGCTGGCGGCGCTGACCTCCGCGGCGCCCTCGGCGACGCCGGAACTGCCGGACGCGACCGTCTCGCCGAACGCCGTGAGGGCGAGCAGCGTCGCCTCCAACTCCGCGGTCATCTCGTTGAACGCGGCGGCGATGGTCCGCATGTCCGCGGAGTCGGAGTCGGCGTCCATGCGGACGGTCAGGTCGCCGTCGGCCGCCTCGCTCATCACGTCGCTGTAGCGGCGGGCGTCCCCGCGCTGGGATCGGAGGTCGTCTCTGAGCGACGCGACCCCGTCGACGACGGAGCCGAACTCGTCGGTGCGGCCCGTCGGCAGCGACACGTCGAGGTCCCCCTCGCGGAGGCGTTCGACGCGCCCCGCCAGCGCGGCGAGGGGGCTGACGGTGGTCGCGTGAATGATGGCGCCGAGGGCGACGAAGCCGGCGACGACGACGCCGAGGAGGACGAGCAACTGCTCGCCGACCTGCGATTCGACCGCGTACACCGCGACGCTCGGGGCGTGGACGACGGCAACGAAGTCGGTGTTGGCGACGGGCGCGTAGGCGACGAGGTGCGATTCGTCCATCACCCCGTTGGCGGCCTCCTCGTAGACGCCGGCGTTTCCGGCGGCGCCGTCGGTCAGCGCCGTCGCGTCCTCGACGCCGTAGTCGCCGTAGTCGCCGCGCCCGGAGGCGTCGAACTGGACCCGCCCGTCGGTCGTGACGACCTGCGCGAAGCTTCCGTCGACGGCGGTGTCGAGGGTGAGTTCGGCGTAGCTCACGTCGGCGACGACCATCACCACCTTGTTCGATTTCAGTTGGACCGGGCTGACGAACGCCATCAGTGTCCGCCCGTCGCGGCGGTACGGTCGCGTGACCGACACGTCGTCGGCGACGGGCATCTCCATCGACCCCTCGACGAACTCGGTCCCCTCGGGCAGCGGCGCGGTGCCGACGGCGTCCTCGCGGGAACTGGCGACGACCTTCGAGTACTCGGTGTCGACGTAGTGAACCTCGGCCACGGCGGTGGGCAGGACGGCCCGTTCGCGGCGGAGGTACTGCGAGATGACGGGGTCGTTCGCCGTCTGGAACACGTTGTACCGCGAGACCATCCGCGCGGTCTGTCGCTGCTGGGTCATCCACCCCGAGAGCTGTTCGGACTGGAGGGTGGCGGTCGTCTGCAGGTCCCGTTGAGCCGAGTCGCTCACCTCCTCGGCGACCGTGACGTACGTGTAGCCGCCGACGGCGACGACGACGACCGTGACGACGGCGAACAGGAGGGCGAGTTTCGCGAGGTAGTTTCCCCGGAGTCGGTCGGGGAGCAGATCATCGAGCGTGCGGGCGATGTTCATCTGACTCGTTCGATGACAGTTCGGGTCAAAACAGTTCGCCGTCGGTTATCAGATATGATTTTAAAATCCGGTTCGACGCCGGAGCTGTCGATTCGAGAATCGGTGACCAGTACGAACACATCGCGCTCCAGCGGCCCCGATTTCGGTTCGGGCGCTCTGCTCTCAGTAGGGTGGTTACGTTCGTTCCTCGTCGGTTATCACCTCTGACTCCAGAGGCGGCGGTTGAGAGGACGCGGGCGGACGGACCGGTCGCTCCCGGAGGACTTTATCCGGCGGCGACCCCACCGGCGGGTATGGAGACAGCAGAAGTCGAACGACTCATCGAGTCGGGTATCGAGGACGCGGAGGCGACGGTGACGCTCCCCCGGGTTCCGGACGAGGAGCACGAGGACGCCCACTTCGCGGCCGTCATCGTCTCGCCGGCGTTCGACGGGAAGACGCTCGTCCAACAGCACCAGATGGTGTACGACGCCCTCGGGGAGTCGATGACGACGGACATCCACGCGATGGAGTTGAAGACGTACACGCCCGAGGAGTACGAGGCGGCGAGCGAGTCGGCGTGAGGAAGAAGAGCGATAGTAGCGTCTGCAACTGTGTACTCATCCGACCGCACGCCGTCGTGCGGTCGAGTGTGTGGAGACGTGCAGACGCTACTATAACGGAGCGGTCCGCTCAGACGCGCGGTTCGTTCTCTTCGAGTTCGGCGAGCGAGCGATTCTTCAGCGTCTCACCCGTGTCGGTGTCGAACAGGTGGACGGCGTCCTCGGGGATACGAGCGACGACCGGTTGCCCGGCGTCGAGGCTCCGCATCCCGTCGATGGTCGCCACGAAGTCCGCTGGGTCGTCCGTCTCGAACGAGAGGTAGACGTTGTTCTCGTTGCCCATCGGTTCGACGACGTCGACGACGGTGCCGAAGTCGTGGTCGCCCTGTCCCTCGTCGACCAGTTGCACGTCCTCCGGGCGGATGCCCAGCGTGACGTTCGTCGCGTCGCCGATGGCCTCGCGCGTCTCCTGCGAGATGGGGTAGTCGAGTTGGTCGCCGCTCAACCGGTCGCCCTGCACCTCCATCTCGAAGAAGTTCATCGAGGGTTCGCCGATGAACCCCGCGACGAACAGGTTCGCGGGTTGGTGGTACGCTTCGAGGGGCGTCGCCACCTGCTGGAGGATGCCGTCGTTGAGGATGGCGATGCGGTCGCCCATCGTCATCGCCTCCGTCTGGTCGTGCGTGACGTAGACGGTGGTGACGCCGAGGTCCTCCTGTAGGCGCTGCAGCTCCGTGCGCATCTGCGAGCGGAGTTTGGCGTCCAGATTGGAGAGCGGTTCGTCCATCAGGAACACCTTCGGGTCGCGCACGATGGCGCGGCCGAGGGCGACGCGCTGTTGCTGCCCGCCCGAGAGTTCGCCGGGTTTCCGGTCGAGCAGGTTGCCGATGCTCAGCATCTCGGCGGTGTCGGTGACCACCGACGATATCTCGCCGTCGGCCATGTCGGTCGACTCTTCGAGGCCGAACGACATGTTCTGGCGGACGGTCATGTGCGGGTACAGCGCGTACGACTGGAACACCATCGCGATGTCGCGTTCGCGCGGGGGGCGCCCGGTAACGACGTCGCCGCCGAGGCGGATGTCGCCGCTGGAGACCGTCTCCAGCCCCGCTATCATCCGGAGCGTGGTGGATTTCCCGCACCCCGAGGGGCCGACGAGGACGAGAAACTCGCCGTCGGGGATGTCTATCGAGACGTCGTCGACCGCGACGATGTCCGAGCCGTCGTCGTCGTACACCTTCGTAACGTGATCGAGTGTGAGTTCTGCCATGCTATGTTTCACCTGCGACCCCTTCGGCGAACTGGTCGCCGAACAGGACGTACACCAAGAGCGTCGGGAGTGCCGCGACGAACGCGGCGGCCATCTGGACGTTGTACTGCTGGACCATCGAGCCCTGGAGTTTGTTCAGCGCGATCGTCGCCACCTCGCTCGTCGGCGAGGACACCAACACCAGCGCGAACAGGAAGTCGTTCCACACCTGCGTGAACTGGTAGATGAGCACCACCGCGAACATCGGCTTCGACAGCGGGAAGATGATGCGCCGGTAGATGCGCGAGAACGTCGCGCCGTCGATGCGCGCCGCCTCCAGCATCGACTCGTCGAAGCTCGCGTAGTACGACCGGAACAGGATGGTGCAGATGGGTATCCCGTAGGCCGTGTGCGTGACGACGAGTTCGATGAGTCCGACCCGCTGGGCGAGGAACGGCACGCCGGCCAGGTAGTTCTGCAGGCCGACGATGGTCCAAAAGCGCGTCAGCGGGACGAGCACGGACTGGTACGGGACGAACATCCCGGCGACGAACAGCATCAGCACGCCGGCCTGTCCGCGCCAGTTGAGGTTCGTCAGCCCGTACGCCGCCACGGACCCGATGAGGCCCGACAGCACCGTCGCCGGGATGGCGACGAACGCGCTGTTGTACAGCGCGCCGGAGAAGTCCGTGAGCGGACCCTGCATCGTCGCCCACGCCTCGTACCACGGTTCGAGCGTGAAGCCGTCGCCGAACGGCGGCACGAACGGCGTCGACGAGAAGAACGCGTCCTGCGTCTTGATGGCCGTCATCAGCCCCGTCTCCAGCGGCGCGAGGTAGAACAGCGCCATCGCGACGAGAACGGCGTACAGCGCGATGCGGGAGACGCTCGGGAAGCGTCCGTCCTCGGTGTCTGCGCTCATAGGTCACCCCGCTGGTACTGCACGTACAGGTAGGGGCCGATGACCACCAACGCGAGTCCGAACAGCACGGTTGCGATGGCCGCCCCATACGCCCAGTTCGAGGAGCTGAACGCCTCGCGGAACATCATCGTCGCGAGGATGTCCGTCGAGGGGCCCGGCGTGTCACCGAACATGACGTAGAGGAAGTCGAACGCCTTCAGCGCGAACACCATCAGCACGACGGCGGCGCTCATCGTCGAGGCGCGCAGTTGCGGGATGATGACGCGCCAGTACATGCGGAGCGTCGAGGCGCCGTCGATGCGCGCCGCCTCGAACTGGTCGCTCGGGATGGCGCGCAGACCGGCGAGGTAGACGACCATGCAGTAGCCGCTGAACTGCCACATCAGCGCGAAGATGACCGCCGCGAGCTTCGTGTTCGGGTCGCTGATCCAGTCGTTCGCGAGGAAGCCGAGGCCGGTACTCCTGAGAAGGACGTTGATGAGGCCGAACTCAGGGTTGTACATCCACGCCCAGAAGATGGCCGTCACGACGAACGACAGGCTCATCGGCAGGAGGTAGATGGTCCGCAGCGTGTTCTCGAAGCGGATGCCCCGGTCGACGAGGATGGCGACGAGGAGACCGACCACCAGCGAGACGACGGTGAACGCGACCAGCAGAACGACGGTGTTGCGCGCGGCCGCGACGAACGTCGGGTCCGCCAGCATCCGCCCGTACATCGAGAAATCGAGGTTGCCGTAGTCGGGACTGCCGAACCCCTCCCACTCGGTCAGCGAGATGACCGCGTTCCAGCCGATGGCGCCGTAGACGAACAGGCCCATGAGGAGCGCCGGCGGGAGCCAGAAGGGGAGCGAGCGGACGAACTCCGACTCGCGCCACGAGCGCTGGGACTGTTCGGTCGACCCCGCCGTCTGCGTGACGGTGCCGCCGTCGGTCCGAACGTCGCCGTCGCTGTCGCTCGGGTCGCTCCCTTCGCCGCCGCGGGTCGCGAGTCGTCGAAAGAGTGATTCGAGCATCGTCGCCCGTTAGTTGGACGGGAAGGCGTTCACGAGCGCGGTGGTCGTCGATTCGACGTTCCACTGCTCGTTGAAGCCCGCGAACGCCTCGTCGATGTTGCCGTGGACGTCCGGGGTGACCGCCGTCCCGTGCGCGATGGTCGGCGGCTGGGTCTCGGAGTTCTTGAAGTCCTCTATCTGCGAGGAGAGGAACGGCCCGAACTGGTCGGCCGGCACGTCGGTTCGGGGCGGGATGGAACCCTTGATGGGGTTGAACCGCTCCTGGGCGTCGACGGTGCCGCAGTAGCTCAGGAACTTCCGCGTCGCGTCCGGCGACGGGTTGTTCTTCGGGAAGACGAACGAGTCGGTCACGACAGAGTACATCGAACCGGTGCCCGGGAACGGGACCATGTTCCAGTCGCTCTCGTACTCGAAGTCCGAGGCGGACTTGTACTGCCCCGCCGCCCAGTCGCCCTGGTGGATGAACGCGGCGTTGCCGTTGACGACCTTGCTGTTCGCCTGGTCCCACGAGATGGAGCCGGCGTCGTCGTTGAAGTGCTGGTGGTAGTCCTTCAGCGTCTGGAGCGACTCGCTGACCGCGCTCTCGTGCTGACCGATGTTGCCGTTCACGATGGCGTCGTTGTACGCGTCGACGCCGTTGGACCCGAGGAAGATGGTCTCCCACAGTTGGACGGACGACCACGGCGACTGCGTCTGGTGGGCCATCGGCACCGCGTCGGTGTTCTCTGCGACGGTGCCGAGCGCGTCGGTAACCGCCGCGGGGTTCGAGAGGTTGGAGGGGTCGACGCCCGCCTCCTCGAGGACCGCCGTATTGTAGAAGAGGTTGTTGAGCCGGTGGATGTTGAGCGGCACCGCGACGTAGTTACCCGCCGGTTGGGCGAGTTGCTGGACGCCCTGCCGGTAGGCGTCGCGCATGTCCTGGCTCCACACCGAGTCGCCCAGCGTGTTCAGCACGTCGCCCTCGACGTACTGGGTGAGCGCCTTACCCGGCCAAATCTGGAACGTGCTCGGCGGGTTCTGGTTGAGCACGCGGTTCTTGACGACCGTGTCGAGCGCCGACCCCGCGCCGCCGGGCGCCGGGTTGTTGTTGACCTGCACGTCGGGGTACTCCTGCTTGAACCCCTCCAAAAGCGCGTTCAGCGCGTCCTGCTCGCCGCCGGCCGTCCACCAGTGGACGAGTTCGAGCGCGTTGCCGCTGCCGCCGCTCCCTTCGGTCGTCGTCTCGGTGGACTCGCCGCTCGTCCCCTCGCCGCCCGCCTGTGTCGTCTCCGTCTCGGTCCCCTCGCCGCCGCCGCTCGAACAGCCGGCGAGTCCCGCCATGCCGGCCCCGGCCAGACCGCTGAGTCGGAGATACGTGCGTCGGGAAAGTCCGTCGTCGGTAGTGTTTTCGTTCATGGTAATTTGTCGTTGACAGTTGCGCGTAAACCATTACCGCATGGTTTAGTTAAACATTTCCGGTCTTTACTGATATATGAGTGAATCGATATATAGCCAAAGAATATCATACACTAAATCGACTGACTCCGGTCAGGTATCGTCGATATTAATAAATTACCCGACAGGTCTTTGCTGACGACGGCGAAGAAAATCTCTCCGAACAATCGTCTTTCGAGCCGCTCGACCGATGTTTCGTTCCAGTTCCCGAAAGATTGGTTTCGGTTCGTGAAACGGCTGCTCGGGCGTGCTGGGGGACGAATGGAACCGGGACCAACGGTTTTACGCGGGCACCCGTCGTCCCCCGAGATATGAGCGAGGACTTCCGTACCGAACGGGACAGTCTCGGAGAGATGCAGGTGCCAGCGGACGCCTACTGGGGAGCGCAGACCCAACGGGCCGTCGAGAACTTCCCCATCTCAGGTATCACGTTCAGCCGTCGGTTCGTCCGCGCGCTGGGCGTCGTGAAGAAGGGGGCCGCGCAGGCGAACCGCGACCTCGGACTCCTCGAAGCGGAGAAGGCCGACGCCATCGTCGAGGCCGCCGACGAGGTCATCGCCGGCGAACACGACGACCAGTTCCCCGTCGACGTGTTCCAGACAGGGTCGGGTACCTCCTCGAACATGAACGCCAACGAGGTCATCGCCAACCGCGCCGCCGAGTTGATGGGCGAGGACATCGGCGACCGGGTCGTCCACCCGAACGACCACGTCAACTACGGGCAGTCCTCGAACGACGTCATCCCGACGGCGATGCACGTCTCCGCGCTCGAAGCGGTCGAGAAGGACCTCCTGCCCGCCCTCGACACCCTCCGGGAGTCGCTCGAAGCGAAGGAGGAGGAGTTCTCGGGCGTGGTCAAGACGGGCCGCACCCACCTGCAGGACGCGACGCCCATCACGCTCGGACAGGAGTTCGGCGGCTACCGCACGCAGGTCGAGAAGGGCCTCGGCCGCCTCGACAACGTCCGCGAGCACCTCTCGGAACTCGCGCTCGGCGGCACCGCGGTCGGCACCGGGCTGAACACCCACCCCGAGTTCCCCGAGAAAGCGGCCGAGTACATCTCCGAGGAGACGGGCATCGAGTTCCGCGAGGCCGACGACCACTTCGAGGCGCAGGCGGCCCACGACGCGATGAGCGAGGCGCACGGCGCGCTCAGAACGGTCGCCGGCTCGCTGAACAAGATAGCCAACGACCTGCGCCTGCTCGCCTCCGGCCCGCGCAACGGCCTCGGCGAGATAGAGCAACCCGAGAACCAGCCCGGAAGCTCAATCATGCCCGGGAAGATCAACCCGGTCGTCGCCGAAGCGGTGAACCAGGTCCACAAGCAGGTCGTCGGCAACGACGCCGCCGTCTCCGCCGGCGCCGCCGAGGGGCAGATAGACCTCAACCTCTACAAGCCCGTCATCGCGCACAACGTCCTCGAATCGACGCAGATGCTCTCGAACGCCGCCGAGACGTTCGGGACGAAGTTCGTCCGCAAACTCGAAGCCAACGAGGAGGTCTGCGAGGAACAGGTCGAGCGCTCGATGGCGCTGGCCACCGCCCTGAACCCGACCATCGGCTACGACAAGGCGAGCGAGGTCGCGAAGACGGCGCTGAAGGAGGGCAAGACCGTCCGAGAAGTCGTCGTCGACAAGGGCTACCTCTCCGAGGAGGAGGCCGACGAGGTGCTCGACCCCGAGAAGATGACGCACCGGGGCATCCTCGGCGACGACTGAGGGCGCACCGGGCCGGGTCGACACGGAGTCGATGTGCCGTGATATCGCCTCTCAATAGTTTCTTTCGGAATCGTCCGCTCGGTAATCGTGCGACGGCGCCGCAGCCGTGCGCAACAGTCACGAACGACGGACAGAATCGGTATTTTGATGCCGGAATCCGTAGAAATAGCAATCATGCCGAGCCTTCAGTATCGGCGTGAGCACGGCCGCGACATGTTGGAGTGTCGAGGGTGCGGTGCCACGTTCCCGGAGGGGCGAGCGACGAACGACGGATGGCACTACGAGTGCCCCGAGTGCAACGAGGCGACGGGTCTCGGTCAGGGCTTGCGCCGCGTCTAAGCGACGGACAGAACGGGTCCGCTCCCGGACCCGAGCCGAAACGGGAGGATGGAGCGCGGAGCGTCGATTTCCGGCGGATGCGGCGTCGGCCGCACCCGCTCGCTAATTGAGACCTGAGGAGCGCCTCCGCCCGCGGCCCCGTGTCTCTCGTCCCGACTCTCCTCCGACCCGAGGCGCCGGCGTTCGTTGTGAATCCTTTTTACACCCCGCACTCGCATTGGCTACCAATGAGCGCGTACGACTACGAGGACCTCGGACTCGTCGCGGGGCTGGAAATCCACCAGCAACTCGACACCGCGACGAAGCTGTTCTGCGGGTGTCCGACCGCGATCCGCGACCCCGACGACGCCGAGCGGACGTTCACCCGGTTTCTCCACCCGACGAAGAGCGAACTCGGCGAACTCGACGAGGCGGCCTTAGAGGAGAGCCGCGTCGACCGCGAGTTCGAGTACCTCGCCTACGACACCACCTGTCTGGTCGAAGAGGACGACGAACCGCCGCACCGACTCGACCGGGAGGCCCGCGAGGTAGTCATGCAGATAGCCTCGCTCCTCGACATGGACGCGGTGGACCAAGCGCACGTCATGCGCAAACTCGTCATCGACGGCTCGAACACCTCGGGCTTCCAGCGCTCCTCCCTGGTCGCCCAAGACGGCGAAATCGAGACGAGCGACGGCCCCGTCGGCGTCGAGGACCTGATGCTCGAAGAGGAGTCCGCACAGCGGGTCGAAGAGCGCGAGGACGGCGTCACGTTCTCGCTGGACCGACTCGGGATTCCGCTCGTCGAAATCGGCACCCGGCCGGACATCTCCTCGCCCGAACAGGCGCGCGAGGCGGCCGAGACCATCGGAATGTTGCTGCGCTCGACCGGGAAGGTGAAACGCGGCCTCGGCACCATCCGGCAGGACGTGAACGTCTCCATCGCCGAGGGCGCGCGCGTGGAGATAAAGGGCGTGCAGGCGCTGGACGCCATCGACGACATCGTTCGGCAGGAGGTCGGCCGGCAGGTCGAACTGCTGGCCATCCGCGACGAACTGGAGTCGAGAGACGCCTCGGTCGGCGAGACGACCGACGTGACCGACGTGTTCGAAGACACTGATTCGGGCGTCGTCGGCGGCGCCCTCTCCTCGGGCGGCGTCGTCCGCGCCGTCCCCCTGTTCGGCTTCGACGGCCTCGTCGGGCGGGAGATTCAGCCCGACCGCCGCCTCGGCACCGAACTCTCGGACCACGCCAAGCGCCACGGCGCGGGCGGCATCTTCCACACCGACGAACTGCCCGCCTACGGCGTCACCGACGAGGAGGTAGAATCCCTCCGCGAGGCCGTCGGCGCAGGCGAGGACGACGCCGTCGTCATCGTCGCCACCGACCCGGAGACGGCCGAACTCGCCATCGACGCCGCGCAGGCCCGCGCGGAGACGGCGCTGTCGGGCGTCCCCGAGGAGACCCGCGGCGCCAACGAGGACGGCACGACCCGCTACCTCCGCCCCCTCCCCGGCGCGGCGCGGATGTACCCCGAGACGGACGTTCCGCCCGTGGAACTCGACCCCTTGGAGGTCGAGACGCCCGAACTGCTCACCGAGAAGGTCGAACGCTACCAATCCGAGTTCGGTCTGGGCGCCGGCCTCGCCGAACAGGTCGCCTACGGCCGGAAGATGCCGCTCTTCGAACGCGCGACCGACGAGGGCGTCGACGCGACGTTCGCGGCCGGCCTCCTCGAATCGACGCTGACCGAACTCCGCCGCGACGACGTGCCCGTTGAGAACGTCTCCGACGAGCACCTCCTCGACCTCATGCACCTCGTCGAGGACGGCGAGTTGGCGAAGGAGGGCGTCAACGACGTACTGACGGCCATCGCGGAGAATCCGTCGCTGACGGCCGAGGCGGCCGTCGAGGAGGCGGGCCTCTCCGGCGTCGACGAAGACGAGGTGCGCGACGCCGTGAGCGACGTCGTCGAGCGCAACCGCGCGCAGGTCGAAGAGCAGGGCATGGGCGCGTTCTCGGCGCTGATGGGCGAGGCCATGGGCGCCCTCCGCGGGAAGGCCGACGGCGAAGTCGTCAGTTCGGTGCTCCGCGAGGAGATACAGAAGCGCGCCTAGGGCTTCCGAACGAGTCCGGTCACCGTCCCCGTCATCACCACTTCCGCGTCGGCGCCGCCGTCTCCGGATTCACCATCCGCTCCGTTCTCCCGCGTACAGGTCACGTCCACCGAGAGGTCGTGCCGGTCGTCTCGCTCTTCGACGCTCTCGACGACGCACTCACAGCGGACGCTGTCGCCGGTGTACACGGGTCGGTGAAACTCGAACGCGAACGAGCGACCGAGCACGCCGAGGTCGCCGCCTACTTCGGTCGGCAGCGTCGCCGTCAGGAGGCCGTGGACGAGCAGTCTACCGTCCGCGTCGGGTTCGGTGTGTCTCGGTTGGTCGTCGTTCGAGAGCGCCGCGAACCGTCGGACCTCCTCGGTCGAGAACGACCGCTCGACGACGTGCGTGTCTCCCTCGCGCGGACGCTGAGGCATGGTTCGGACGCACTCGCCGCCGGCGGAAGAACCTGTCTCCGGGGCGCCGTCTACGGACAGTCGAGTCGGGACAGAACGGAAAAGCAGGCGCGTCGGGCCGGGCGTGCGGACTCTCGATGACTTCTCCCCGACGATCAACGAGGAAGCGTATTCACGCGTTTGGGTTCTTAGCTAGTGCACAGGTTCTGGTTGGGCCTGTGTGGCCCGACAAGCCCGCCAGAAGACCGGGGCGACCGGCCTTCCCATGCGTGTGTTTGTATCCCATGGTTGTTAAATCCAACGAACCGGTGTCGCTCCGACGTCCGTCTGGGCACTCTCTCCCTCTCAGCGCCGTTGCGTCAACGAATCCCGATTCGTACCCCGTCGTCCTCGGCGCGGCGACGGAGTCGCTCGACGCGGTCCTCGGTTCGCGGGTGCGTCGAGAACAGGTCGCGGAGGGCGCGTTCCCCGCCGGACTCCACTTCGCCGCGAATCCACAGCGGCGAGAGGATGCCGAACTCTGGGGTCGCCGCGCGCTCTATCTTCTCCAGTGCGCGCGCGAGGGCGAGCGGTCGGCCCGTGACGGCGGCGGCGCGGGCGTCGGCGGCGTACTCGCGACGACGCGAGTGCGCCCGCGCGAACAGCGTCACCGCGGCCATCGCCACGGTGACGCCCTGTTCGAGGCGCCGGCGGGCGCGTCCGGGGACCGTCTCGCCCCACGAGGAGGGGTCGCCGCGGAACCACGCCGCCGCGAAGGCGAGTCCGTTGACGAGGAACACGACGGGCGAGACGACGACGTACGCGAGGCTGACGACGGTCTGAACGGTGCTGAACGCGAGCGTCTGAACGAGGCTGTCGCGGCGTTCGAGGTGCGCCAGTTCGTGCGCCAACAGCCCCTCGAACTCCGCGCGGTCGAGGAGACGAAGCAGGGCGGCGTCGACGACGACGGTGTCGCGGCCCGCGGTGTCGAGGGCGAACGCGTTCGGCGTCTGCAGTCTGACGACCATCAGGCGCGGCGCCTCCACGTCCATTCGTTCGACGAGGCCGCCGAGCACCTCGTAGGCGCCCGGAACGCGCGCTCTGGACAGTTCGCGGGCGTCGAGTTGGGCGAGGAGGCGCGCCGTCCCGACCCGGAGGCTGAGGTAGCCGAAGACGACGGTGAGGACGACGACGGCGAGGACGGCCGTCGTCGGGTCGGGTCGCAAGCGCCACAGCGTCGCCAGCGCGACGTAACTGCCGTACGCCAACAGGCCGTAGAACAGGAGGACGACGACGCCGACGAGAACCATCAGAAGCCGGATACCGCCGCGGGCGGGGGAGGCGGACATCGAGGGCCGGTAGGGAACCGAGCGTCAAAACGGTTCGTTCGGCGGCGGTCCGTTCGACGAGGGGACCGGCGGCCGGTGCGTCTCGGCGACACGCTTTCGCTCCGCCTGACGGTCGAGGAGACGGAGGCCGAACGGTCGGACCGCGGTCTCGTGAAGACGCGAATCGAGGTTCTTAGAGGCGTCGCGGACGCGGACGGCGAGAACGGAGTCGACGGCGGTGACCGGGACGACGGTGAGACGGACGCGGAGGTCGTCTGCTCGATGGTCGCGCTGACGCTGTTCGCGCGGCGCGAAGACGGAACCGAGGGGGAGAACGGGGACGAAAGCGGGGACGAGAGCGGAGCGGCGTAAGCTACCCGTCGGCCCCGTCGCTCTCGTCGCCGACTTCTCCGACCGCTTTCGTGGCGTCCTCCGCCTCCCTGTCGCCGAACCCGCCCAGCCGCTCCAGTCGGTCGGTGGCGCGGCGGAACACGCCCGTCAGCGTGTGTATCTCTCGGTCCGTGGGGTGAGCGCGGCCGACGACGCGGCGCATCATGCGCATCGTCTTCGGGCGCTTGTGGTCGCGGTGCTCGACGCGTTCGAGGAACGACCCGAAGTTGTCGTAGAACCGCTCGATGTCCCCCTCCTCGGCCCTGTCGCGTTCGACGTCGGGTAACTGCGTCTCCGCGACGGTCAGCGAACGGAGTTCGTAGAACAGCACCGTCGCGGCCTGTCCGAGGTTGAGGACGGGGTACTCGCCGCTGGCCGGGATGGAACACACCTCGTCGAGGCGCGCGAGTTCGTCGTTGTTGAGGCCGCGCCCCTCCCGGCCGAAGACGAGAGCCGTCTTCGTGTCGACCGTCTCTAAGCTCTCGCGCACCTCGACGGGCGTCTTGAACGGGTAGCGGACGTGCTTTCGGCTGTCCTCGTTCGTGATGGCCGTCGTGCCGACGGTGTGGTAGGCGTCGACTATCTCCTCGAAGGTGACCTCCTCGGCGTTCGGGAGGACGTCCTCGCGAGCGTGGCCGGCGAATCCGTACGCCTCGCCGTCGGGTTCCAGCTCCGGCGGGTTCACGAGTTTGAGGTCCGTCAGCCCGAAGTTCTTCATCGCCCGCGCGATGGTGCCGACGTTTCCGGGCGTCTCGGGTTCGACGACGACGACGATGGGGGTGTGACTGCGCGGCATCGCCGTCACTTCGTGGGGTAGTCCTGCCCCAAGTCGAGTCGGTTCTGGTCCTCGTCGTTCCAGTCCTCGTACGTTACCTCGCCCTTCTTGAAGTCGATGCGCTTGCGCTTGCCCTTCTGTCCTTCGTTGAGGCGGCGGTTGAGTTCGGCCGGGTCCGGCGGCGTCGGCAGTTCGTCCGGGTCGGTGTCGACGTGGTCGGGCCCCTCGTAGTCGTCGGGGGCGCGACCGCCGGCGGCGAACCACTCGTGGAACTCGTCTCTGAACGTCTCCTCGCCGCGGTACTCCGACCCGCCGGCCTCGCGGTACCAGTAGAAGAAGTCCACCTCGTGGTCGGGACAGAGGAGCACCTCCTCCATCGGTTCGCCGTACACGACCGCCGCGGGGTTACAGCGCCGCTTCTCCGCCTCGCCGTGGACTAAGTAGCAGGCGTCGCAGGGTTTCGACTGTAGGTAGGTGAGTCGGATGAGTCGCGTCCGGGCGTCCTCGGGAACCTCGTCGAGCGGACGGAACTCCCCCTCGCCGGTGAACACCTCCGACTCGTCGAAGCGCCATCCGCGGAGTCCGATACTGACCTTCGCCATGAGCGGAACGTAGCGGGCGCGCGGATAAAAAGAGCGTGACTCCGGCGTTCGAGGGTGAAAGCGAGGGCCGCCGAGACCGGACCGCATATGTCGGTCCCATCCTACGTCCCCATCAATGCAGACCGTCGACGCGGCCGGACTGGAAATCGGTGACGACCGACCGCCGCGAATCATGGGCGTCCTGAACATCTCGAAGGAGTCGCCGTACTCCCCGAGCGTGTTCGACGACCCGGGCGAGGCGGCCGAGTACGTCGACGACGCCCTCGTCGGCGAGGGCGCCGACATCGTCGACGTGGGTCTGGAGTCGGCGAACAAACGCTTCGAGGTGCTGTCGGCCGAGGAGGAACTCGACCGACTCGACACCGCAGTCGAGGCGATGGAGAGCGTCTCCGGCGACGCCGTGTTCTCCATCGAGACGCGCTACCACGAGGTGGCCGACGAGGCGCTCTCGCGGGGGTTCGACATGGTGAACGACATCTGCGGCTTCGCCGACCCGGAGATGCCCGTCGTCTGCGAGGACCACGACGCCGCCGTCGCCAAGATGGCGTCGCCGCCGGACCTCGAACGGCCCGGCGCCGTCGAGGAGGTGGACGACATTTACGACGCTCTCGCGCGGAACGGCTTCACCGACAAAACCATCGTCGACCCGGCGTTCGGCGGGTGGTCCGAGGCGAAGACGCTCGAACACGACCGGGAGACGTTCCGCCGCCTCCGCGAGTTCCGCGGGTACGGTCGGCCGATACTCGTCTCCATCAACCGGAAGAACTTCCTCCGCGAGGTGGCCGGACGCGACACCGAGGACGCCCTGCCCGTCTCGCTGGCGGCCACCTCGATGGCCGTCGAACGCGGCGCGCACGTGATTCGGACCCACGACGTGGCGGAGACGCGGGACGCGGCGCTCGTCGGGAAGGAGTTCGCCCGGCGGCGGACGCGGACCCGCGAGGATTCCTCCGACCCCGGCGACGGCGACGTGAGCGTCGAGGAACTCGACGTGACGACGCCTCGGGAGGCCGAACGCCACCTCGACCGCCTCGGCGTCGAGGCGCCGGCGTCCGTCGCCGAGGAGTCCGTCGTCCGGGTCTTCGAACTCGACGGCCTCGCCGACGAGGACGTGCGGACGCTGGCCGCGGCGGCGGGCGACGCGGGAGCGACGCTCGCGCGGGGGACGACGGTATCGGGGGCCGCCGGTCACGACGTCCTCCTCCTCGGGACCCCCCGCGCCCTCCGCGAGGCGGCGACTGTCGCCGAGGGTGAGTCCGATGCGCTCCGGTCGGCGCTCGACTCGGTGAGGCAGGCGGTCTTCTGAGCGCCCGAGAGACGGCGAAAAGCGCCGTGCGGTGCTTGTATTTTTATCACCCGGACACTTAGCTAAGAGAAAACTTATGCCGGACGACCGAGAATCGGTCCACTGGAAGCCGGAAGGGCACACGGGTAGGGGTACTTGGTGCCATTCCGGCCCACACCGAACTATCTTTGCGGAGTCCTAACCGATGGAGTTCACCGACTGGGAATCCGTCTACGAGCGGATTCTGGCGGATTTCGGCTACCCGCGGGAGGGCGACGAACGCGCCCGCGACGCGATGGCGGAGTTCGCGCGCCCGTTCGACGCGACCAGCGTCGACTGCGCGGGCGAGACGGTGGCCGTCGTCGGGGCCGCGCCGTCGCTCCCGGCGGAGGTGGGCACCGTCGCCGACGCCGACCGGGTGTTCGCCGCCTCGACGGCGGCGGACGTCGTTCGCGAGGCGGGGTATCGGGTAGACCTGATGGTGACCGACTTGGACAAGAACCCCGAGACGGCGCGGGAACGCACGCGCGCCGGGCGACCCGTCGCGGCGCACGCTCACGGCGACAACGTCCCCGCCGTCCGCGAGTGGATGCCCCGGTTCGACGCCGAACACGTACTGGCGACGACGCAGGCGGCGCCCGTCGGAAACGTCGTCAACCACGGCGGGTTCACCGACGGCGACCGGGCGGCGTTCCTCGCCGACGCGTTCGGGGCCGCCGAACTCCGGTTCGTCGGGTGGGACTTCGACGACCCGAGCGTCGGCGCCGCGAAGGCGCGGAAGTTGCGGTGGGCGGAGCGGTTACTGTATCTCCTCGAAGGGCGCCGCGGCGAGCGATTCGCGGTGCTCGACGGGCGACGGGAGTCGATACGGCCGCCGTAAGAACGGGAGAAACGAGGGTGGAGGAACCGACGGAACCGGTGGGACCGGTGGCCCGCGAAGAGTACTTAGACCTCCGCGTCGGCGTCGCGTCGGAGCGGCCGGTCGAGGGGAACCGGTTCGACCGACGCCTCGAACAGACGGGAGGCGCAGGCGTCGCAGGTGGCTGCGAGGACCGACTCGTTCGCGAGGGTGGAGTCGTGGGCGGGGGTCGGGTGAGGGCCGAGGCCGGTCGCCGGCGACCCGACTCGGGAGACGGAGATCGCGCCGTCGCAGACCGGACACCAGTCGAGGCGGAGTCTGAGCGCCGCGAGGACGCGGACGCGGGTCATCGGGTCCAGCGTCCACCACTCGGGAAACCGCGTCCGGAACTCCTCGACGGCGGTGACGTCCGCGAGGAACGCGGCGCGCGAGGGCCACCGGCCCGCCGGTCGGTCGCGGACCGAGGCGACCAGCGTCCCGTCGTCGGCCTCCCATGAGAGGTCCACCTCCCGAGCAGGGACCGAGAGCAGGTCGGCGAGGGCCGCTGGGTCCTCGCTCCGGTCGCCCATCGAGACCATGCGACGGCGCCACGTCCGCTCGAACGCCGGGTCGACGCGCGGGACGTCGGCCTCACCGTCGACGAGCAGGTCGGCGCGGCGGAGATGCAACTCGGCCGGGTCGAGGCCGGACTCCGTGGAGGGTCGGGCGTCGTCGGCGAAGAGACCGCGCGCCCCGGCGGCGACGCGACGGGGGAGGCGTCGGACCGCGGCGCGGAACGCCGGATTGTCGGCGATGACCACCGCCGCCGTTCCCGCGAGAACGAACGAGACGACGACGCCGGCGGTCGGCCACCGCGCCGCCGTCCCGACGACGACGCCCGCGAGGACGGCGAACGCCGCGACGGTCAGCACGACGACACGGGGGTCCCGGCGGCGTCGCGCGGCGAGGGCTATCGAACGAATGGACGTACCTGCTGTCGCGGTGCGTCTGCGGACGCGGTCGAGCACTCTCGCCACTACCTGAACACCAACGGGTGCTCCGGGTTAGGTATGCGGCGCTTACTCCCGATTCACGACATATCCGCCGTTTTTTCGCCCGTCCTATCGACCGTTAAGCGGTGCATCGTCGAATCGTCCCGGCGATAATCGCCGGATACCAGCGAATAACGTTCACCAAAACGGAACAGACCGGACGGACGGTTCGGATTTCGGACGCGTTCTCGGCCGGAGAGAGACGTTCTCATCCGATGCCGGTAGTTTGAGGGGTACCTCGTCCTTGCCATCGATATGCAACTCCACTGGCACCGCCGCGACCTGCGCGCGTCGGACAACCGGGGGCTGGCGACGGCGGCGGACGCGGGCGGGGTCGTCCCCGTCTTCGTGTTCGACGACGGGGTGCTGGCGCACGCCGGCGCCGCGCGGGTCCGGTTCATGCTCGATGCTCTCGCCCGACTGCGGGAGTGGTACCGCGAACGAGGCTCCGACCTCGTCGTCGCCCGCGGCGACCCCGCCGAGGAGATTCCGCGCCTCGCGGCCGAGTACGACGCCGAGCGCGTCGTCTGGAATCAGGACTACTCGGGACTCGCACGGACCCGGGACGCGGCGGTACGGCGGGCACTGGACGATGCGGGCGTCGCCCGCGAGTCCGTTCACGACGCGATTCACCACGAACCGGGGTCGATAACGACGAACGCGGGCGACCCCTACTCGGTGTACACCTACTTCTGGAAGAAGTGGCGCGACCGGGAGAAGGCCGACCCCTACCCGGCACCGGGGGCCGACTCGCTGGCCGACGTGACGAGCGAGGACCTGCCCGCAATCGACGAACTGGGCTTCAAGGAGCCGACAGCCGACGTGTCCGAGGCGGGGACCGAAGCGGCGCGCGAGCGCCTCTCGACGTTCTGCGAGGACGCCATCTACCGCTACGCCGAGGACCGCGACTACCCCGAACGCGACGCCACCTCGCGGCTCTCGACGGACCTGAAGTGGGGGACCATCGGAGTTCGGGAGGCGTACGAGGCCACCGAAGAGGCCGCCGAGAACGCAGACGGCGACGAGGCCGAGTCGGTCGAGGAGTTCCAATCGCAGTTGGCCTGGCGGGAGTTCTACGCGCACGTCCTCTACTTCAACCCCGAGGTGGTGACGGAGAACTACAAGTCCTACGAGCACGGAATCGAGTGGCGCGACGACGACGACGCGCTCGCGGCGTGGAAGGCGGGCGAGACGGGGTACCCCATCGTCGACGCCGGGATGCGGCAGTTGCGCGAGGAGGCGTACATGCACAACCGGATGCGGATGCTCGTCGCCTCGTTCCTCACGAAGGACCTGCTCCTCGACTGGCGCGAGGGGTACGCCCACTTCCGGGAGCACCTCGCGGACCACGACACCGCCAACGACAACGGCGGCTGGCAGTGGGCCGCCTCCACCGGCACCGACGCCCAGCCCTACTTCCGCGTGTTCAACCCGACGACGCAGGGGGAGCGCTACGACCCCGACGCGACGTACATCAAGGAGTACGTCCCCGAACTCCGCGACGCCTCCGCCGACGAGATTCACGACTGGCCGGAGCTGTCGCCGACAGAGCGCGAGTCGGCCGCGCCGGACTACTACGAACCCATCGTCGACCACGCCGAACGCCGCGAGATGGCCATCTCGATGTTCGAAGACGCGCGAGGCGACGACGAGGACGACTGACGACCGGCACCGGAGGGAGCGGTGGGTCGGGCGGCGGGTCTCTCCCGCGAAGGTACACTCATACTCCCGGCTCTCGATGCTTCGGTATGAACGTCGACATCCTCCTCTACGACGGCTTCGACGAACTCGACGCTGTCGGTCCGTACGAGGTGTTCCAGACGGCGGGCGCGTTCGGCGCGGACTGCGAGGCGCGGATGGTCACGCTCGCGGACGCCGAATCGGTGACGGCGAGTCACGGCCTCCGGGTCGGCGTCGACGGGACGCTCGGAGACGCGCACGACCCGGACGCCGGCGGACCGAACGTCCTCCTCGTCCCCGGCGGCGGGTGGTCGGACTCCTCAAAGTCCGGCGCGGGGATGGAGGCGGAGAAGGGTGCGATTCCCGAGGCCGTCGCCGCGCACGCCGACCGCGGGGGCGTCGTGGCGGGCGTCTGCACCGGCGGGATGCTTCTCGCCCGCGCCGGCGTCCTCGACGGCCGACGGGCCGTGACCCACGCGAGCGCACTCGACGACCTGCGGGCGACGGACGCCGTCGTGACCGAGGCGCGGTTCGTCGACGACGGCGACGTGCTCACGGCCGGCGGCGTCACCTCCGGATTGGACCTCGCGCTCCACCTCGTCGAACGCGAGTGCGGCGCCGACGTCGCCGCCCGTGTGGCGGGGGAAATCGAGTACGAACGGCGGAGCGAACCGGTCGAAAAGTAACCGACCGGGAGACGGTCACCGAATATGACAGTGTCGTGTTAGCATAGCACTCCTCAACGTTTAACATCGGTCCGAGACAACTACGGGGTGGAGGAACCTCTCATGAGCTACGAACTCGACCCCCTACCGTACGACTACGACGCGCTGGAACCGCACATCTCCGAGCAGGTGCTCACGTGGCATCACGACACGCACCATCAGGGCTACGTGAACGGCTGGAACGACGCCGAGGAGACCCTGGAGTCCAACCGCGAGGACGGCGAGTTCGGTTCCTCGGGGAGCGCGCTGCGCAACGTCACGCACAACGGCAGCGGGCACATCCTCCACGACCTGTTCTGGCAGAACATGTCGCCGGAGGGCGGCGAGGAACCCTCGGGTGACCTCGCCGACCGCATCGAGGAGGACTTCGGCTCCTACGACGCCTGGAAGGGCGAGTTCGAGGCCGCCGCGAAGAACGCCAGCGGTTGGGCGCTCCTCGTCTACGATTCGTTCTCGAACCAGCTGCGCAACGTCGTCGTCGACAAGCACGACCAGGGCGCTCTCTGGGGCTCTCACCCCGTCCTCGCGCTGGACGTCTGGGAACACTCCTACTACCACGACTACGGCCCGGCACGCGGCGACTTCATCGACGCGTTCTTCGAGGTCGTCGACTGGGAGGAACCCAGTTCCCGCTACGGCGAAGCCGTTCAGCTGTTCGAGTAAGCGACGAGGCTCGGAGGTCGCTCGCTTCGAGCGTTCCGAGCGTACACCCCGACTTTTCTTTCGACGCCGCATCCGACCCGCGAGCGACGCCTCCCCCAGCGCCGCGCATGCACCGCGCTTACGTGCGCCGCCGTCGACTGTGTCGACATGCCCAAATCGAAAGACGAGTTCGACACGCTGTACCCCTATCAACTGTACGAACCCGAGGAGATACTGGAGGAGGGCCTGATGTACACGGTGCCCGAGATATCGCGCGTCCTGCAGGGACTCGACCCGGAGACGGAACTGGACGCCGAGACGGAGGAGCGAATCGTCGTCTGGACGGTGCCGTGGCTGATGGCGCACGCCGACGAGTTGGTCATCAACGACCCCGAGGGCGACGAACCGGGCTACTTCGGCCTCCACTCGCAGTCGCGTCCCGCCGACGAGATTCCCGAGGACGCCGACGAGTAGTCCGGGCTTATCCCATCCGGGCGGCGCGCCCGGCCGCCTCGACGTCGTCGAACGGCCGTTGCGTGACGCTCGGCCCGTGGCCGGCGTGCATCTCCGCGAAGTCCTCCTCGACGGCTTCGCGGAGTCTGTCGAGGCTATCTATCAGCGTGGGTCGGTCGCCCTCCTCTAGGTCCGTCCGCCCGAACCCGCCGTTGGCGAACACCAAGTCGCCCGCGAACAGGACGCCGGCCGCGTGCGAGTACAGGCAGAGGTGGTCGTTCTTGTGTCCCGGCGTGTGGAGCGCCTCGTAGGAGTCGTTCCCGATGGGCACCGTCTCGCCGTCGGCTATCTCGTTGTCGACCTCCGGGCGGTCGGCGTCGAAGCCCCACGTCTCCACGTCGAACGCGTCGCGAACGGCGTCGACGTTGCCGACGTGGTCGGAGTGGGTGTGCGTCAGGTACACGCGGTCGAGTTCGTCGACGCGTTCTTCGATTCGAGGGACGACGTCGAAGTTCGCTCCGGGGTCGACGACGGCGGTGGTGTCGCCGGTGACGAGGAAGACGTTGCTCGTGAACGCCTGCACGCCCTGCGCGAGGTTGGTTATCACGGGTTCGCGTAGACGCGAACGGGACTTTCGTCTTTCTCTCCGGGTCGGCGTTACTCGGCAAGTCGGACCCGTATCGTACACTCTTTAGGCGGCAACTGTGTCCACAGTCGTAACCCCAACTTCCCCCATGCGCCAGTATCTCGACTTGGTCTCGGACGTGCTCTCCGGCGGCCACCACAAGCCGAACCGCACCGGCGTCGACACGATTTCGTCGTTCAGCCGCCACTACGAGGTGGACCTGCAGGAGGGCTTTCCCCTCCTCACGACGAAGGACCTCTCCGGGTTCCGCTGGAACTCGCTGCTCCACGAGTTCGTCTGGTACATGTCCGGAGAGGAGCACATCCGGACGCTGCGCGAGGAGACGGGCATCTGGGACGCGTGGGCCGACGAAGAGGGCCGCCTCGACACCGCCTACGGCCGCTTCTGGCGGCGCTTTCCGGTCCCCGAGTCGGGACTGCCGGGCGAGGCCTGGCCCGAGGACTCCCACCGTTGGATGAACGAGGGCGAACGGACGTTCGATCAGATTCAGTACGTCCTCGATACGCTCCGCGAGAACCCGAACTCCCGGCGCATGGTCGTCAACGCGTGGCACCCCGCCAACGCCGCCGTCTCCACGCTCCCCCCGTGTCACTACTCGTTCGTGTTCAACGTGCAGGGCGACGAACTGAACCTCCACCTCACGCAGCGGTCGGGCGATATCGCGCTCGGCGTCCCGTTCAACCTCGCGGCGTACGCCCTCCTCGCGCACGCCGTCGCCCAGCGGACGGGGTTCGAGGTGGGCAGATTCGCCCACACCGTCGTCGACGCCCACGTCTACTGCGGGACGGGCGACCGCGGCGCGTGGTACGGCGAGCACCTCTCGGACCTGCAGGAGCGACTCACGGGCGTCGATTCGCGAGAGGAGTACCTCGACGTGCGCGACTGGGTGGTTGCGGCGGCGCCCGACGAACCCGAGGGCGAGGAAGACTACGACCACGTCCCCGGCCTCCTGACCCAGTGCGCCCGCGAACCGCGCGCCAAGCCGACTATCGAGGTGGCCGACAAACCGCTCGAGGAACTCGCCCGCGACGACGTCGAACTGCACGGCTACGAGCCCGACGGGGGCATCCGATTCGCGGTGGCCGAGTGAGATGCGCGGAGAAGTCGAATTCGTCCTCGTCGCCGCCGTCGCCGAAAACGGCGTCATCGGACGGGACGGCGGGATGCCGTGGCACCTCCCCGAAGACATGGCGCACTTCAAGCGGACGACGACGGGCCACCCGGTCGTCGTCGGCCGGAAGACGTACGAGAGCGTCCTCGAAGCCATCGGCGAACCGTTCCCCGACCGGACGAGCGTCGTGCTCTCCTCGCGGGACCTCGACCTGCCCGCGGGCGCGGTGCTCGCGCAGTCGTTCGAGGAGGCGGTCGAGACGGCCGAGGACGCCGCCGGGGAGATGGGCGTCTCCACCGTCTACGTCGCCGGCGGCGCGCGCGTCTACGAGCAGTTCCTCCCGCGGGCGAGTCGGCTGATTCTGACCGAGATTCCCGAGTCCTACGAAGGCGACACGGCGTTCCCTACGAGAGACGAGTCGGCGTGGCGGGAGGTCGAACGGGACGAACGCGAGCAGTTCGACTTCGTGACCTACGAACGAACCGAGGAGTAGCGACCGCAGACGGTCGGACCGCGGGTTCAGGCCGTCCCGTTCTCGACGCGTCGGAAGATGACGTGCGAACCGTCGTTCTCGACGGTCGCCAGCGTCTCGCCGTCGACGACGACGGAGAACCGCTCGTAGTCGCTCGGGACGGACGCGACGCCGTCCATCCGCGTGAACGGCGTGCAGTCCTCGGGAGCGGGCTTCTCGGAGTCGGCATCCGGCGTCGTCGTGACGCGATAGACGTACGTGCCGGGTTCGGGCGTCTCGACGGTGCCGCGAATCTGGAGCGACGTCGACTCGTGTGCGAACGTGCGGTTGAACAGGAACGTCGTCAGGTCGCCGTCGGGGACGCGGACGAGGTACGACGACGGCCCGGCGGGCGGGTCGGCGACGCACCCCGTGGCGGCGCCCGTCGAGGACGTCGGACTCGTCGTCACCGACCCGGGCAGGACGAACGCGACTGCACCGCCGCCGACGAGGAGGCCGACGACGAACACCGCGACGACGGTTCGAGAGGTGTAGGACACGTCGGTCCGAACGGCGTCCACGGAGAAAAGGTTCGTCTGCGCGGTGCGACACCGTCGTTCGGGTCGTCGAAGCCGTCGTCCCGCCTCCGAGCGAACGGACGCTCTGGGGTGCGTCCTTCGTCGGTCCGTCCGGAACGACGCTTTTTGTCGCCGCCTCACCAACCGGAGAGCGTGACCGCCACGTTCGAACTCTACGAGGACAAAGAGGAGAAGTACCGCTGGCGACTCGTCCACCGCAACGGCAACATCCTCGCCGACAGCGGCGAGGGGTACGCCACGAGACAGAAGGCCAGACAGGGAATTCGGAGCGTGAAGGAGAACGCCCCCGACGCGCCGGTCGAGACGCTCTGAACCGGCCGCCCGCGCGACGTCCGGCCCGTGGCTCGCGCGGTGCACGTAAATACGTTACCGGGATGCGGTACTATCGGCCCTCGGTGGTGCTTTTATACCTCCGGGGGTCGGATATGGGGGCATGAATCGGAACGACCAGCAGGCGTACGACCGAGGTACGTCGCTGTTCTCCCCCGACGGCCGTATCTATCAGGTCGAGTACGCCCGCGAGGCGGTCAAACGAGGCGCGCCGAGCCTCGGTATCCGGACCGCCGACGGCGTCGTCCTCGCCGCACAGCGCCGGACGAGTTCGTCGCTCATGGAGGCCGAGAGCATCGAGAAGATACACAAACTGGATAGCTACCTCGGCGCCGCCACGGCGGGACACGTCGCCGACGCCCGGCAACTCGTCGACGACGCTCGGCAGGAGGCGCAGGTGAACCACCTTCGCTACGGCGAACCCATCGGCGTGGAGACGCTGACCACGTCGCTCTCCGACATGATTCAGGAGACCACCCAGCGCGGCGGCACCCGCCCGTTCGGCGCCTCCCTCCTCATCGGCGGGATGGACGGCGAGGGCGAGGACGCCCAACCGCGTCTGTTCCAGACGGACCCCTCCGGGGCGCCGCAGGAGTGGAAGGCGGTCGCCATCGGCGCGAAGCGCAACGACATCCAGGAGTTCCTCGAAGAGGAGTGGACCGAGGAACTGTCGCTGTCCGACGGCGTCGACCTCGCCGTCCGCGGCCTCCTCGTCACCGACGACGAACTCGAATCACCGGACGTGAGCGCCGTCACGCTTTCCTCGGAGGGTTACCGCGACGTCGACGAGGACGAGATAGACGAAGTGCTCTCCGAACACGTCCCCGGAACGGACGACTCCGACGAAGCCCAGTAAGGCGCGATGACGGACGACCGGACCGAACGGACGTCGGGAACTCGCTTCGACCCAGACGACGCCCCGACGGCCGTCGTCCGGCGCCTCACGACGTTTCCGGTGAAATCACTCGACGGGTGCGACCGCGAGTCGGTGCGCGTGGTCCGCAACGGCGGCCTCGACGGCGACCGGGAGTTCGCGCTGTTCGATTCTGCGGGCGAGTACGTCAACGGCAAGCGGGAGCGCTCGATTCACCGCGTCGGAACCGAGTTCGACCCCGAGACGCGGACGCTGGGAGTGACACTTCCCGACCGGGAAACCGAACGGTTCGACGTGGACGACGACGGCGACAGGGGGAGGCTGACCGGCTTGCTCTCCGAACACGTCGGCTACGAGGTGTCGCTCCGGCGGAACCGCGACGGCGGCTTTCCGGACGACACCGAGGCGTCGGGCCCGACGGTCGTCAGCACCGCGACGCTTCGCGAAGTCGCCTCGTGGTTCGACGGTATCAGCGTCAAGGAGATGCGCCGACGCCTGCGCGCGAACGTCGAACTCGGCGGTCTCGACGGCGACCTGCCGGCGTTCTGGGAGGACCGCCTGTTCGACCGACGGGGCCGCGTCGTCGACTTCCGAATCGGCGACGTCGAGTTCGCGGGCGTCAACCCGTGTCAGCGCTGCGTCGTCCCCTCGCGCGACCCCGACACGGGCGCGGCGTACGACGGGTTCCGCGAGACGTTCGTCCGGCGTCGGCGCGAGACGATGCCCGCGTGGTCCGGCGGCGTCCCGGAGCGACGCTCCGGGTCTCGTCGGACGGAGTCCGACGGCGATTGGTTCGACCACGACTTCCGCCTCATGGTGAACACGCGCGTCGCGGCGTCCTCGTGGGGTGAGACGCTCGCCGTCGGCGACGAGGTTCGCGTCGGCGACTCGCGCCCGACGGACGACTGAGCCTCCCCGTGTCTTCTCGTTCGACTCCGCCACCCGCCGACGTCGTAGGGTACCGCTACCCGGACGCTTAGGCCGGGGGGCGCAAAACCGACGCGGCATGGACGCAGACAGACTCGTCTTCGTCGGCGGGCGCGTGGCCGACGCCGACGGGACGCGACGGGCGGACGTGGTCGTCGATACCGACGCGGGAACCATCGTCGCGGTGGGGACGGACGCGGCCGATTCGGCCGACGGCAGTGAGGACGAGGGCGAAACCGAGACGGTGGACGCCGCGGGCAAGGTGCTCGCACCGGGACTGATCGACTCGCACGTCCACCTGATGATGGACGGCCGGCCGGACGTGGCGACGGTCGACGCCGAGAGCCGAGAGATGCTGAGCTATCGCGCCGCCGCGAACCTTCGTGCGACCGTGGAAGCGGGCGTGACGATGGTTCGGGACCTCGGCGCGCCGGGGACGCTGGCCCTCGACGCCGGCCGGGCGGTCGAGGCGGGCGTGCTCTCCGGCCCGCGCGTCGTCGCCTGCGGGCGGAACGTCGTGATGACCGGCGGGCACGGTCACTGGTTCGGTCGCGAGGCCGACGGTCCCGACGAGGTCCGAAAGGCGGTTCGCGAGCAACTGAAGCGCGGCGCGGGCGTCGTGAAATGTATGGCCACCGGCGGCGTCCTCACCGAGGGCGCGGTCACGGGCGCGCCGGAACTCGCCGAGGACGAACTCGCCGCCCTCGTCGACGCGGCGTCGGCGACGGGCGTTCCGACCGCCGCGCACGCCCACGGGAAAGATGGCATCGAGAACGCCGTCCGCGCCGGAATCACGAGCGTCGAGCACGGGACGTTCATGGACAGGGAGACGGCGGACCTGATGGCCCGCGAGGGAACGTACTGGGTGCCGACGGCCAGCGCCCTGGAGGGTATCGTCGAGAACGGCGTCGAGGCGGGCATCCCCGACGAGGCGGTGGAGAAGGCCGAGGACGCACAGGAGCGCTTCGAGCGCGCGTGGGAGCACGCCCTCGACGCCGGCGTGAAGATAGCGATGGGCACCGACGCGGGGACGCCGTTCAATTTCCACGGCGAGAACGCCCTCCGCGAGATGGAACTGCTGGTCGAGTACGGTCTCACCCCCGCGGAGGCGCTCGAAGCGGCCACCGCCACCGTCGCGGAACTGCTCGGCGTCGAAGCGGGCCGCGTCGCGGAGGGGTACCGCGCGGACCTCCTCGTTCTCGACGCCGACCCGAACGAGGACGCGACGGCGTGGCGCGACGCCGACGCCGTCTACCGCGGCGGCGACCGGGCGGCGTAGGTCGTCCGTACACCCCGACGAGGGCGGCGCGACGATGCGCCACCGCACGCCACACCCGTCCCGAAACGGAACGGTTTTATTCGTCGGAGCGATACGGTAGGATGCGCTCTGGTGGTGTAGTCCGGCCAATCATATCACCCTCTCACGGTGATGACCAGGGTTCGAATCCCTGCCGGAGCATTCTCCGAACGTAGTACGTGAAGAGCGGAGCGTTTCCTCGCGGAGTCAGATCGGAGACGCTCGGCTCCGCGATGGTCTCGGTGCGAGAGCGGTCGCGGAACGGTACGGGATGCAGCGCGGAGCGGTCGCGTCGTCCACGCGATGGTGGCCGCTCGAAGACGGGTCAGATAACGGGAACGTCGCTCACTCGCCTTCGGGTTCGATGACGATGCGGCTGTCGGGGACGGAGTCACCGTCTCCGCCGACCCCCGCATCGTCGAACCGACCGTGCAGCGAGAATCCGATATCGTCTCCGTCCCCTCGCTCGGGGTCGAAGGCGAGATGGTCGAAGTCGGCGTCTGAACCGGCCACCTCTCCGAGCAGTCCGGTCCGTTCGTCGAAGCCGCCCTCGAAGGAGACGCTCGCCGCGTCCTCGGACGACGACGGGTCGTCGACCACTATTCTGTCGGCGCAGTAGTCCTCCGCGACGAGCGCAACCACGGAGTCGACGCTCGCGTCTTCGAGTCGCCCCTCGACGGTGACGCCCACTTCGTCGTCTCCTCCAGCGTCGGTGTCGACGACGATTCGCTCCATCGGCGGGTCGGCGTCGACGCCGTCCCACCGCTCGGCGCCGAACGCTTCGAGAGGCGCCCTCACTGCGACGTCCGCGTTTTCGCTCGCGTGCGATGCGTGTGCGTCACCGGCGACGGACTCCCAGTCGGTGCTCATCTCTGGTCGAACGTAGCGGCGCTCGCCCCTTGAAGCCGAACCGCGTTCACAGGTCCTGCAAACGCGGTGCCGGCACAACGGTGAAACGTGTCCGACCGGTAGGGTACGGGTGGGAGGATGGACGCAGACACCGACGAACTCGTCGACGCGCTGGCCAGCGAGGACGCCAGAGAGATACTTTGCCTCGCGAACCGCGAGCCGATGTCGGCGCAGAACCTACAGGAGGAGGTCGGTGTCTCCGTCGCGACGGTGTACCGGCACACGGACGACCTCGTCGACGCGAACCTGCTGCGAGAGGAGACGCAGATAACCGACGACGGTGACCACTACAGCACGTACGAGACCCGGGTCCGGTCGGTGACGCTCACCGTCGACAGAGAGCGGTTCCGCGTCGACGTCACGGTTCGAGACGACCTCGTCGACCGGTTCAGCCGCGTGTGGCGCTCCTTGGGTGAGTCACAGAGCGGATGAGGGCACTTCCGGTCGCCCGCGTCACACTGCAGGCGCAGGAGTCGGCGGAGGCCGTCGCGTTCGGCGTCTCGAACCTCGTCGTCTTCCTCCTGTTTGCGCTGCTGGCGAGCATCGCGTACAAGGCGTACCGGCGAGAGGGGGCGACGTCGTTTCTCGTCGCGTCCGCCGGCTTCTCCTTTCTCGCGTTCGGGTCGGTCACCGAAGCGGTGTACGAGTTCGGCGTGAACGGCGGCTACCAGGCGTTCGGTCGGGAACTGTACCTCCTCAGGACCGCCGAAGCGACGCTCCTCGCGGTCGGGGTCGGACTGCTCCTCGCCTCGCTGTACCGCCTGGAGACCTGACTGCGCGGGACTCGCGGTCCCCGAACGACGTCAGTGGCTCTCCGGGTCGTCGCTCCCCTCCGTCCTCGATTCGCGTTCCCGCTCCCGTCTGTCGCGCCGTTCCGACCGGGACTCCGCCTGCGTGTGCCGAAGGCTGTCGCTCCCCTCGTAGCGGCGCAGGTCCTCTGCGAGCAGTTCGCCGCGCGTGTGCCACGTCCGCGGCCGGTAGGCGATGGCCGCGGCGCCGACGAACAGGACGACGACGGCGGCGACGACGACGGCGCCGGGAATCCGGCCGATGGCGGCGCTGGCGGGCCAGGGGTCGCCGGCGAACGACGTCACGCGGAGGAGCCACGCGCCGTTCAGGACGGCGAACAGCGGCAGGTACACGCGTCTGAGACGGTGTGCCAGGGCCTCCTCGAGCGTTATCTTCAGCGTCGGGTTCCGGTAGTCGCGCGCGAGTTCGGCGCGCCAGTCCTCGTCCCGCAGCGACGCCTCCGGGTCGAGGCCGGGCGCCCAGACGTGTTCTTGCAGGTAACGCACTCGCGAGCGCCACACGTCGTACGCGCGGTAACGACGCGCTTCGGTGACGAGAAAGAGGCCGACGGCGGCGTTGCCGAGGAGGAGGACGTAGTGGGGGTTCGTCGCCTGCGAGAACGCCCACGTGAGCACCCCGACGAGGAGGATGACGGCCCAGTTGGTCGTCCGGTCCAGTCGCTCGCGCCAGAGCGTCATCCGGTGTATCTCGCCTCGGTAGAGGTGCGCCATCGCCGAACTCGGACCCATCTCCTCGTCGAGCAACCCCCGGCCCACGTTCGGGTCCGCCGCGGGTCGGTCGCCCGACCGGTCGCTGTTCGACTCCGTCGGAGGGTGGTCGCGTCCGCGGGTACCGCCACGATTCTCGGACATCTATATTGTATAGTATTGTGTAGACTGTGAAAACAATTGCGTCCGAGCGGCGAGCAATCGTCCCCGGCGCACCCGGTTTCCGGTGGAACGACCGTGATAGTTCGGGGCGGTATCGCCGGGTCTCCGGGCTACCGGGGCGAGTCCGAGAGGGCGTCGGCGAGGCGTTCGGACAGCGTTCCGTCGGCGACGAGGCCGGCGACGGCCTCCATGTCGCCGTCGAGGCTCCGGTCTTCGACCACCGGCGGCGACGCCTCGCGGACGAGTTCGTAGGCGGCGCTCGTCCCGCGGCCGTGCGTCAAAGAGTCGTCGACGAACTCCGCGGCCTGCGCGCCGGTGAGCAGTTCGACGGCGACGACGGTCCGGGCGTTCTCCAGTGCCGACTTGGCGGCGAAGGCGCTCGTGGCGCTCATGCTCACGTGGTCCTCCTGTCCGCCGCTGACGGGCGTGTTGTCCGTCGACGGCCGCCCGGTGGCGCGCATCTCGTTTATCAGCGAGGCGGCGGTGTACTGGGGAATCATGAACCCCGAGTTGAGACCGGGTTCGGGGGTGAGAAACGGCGGCAGGTGCGCCTCCTGGAGGTTGGGGTTCACCATTCGGTCGACCCGTCGTTCGGAGATGGCCGCGAGTTCCGTGAGCGCGCCGACGAAGTAGTCGAGACGGAGCGCCAGCGGTTCGCCGTGGAAGTTGCCGCCGGAGATGACCACCGCGTCGTCCGTTCCGGTCGCTCGGCTGTCGGCCTCCGCCGCACCGAAGACCAGCGGGTTGTCGGTGGCGCTGTTGAGTTCGACTTCGACGGCCTCGCGGAGGTGGTCGACGGCGTCGCGCACCGCGCCGTGGACTTGCGGGATGCATCGAATCGAGTAGGCGTCCTGCACCCGGTCGCAGTTCGCGTGCGACTCGACGATTTCGGAGTCGGCGGTGAGTCTCCTGATTCGCTCGGCCGTCGCGGCCTGCCCGGAATGCGGGCGGACGCGCTGGACGGCCGGGTCGCAGTTCGCCGTCGTCCCCATCGTCACCTCCGTGGTGAGGGCGCCGGCGGCGTCGGCGGCCTCGCAGACCCGTTCGGCGTCGACGACGAGCAAGGCGGCGACGCCCGTCGTCAACTGCGTCCCGTTGATGAGCGCCAGTCCCTCCTTGGGAGCCAGCGTCAGCGGCGTCAGCCCCGCCGTCGCCAGCGCGTCCGCCCCCGAGAGGCGTTCGCCGTCGACGGTGGCCTCACCCTCGCCGATGAGCACGAGAGAGAGGTGCGCCAGCGGCGCCAAGTCGCCCGAGGCGCCGAGGCTCCCGCGCGACCGCACGACGGGGTGTATCCGCTCGTTCAGCATCGTCGCGAGGTGGTCGACGACGACCGCTCTGACCCCGGAGTAGCCCTTGACGAGGGCGTTCAGCCGCGTCAGCAGCATCGCCCGCACCTCCTCCTCGTCGAGGGCGCGGCCGGCGCCGGAGGCGTGGCTCCGCAGGAGGTTGGTCTGGAGGCGTTCTATCTCCGACTCCTCGATGCGGGTGTCGACGAGTTGGCCGAACCCCGTGTTCAGTCCGTACGCGGCCCGTCCGCTCTCAACGATTTCCTCGACGCGTTCGCGCGAGGCGACGACGGCCGCCCGCGCGTCCTCGCTTATCTCGACCGTCGCGCCGCGGCGGGCCACCGCCGCCACGTCCGCGGGGGTGAGCGAGGCGCCGTCGACGACGACCGTCTCGGCGTCGCGCGAATCGCTCACGCGACCACCTCCCGGTCGAGGACCGTTCCGCCCTCGACGACCGTTTCTCCGCCGACGACGACGGCGTCCACGCTGTTCACGCCGAAGTTGTACGGGAGATAGACGTGGCTCGGGGCGTCGAGAATTGCGAGGTCGGCCGGCGACCCGGATTCGAGTCGGCCGGCGTCGGGGCGGTCCACCGCGCGCGCGGCGTTGACCGTCGACGCGCCGAGCGCCTGCGCGGGCGTCAGTCCCATCTCGACGCACCCGAGTGTCATGGCGAAGGGCACGCTCTGCGAGTAGCAGTTCGGGTTCAAGTCGGTGGCGAGTGCGACGGGGGCGTCGCGAGCGAGGAACGCCTCGGCGTCGGCGTACTCGGCGCCGAGGCCGAACGCCGTCCCTGGCAGGAGGACGGGCGTCACGCCGGCGTCGACGAGGGCGTCGATGTCGTCTCCCGTCGCGTGCAGGAGGTGGTCGGCGCTCGCGGCCCCCACCTCGGCGGCCAGTCCCGTCCCGCCGAGGTGGCTCAACTCCTCGGCGTGGACTTTCGGGGTCAAACCGTGTTCCCTCCCGGCTTCCAGCACTCGTCGAGACTGCTCGACGTCGAAGACGCCCTCCTCGCAGAAGACGTCGCAGAACTCCGCGATTCCCTGCCCCGCGACGGCCGGAATCTGCTCTTCGACGACCTCCTCGACGTAGTCGTCGGCGTCGCTGCCCCGCGGGACGGCGTGCGCGCCCATGAACGTCGGGACGACGCGAATCGGGTGCGCCGCGGCCGCCCGGTCTATCGCTTCCAGCATCCGGAGTTCGGTCTCCGCGTCGAGGCCGTACCCCGACTTCACCTCCACCGTCGTCGTCCCGTGCGCGAGCATCGCGTCGAACTGCTCGACGAGATTCTCGACCAACTCGCCGGTCGAGGACTCCCGCACCGCGTCGACGGTCCGGAGGATGCCGCCGCCGTCGGCGAGAATCTCCTGATACGTCTTCCCCCGTAACTTGGCCTCGAACTCGTCGGAGCGGTCGCCGGCGAACAGGGCGTGCGTGTGCGGGTCGACGAAGCCCGGGACGACCGCTCGTCCCGAACAGTCGAGCACCTCGTCGGCGCCGCTCTCGGGATGGTCTCCGAGCACCTCGTCGGTCGGACCGACGGCGACGACGCGACCCTCCTCGACGACGACGGCGCCGTCCTCGACTCGTTCCAGTCGCTCGTGGTCGGCGTACGCCACGACTTCCGCGGCGTTCGTCAGGAGGAGGTCGGTCACGCCGCCACCCCCGCGAAGAAGTGGGCGACGGCGCGGGCGGCCGTCGCGGCGGTGAGGCCGGTCGGCGTCGGGTCCAACTGCGGCGCGCACTCGACCACCTCGAACCCTCGCACCCGTTCGTCGGCGGCGACGCCGCGGACGAGAGCGAACAGCTCTCTCGACGCGAGACCGCCCGGCGTCGGCGCGCTGACGCCCGGCGCGGCCGCCGCGTCGAGCACGTCGACGTCGATGCTGAGATACAGCGAGTCCGCGTCGGCGACGGCGCTCCGAATCCGTTCGAGGGTCGGGTCGACGCCCGCCGCGACGGACTCGGCGGTCACGACGGTGCCGCCTCGCTCCCGGAGGTAGTCGGCGTATATCGAACTGGTCTCGAAGTGCCGCGCGCCGACGACGCAGAGCGTCTCCAACCCCGCGTCGTGGAGTTGTCGGTAGGGTGTGCCGCTGGTCGGTCCCTCGCCCTCGCGCACCTCGCGGCAGTCGAGGTGGGCGTCGAGGCTGACGACGCCGACGCGCCCGCCGTCGGCGCTCGCGGACTCGACGAGGGGGACGACGTTCGGGTAGGTGAGCGAGTTGTCGCCGCCGAGGAACACCGGGAGCGCTCCCGCCTCGTACAGTTCCTTCGTCGTCTCTCGCAGCGACTCCTGCACGTCGCGGACCGACGAAGCCCCGCGCGCGACGCGAACATCGCCCGCGTCGGCGACGGTTCCGACCGGTCCGCCGTCGAAGTGGTGGGTCTTCACCCCCGCGAGCGCCTCCCTGATGGCGGCGGGGCCGCCGCGCGCGCCGGGACGGCCGATGACCGCGCCGTCGTAGGGTTCGCCGACGAGGACGGCGTCGTACTCGTCCGAGGAGTCGAGCGTCGTCCGCTCGACGACGTGGCCGAACTGCTCGTCGTTCGGGTCCGCGGAGGTACCGGTCCACTCAGGGGCGGGGTCCATCTCCGCCGTCATCGGCGTTCTGCCTCCTTTTCCTCCGCTCGCTCGTCCGACTCCGACGCGCCGGCCGCCGGCCCCGTTTCCGTGGGCGGAATCGGGACGTGAGCACCCGAGCGCTCCGCCTCGTCCAGCGCCTCCTCGTAGCCGGCGTCGGCGTGGCGAATCACCCCCATACCGGGGTCGGTGGTGAACACCGCGCGCGCCTTCTCGGCCGCGAGGTCCGAGCCGTCGAGGACGATGTGGTTGTTCGCGTGCAGGGCGTTGCCGATACCGACGCCGCCGCCGTCGTGAACGCTGACGATGTCGGCGCCGGCGGCGCAGTTGAGCAGGGCGTTCAGAATCGGCCAGTCGGCCACCGCGTCGGTGCCGTCGCGCATCGCCTCCGTCTCGCGGTGCGGACTAGCGACGCTCCCGGCGTCGAGGTGGTCTCGGGTGACGACTATCGGCGCCGAGATTTCGCCCTGCGCGACGAGTTCGTTGATCCGCAGGGCGAAGCGAGCGCGTTCGGTCAGGCCCTCCTCGTCCGTCCGATACCCGAGCCAGCAGACGCGGGCGGGGAGTCCCTGGAACTGCACCTCCTCGCGGGCGAGCGAAATCCACCGCGCGAGGCGGTCGTCGTCGGGGAACAGGTCGAGGACCGCGTCGTCGGTCCGTCGGATGTCCGCGGGGTCGCCGGAGAGAGCGGCCCAGCGGAACGGTCCCTTGCCCCTGCAAAAGAGCGGCCGGACGTACGCCGGGACGAAACCGGGGAAGTCGAAGGGCGACCGGGAGTCGGCCCCGCCGCTGCCCGCGTCGCGCGCGGGAACGTCCACGTCCCCTCGGTACGACTCCACCTGCCCGCGGATGTTGTTACCGTACTCGAAGGCGACGCTCCCCCGCTCTTGCATCGCCAGGATGGCGCCGACGTGCCGCGCCATCGTGTCGACGCTCTCCTCGACGTATCGCTCGGGGTCCGACTCGCGGAGGGCGTCCGCTTCTGTCACCGAATACCCGCTCGGGTAGTACCCCTCCAGTTCGTCGTGCGCGCTAGTCTGGTCGGTGACGACGTCGGGGACGAAGCCGCGTTCGAGCATGGTTTCGAGCACGTCGGCCGCGTTGCCGTGGACGCCGACGCTGTACGGTTCGCCCGCCTCCGCGGCCGCTTCGGCGCGTTCGACCGCCTCGGCCACGGAGTCGGTCTTCTCTTCGCAGTACCCCGTCTCGATGCGCCGGTCGATTCTCTCTTCGTCCACTTCGGCGGCGATGCAGACGCCGCGGTTCATCGTCACCGCGAGGGGTTGCGCGCCGCCCATCCCGCCGAGACCGCCGGTGACGGCGATTCTGCCCCGGAGGCCCTCCTCGTCGGGGAAATGCCGGCGGCCGAGTTCGGCCAGCGTCTCGTACGTTCCCTGCAGGATGCCCTGCGTGCCGATGTACGCCCACGACCCCGCGGTCATCTGCCCGTACATCATCTTCCCCTCGGCCTCCAGTTCGTGGAAGTGCTCCCAGTTGTCCCACTTCCCGACGAGATTGGAGTTGGCGATGAGCACCCGCGGGGCGCGTTCGTGCGTGCGGAAGCGCCCGACCGGTTTACCCGACTGGACCAAGAGCGTCTCCTCGTCGCCCAACTCGCGCAACTCCGCGAGGATGGCGTCGTAGGCGTCCCACGACCGGGCCGCGCGGCCGGTGCCGCCGTAGACGACGAGGTCCTCGGGGCGTTCGGCCACCTCCGGGTCGAGGTTGTTGTTCAGCATCCGCAGGGCCGCCTCTTGTCGCCATCCCCGGCACTCGATATCCGTTCCGGTGGGCGACCCCTGATACCGCTTCCACTCCGCGGAGGGGTCGCCGACGTCGAACCGGCGTCGGCCCGTCTCCCCGCTCTCTTCGCGTCCGCCGTTCGGACGCTCACGTCCGGCCGCCCCGTCTCGTCCGTTCGTCTCGTCCATGCAACTAGTCGACGCCCGCCACGGATACTCGCTCGGCCTCCTTTCGGAGGGTGATTTATATACTACCGCCGCGGACGTGTCGGCGTGTACGAGGCGACGTTCGAGATAGTCGGAGACGGCGGCTACACGCTGGCGACGGCGGAGACGGACGCGTCGCTCGAACTGTGGTGCAACGAACACTGCGACCTGTTGCACATCCGCGGGCCGTCCGCCGAGGCGGTGGTCGAACGCGTCGAACGCGCGGTCGGCGTCCGGGAGCGACTCGACAGGGATGGGGAGGTCCTCCTTATCACCGACGACTGCCTGCGGCGGCGGGAACCGAACGCCATCGAGGCGTACCTCGTCCGAAACGACTGCCTCCTGCTCCCGCCCGTCCGCTACGAGGGCGGCGCGAAACTCTGCCGCGTCCTCGCCCTCGACCCCGCGTCGCTGACGGCCGTCTACCGGGAACTCGTCGCCGACGGCACGGCCGTCGACGTGCGGTCGAAGCGGCGCGTGAACGCCGTCGCCGAGGGGTCGCCGCCGTCGCCGGCGGACCTCCTGCCGGACCTCAGCCCGCGCCAGTACGACGCCCTGCGCGCGGCCGTCGAGGAGGGGCACTACGAGATTCCGCGGCGAACGACGACCGAAGAACTGGCCGAACGACTGGGCGTCGGTCGACGGACGGCGGAGGAGCATCTCCGCCGCGCGGAGAACAAACTGGTCGGTGCCGTCTTCGAACACCTCCGCGGCCGTCGCGGCGCGGGGTGAGTCGGGTCAGTCAGTCGGTCGCGACTCGTATCGTATCGAGTCGATTCGAGCCGGGTCGGGTCGGTCCGGTTCGAACCGACCGGACTCGGGTCGCGTCAGGTAAGGTGAGTCGGGATGGATAGCGTGTCGCTCTCGGTCGGTCAGTCGCTCGCTTCCGCGGCCGGGTCGTTCGGGTCGGACCCGGCGTCGGGCGTCGGACGCACGATACCGACGTACGTCTCGACGGCGGCCGACAGCATCGAACGCCAGTCGTCGAACTGCGAGTGGGCCGCCACGTGGTCGTCCCACTTCCTGTCCGGAATGTTCTCGAACGATTCCTGGTCGTCGACCTCGTAGTCGCACGACTGGATGAACTCGGCGATGGACTCGCTGTCCGTGTGCATCGCCATCCAGTCGTCCCCGAAGAGGTCGTCGAGCGTCACGTCTCCTCCGAGGCCACCGATTTCCCCAGAAAGGGTGGCGTCGAGAGCAGGGCTTTCCTCCCGCATCGTAGGTCCGTATCGGCTCATCACCCATAGTTCATGCGACTCGCCTTATGTAGTAAGTCGTACCAGTCCGAAAGTTAACCAGTCGTTACGATCTCGAGCACGTCCCTGTGCGCCAGTTCGTGGTCGGAGCCGACCTGTCGCTTCGACCGAACGTCGATGCCGTGCAGGAGGCCGTCGCCGATATCCGAGTGCAGGTGGTACGCGAAGTCCTCGGTGGTCGACCCCTCGGGCAGGACGAAGCAGTCGCGGAACACCCCCTCCGAGTCGGACTTCCCGTTGGCGCTCCCGGGGAAGATGGCGATGGCGCCCATCACGTCGAACAGGGCGGCCTCCAGCGACTGCTGAACTCCCGACCCGTCGTAGGCGTCGAGGAACTCCCCGATCTGTTCGAGTCCCGCCTCCTGGTCGTCGCTCACGTCGCCGACGATGTCGAAGTCGGCCGCGCCCGGTTCGTAGTCGACGACGCCCCCGTCGGCGGCCTTCTTCAAGGCCTTCTCCGCGTGCGCGCTGGCGGGGACGAACGTGAGGTGTTCGTACTCGGGGTCCGACGTTATCTCCGCGAAGTTCTCCTGTGCGGCCGGCTTGTCCATCTTGTTCGCCGCGATGAGCATCGGCTTCGTCCGCTTGCGAATCTCGCGGGCGATGGCCTCCTTGTCCTCGGCGTCCCACTCGTCGGGGTCCAAGGAGAGGCCGAGACCGAGCACGACCTGCTTTATCTCGTCTTTGTTCGTCTTGAACGCCGACATCTGTTCGGCGAGGTCCTCCTCGACGTGTTTCTCGTCGCCGTCGTATCCCGTCCGGTAGCGCTCCAGTCCCTTCTCCAAGATGTCGAGATACCACATGTCGAGTTCGCCCTCCAGGAAGTCGATATCCTCGCGCGGGTCGTGGCCCTCGGTGGCCTCGCCCTCGATGTCCGTCTCGCCGGAGAAGTCGACGACGTGGACGAGGACGTCCGCCTCGTTCAGGTCGGTGAGAAACTGGTTACCGAGGCCCTTCCCCTCGTGCGCGCCGGGGATGAGACCGGCCACGTCGACGAGTTTCACCGGGACGAAGCGCGTGCCGTCGTCGCAGTAACCCACCGAGGGGGTACAAGTCTCGTCGAACTCGGGGGCCGCGCAGTCGACGCGGACGTACGCCTCGCCGACGGAAGGGTCGATGGTCGTGAACGGGTACGCGCCCTCGGGCACGTCGTTCATCGTCGCCGCGTTGAAGAAAGAGGACTTGCCGACGGAGGGTTTGCCGACGAGTCCGATCTTGTAGCTCATTGACTTCTCGAAATTACTCGGCGGGCAAAAGGCGTCCTATCCGTTCGCTCTCAGGCCCGTGCTGGCAGTTCGCACGGGGCCGGACGTCGCAAGTCGTCGCCGCGCCGACGTGCCGACGCTTCGACTCCCCCGACGCACCACCGATTATTTGCCGCGTCGCCCCCGAGGACCCGACATGACCGACAGCGACGGGGACGCGAAGGCAGACGAGAACGAGAGGGCGAGGGCGGACGCGGACGGAGACACCGACGGCCGCGCCGCCGGGGACACGTTCGGCGTCGGCATCCACGTCACCGAGTCCGACCTGCAGTTCGTCGTCCGCGTCCCCTCGGACATCGACTCCGGGTGGACCGACCCCGAGGAGTTCCAGCGTCTCGTCGAGGAAGTCGTCTGGGAGCGACTCGACCGAGAGCGCACCCTTCGCGCCATCGCGACCGAGACGCCGAACGGCGAGACGGTGACGCTCGGACGCGTCACGCTCCGCCCGGACGGCACCGTCGTCGGCGCGGACCTCGAAGCGACGGGCGAGGCGTGACCGACTCGCCCGACGTGGACGCCCTGTCCGCCGTCGTCGACAGCGCCCTCGAACGGGCGCTGCTCGAAGCGTCGGACGCGCGACGCTACTTCGCGCTGGCCGGCGCGGTCGAACGCGCCCGCGAAGACGCCGGCGACCCGCGGTCCGACCCGCTGACCGCGGCGTTGGTGTGCACCGTCGCCGTCTCCGCCCTGGAGTCGACGGCCGAGTCAGAACCGCTCGTTCCGACGTGGTCGCCGCCGGACACGCGCAACGAACTCGTCGCCGTCGGCGCGGTGTGTGCGTCCGAACGCTTCGACGTCGACCCCGAACGCGTCGCCGCGCGCGCGGGCGTCCCGCTCTCCGACCTCGAAACCCGACTCGCAAAAGAGCGTACCGAGCCGTGACCCCCGGGCGTCGATAACCCGGGTCGATGTCGATGTCGGTATCGACGTCGGGTTCGGTCGCGTTCCGAGCGGTTACTCGTTCTTTCTGTCGTTGCCGTTACCGTTCCCGTTCCCGTTCCCGTTCCCGTTCCCCCCTCCGTTGCCTCGGTTCGAGGAGGAGCGTTCCTCGTCGTCGTCGGAATCGTCCTCGTCCGCGCCGTCGGCGTCGTCCTCGTCGACGTCGTCTTCACCGGCGTCGTTCGCCGCTCGGTCGTCTTCCGGCGCGTCGGAGTCCGAATCGGAGTCGTCCGGGTTCTTCCCCTTCTTCGCGTGCTCCGGCGCCCCGCGTTCGCCGTCGGCGCCTCGGTCGGCGGCCGCGGAAGCGTTCGCTCCCTGTCCGGCCGCGTCAGACCGGCCCGGCGCGTTCGAGCGGTCCGCCGCATCGGACCGGCCCGGCGCGTCGTCCGCGTTACCGGGATTGTTCGCCGTCACGAAGTCCGAGATGATCCGTCCCGGCGGGCCGTTGAAGCCCGCGGCGCGCAGTGCGTCGAGGAACGTCTTCACCGCCTGTCCGAAGTTCTTCTGCTCTCCGACGAACTCCGTCGTCAACGCGACCGTCTCGGAGACTGTGTCGCCGTCGGCCGTCGCGGTCACCGTCACGGAGACGTTCTCCGTCGGCGCGAGCAGGGAGACGGTTCCGTCCTCGCCGGTCTCGAAGGTTCCGGTCCCCACGTAGTCGCTGGCGCTCGCCACGGTCACCGTCGCGTTCTCCACCGCGCCGTCGCCGCGGGAGACGCCGATTTCGACGCCGGCATCCTGTTCGACGGTCAACTCGAGCGGCACCGTCGGTGCGAGCAGCGTCACCGTCTCGGTGGCCGTCTCGTCGGCCTCCGAGGCGGTGACCGTCGCGGTGACGTTCTCCGCGGGCGCGGCGAGTTCGACCGTGCCGTTCTCGTCGGTGGTGTGGTTGCCGGCCGCGGCGTAGCTACCGTTCTCGACGGCGACGTTGACCGTCGCGTTCGCGACTCCGCTACCGTCGCGGGCGACGCCGACGGTCACGGTACCGTCGTCGGCCTGTGCGACGTCGAGCGTCAGTCCGGCGCCGACGAGACGGACAGTCGTCTCGTCCGTCGCGTCGCCGTCCGTCGCGACGACGGTGACGTTCTGCGTCTCCGCGGGTTCGGGGAGCGTGACGCTCCCGTTCGCGTCCGTTTGGTACGTCCCCGCGCCCGCGTACGCCAGTTCCCCGGTGACGTTCACCGTCGCGTTCTCGACCGCGGTTCCGTTGTCTGTGACGAGGACGAGCGCTTCGCCCGTCGCCTCGTCCTGTTCGACGTCGACGCTCACCCTCGTCGCCGCACTCGCCGCCCCCGGAAGGGCGGCGGTCACGACCAGCAGTGCCAGCACGACCGTCAGTGATTTGATGCGCATTGCACTCTCATCTACACCCTACATACACATAATAGAGATAGTATCTAAATCCGACTATAGCTCGTTTTAGCCGGATTTAATTCGGCTTAATCGGCAGACTGCGCGGGTTTCGTCGCGAAACGAAGACCGTAGTCGGTACCAAGAGCGAATGGACGGAATCCCTCGCCGAACAGATTCTGAGCGTGGTTCGGGGCGTCCGCAGCACCCCGGCTATCGAGTCCACGACGGGCAGATGCGTCTCGGGCGTGGCAGTCGCTCTTCGCTTTTCGAAATGAAACTCGCCCGCGCGGGTCGGTCCTGCGCGGGCGAATGAATCCGCAGTTGAGTATCGTTCGCGTCTGCGTTTGAGTATGAGTGGGAGGCGGCGAGAACGTGTTCCCAGAGGTTCGCACACTCCAGTACTTGCGTTCACGCTGGCGAGCTTAA